>CALAOB010000023.1 GCA_937927445.1 uncultured Oribacterium sp. | reverse complement strand
TCTATGTGCCGGGCGGCACGGCGGCGTATCCGTCGACGGTGCTGATGGATGCGATTCCGGCGAAGATTGCGGGGGTCGAGGAGATCGTCATGGTGACCCCGCCGAACAAGGAGGGCTCGGTGAACCCGTACATCCTCGCGGCGGCGCATGTCGCCGGCGTGGGCCGGATCTTCAAGGTCGGCGGCGCGCAGGCGGTGGCGGCGCTCGCGTATGGCACGGCGTCGATTCCACGTGTCGATAAGATCGTGGGCCCGGGCAATGCCTTCGTCGCGGAGGCGAAGAAGCAGGTGTTCGGACAGGTCGGCATCGACATGATCGCCGGTCCGTCGGAGGTGCTGGTGCTCGCGGATGGAAAGTCGGATCCGCGCTTCGTGGCGGCGGACCTGCTGAGCCAGGCGGAGCACGATAAAAATGCGTCGGCGGTGCTCATCACGGATTCCATGGCACTCGCCGAGGCGGTGCAGCAGGAGCTCGAGGTACAGCTCGTGCAGCTCCGGCGTGAGGAGATCGCGCGGGCGTCCATCGACAACAACGGAAAAATCATCGTCGCGCATGACCTCCGCGAAGGCGTCGAGGCGGCGAACCGCATCGCGCCGGAGCACATGGAGGTATGTGTGGACCAGCCGTTTGACTACCTGCCGCTGATTAAGAATGCCGGCTCCGTCTTCCTCGGCCGTTACAACGCCGAGCCGACCGGTGACTACTTCGCCGGCCCGAACCACACCCTGCCGACCTCTGGCACGGCGCGCTTCTACAGCCCGCTCGGTGTTGACGATTTTGTGAAGAAGATGCAGTACAGCTACTACACGAAGGATGCGCTGGAGAAGGACTACGACAAGATCTCCATGTTCGCGAATAAGGAAGGGCTTACTGCCCACGCCCGCGCCGTGGATATCCGCTTTGGCAAGGAAGACCGGGATTGAGGCGGATTTTTCGCAAAACAGCATGAAATAGATGATATGCAGTATTGCGAAACATAATGTGCCAGAAAAGGAAGTATCAGAAAAACCGATTGGGAAAATCAGATTGAAAGGACGACTATGATTGCAATAATCGATTACGGCGTGGGAAATCTCTTCTCGCTTCAGAGCTCGCTTCGGGCGATTGGCGAGGAGGTGGTGGTGACGGCAGATCAGGACGTCATCCGGCAGGCGGATCATGTGATTCTGCCTGGGGTCGGCGCGTTCGGTGACGCTGTGCAGAAGCTGCGTGACTGCGGTCTCTTCGATTTCGTGAAAGCGCAGGCAGCGACGGGGAAGCCGTTCCTCGGCATCTGCCTCGGTATGCAGCTGCTGTTCGACCGTTCCCTCGAGTATGGGGAACACGAGGGCCTCGGGCTAATTCCGGGTGAGGTACGTCCGATCGAGGGCGTGATCCCGTCGCATCTCGACATCCCGCACATGGGCTGGAATGCGCTGCACTTCGTCGATCATCCGGCGACGGCGGGAGCATCCGAAGAGAAGCAGACTTCGTCGACGGACCCGGCCTCATCGGATGAGCATATAGAGGATGCTCAGATTCCGGCGAGAGCATCCGGTCGCTGTCCGCTGTTCCGTGATCTCGAGGAGGGCGACTGTGTGTACTTCGTGCATAGCTACGCGGCCTTCGACTGTGAGACGAATCTGACGGCAACGGCGGAGTACGGTGTGCCGTTGACCGCTGCAGTTCAGAAGGGCAATGTCTATGGCACGCAGTTCCACCCGGAAAAGAGCGGGGCTGTCGGCCTGAAGATTCTGAAGGCGTTTGCTGCACTGTGAGGAGGAACTATGCTGCTGTTTCCAGCGATTGATTTATATGACCATAAGGTGGTGCGGCTCCTGAAGGGCGACTACCAGAAGATGACGGTGTACAGCGAGGACCCGGTGGCGACGGCGCGGGGGATCGAGGCAGACGGCGGGCGCTGGCTGCACCTCGTGGACCTCGAGGGCGCGAAGGACGGCACGACGCCGAACTTCGATGTGGTGGCGGCGATCTGCCATGAGACGAAGCTTCAGGTGGAGATCGGCGGCGGAATCCGCAGTCTCGAGATGATCGAGCGCTACCTGAATGCCGGTGTTGCGCGGGTCATCCTCGGCACGAAGGCCGTGACCGATGAGGTTTTCCTGCGGGATGCGGTGGGGCGCTGGGGCGAGCGGATCGCCGTGGGCGTCGATGCAAAGGATGGCAAGGTGGCCGTCAAGGGCTGGGTCGAGGTTCTCGATGTCGATATGTTTGACTTCCTCTGGAAGCTGCGGGACATCGGTGTGAAGACCGCGATCGTCACGGACATCTCGAAGGACGGCGCGATGAAGGGCACGAACCTGCCGCTGTATGAGCGCCTGAGCCGGCTCGACGGCATCGACATCACCGCGTCCGGTGGCGTGTCGACGCTTGAGGACATCCGCGCACTCCGCGACATGGGGCTCTATGGTGCGATCCTCGGAAAGGCGATGTATAACGGCGCGATCGAGCTGAAGGATGCGCTGGCGGTGGCCCGAGGATAAAGTGGCTGGAAGGAGCTGGCGCTTCGGCGGGCGACATCGGGAAATCGATGCAGCGCTGGTGGACAGAACGCGGCGGACGGTGCCTGTGAAAGTGCATTGGCCGCGTGGGGAAGATAGAGGTAGAAGAGATGATCACGAAACGAATTATTCCGTGCCTGGATGTGCGCGACGGACGCGTGGTGAAGGGCGTCAATTTCGAGAGACTGCGCGATGTGAGCAGCCCGGTGGAGCTCGGGAAATACTACAGCGATGCGGGAGCGGATGAGCTCGTGTTCTATGACATCACCGCGAGCTTCGAGGGACGGAAGCTCTTCACGGACATCCTGACCGAGGTCGCGCGGCAGATTTTCATCCCGCTGACCGTCGGTGGCGGCATCAATACCGTCGATGATTTCGACCGCGTGCTGAAGTGCGGTGCCGATAAGGTGTCGGTGAATTCGGGTGCCATCAAGAACCCGTACCTCATTAACCAGGCAGCCGAGAAGTACGGCAATCAGTGCGTGGTGCTGTCGGTGGATGCGAAGCGTGTGGATGGAAGCTATCATGTGTTCCGGAACGGCGGCCGCATCGACACCGGCATGGATGCGCTCGAGTGGATCCGGGATGGCGTGAAGCGTGGTGCGGGTGAGGTCGTGCTGAACTCGATCGACACCGACGGCGTGAAGCAGGGCTTCGATCTCGAGATGCTCGCGGCGGTGAACCAGCTCGTGAAGGTACCGGTCATCGCGTCCGGCGGCGCCGGCTCCATCGAGGATTTCGTGACGCTGTTCCACGAGATTCCGGACATCTCCGCCGGCCTCGCCGCCTCGATCTTCCACTTCGGTGAGGTGAAGATCGAAGACCTGAAGGCGAGACTCCAGGCGGAAGGCATCCCGGTCAGACGTTGAGTAACAGTTCAGCTAAGGGGACCCGGCTTGATTTCGCACGGTCTCTACGTATGGCCTCGGTTTCCGCCCCTCCGGGTCCCCCCCTGGCTGAACTGTGACGACTTTGATTCACAAAGCATGGATTTTTGAAAATCAGCATTGCCGGGTTTCACAAAAGCATGGATTTCTGAAAATTCTGCATTACCAGGTTTCGCAGAAGCATGGATTTTCGAAAATCAGCATTGCTCGTTTTTGACAAAATCGACTATAATAAAAAATCAGCATTGCTGTTTTTTCGCAAAACCAAGTTCAGAGGAAAACAGCATTGCTTTTTTTCTGACTTTTTTCGCTATATGCGAAGAATGCGGAAATTAGCATTACAAACTGGTAATGCTGAATTTTGAAATCAGCCTGATTTGTCAACAGGGGCAATGCTGAATTCATGGATCGACCTGAATTGCCAACAGAAACAATGCTGAATTTCTGAATATACCGGGATTGTCAACATGTGCAAGGATGAATTATGCTTACATAAAAAGAATAAGCAAAAGGTAAAGTGAGCTATATAGTAATAGATGAAAGATAGTAATAAATGAGAGAAATTAATAGAGGAAGCTATGGCAGTCGAGACATTTGATATCGAGAAGGTAAAGTTTGACGAGAAGGGGCTGGTGCCGTGCATCGTGCAGGATTACGAGACGAAGCGCGTGCTGACGCTGGCATATATGAATCGGGAGTCGCTGGGCATTACGCTGGAGAAGGGGCTTACCTGCTTCTGGTCCCGCTCGCGGCAGGAGCTCTGGCTGAAGGGCGCGACAAGCGGAAACTACCAGCACATCGTGACGATGGAAGCGGACTGCGACCGTGACGCGATCCTCGTACAGGTAACGAAGGACGGGCCGGCGTGCCACCGCGGGAACAACAGCTGCTTCGATGACTCACTTTATAAGGAGTGGAAATAATGGATTCAAAAGACGAGCGAATGGATATATATGACGGCGAGAAGCAGCGGACGGGGCGTGTCGTGCCGCGCAGCAGCTTCCTGCAGGCGGGGGAGTACATGCTCTACGTGCTGGCACTGATCGAGCGGCCGTCGGACGGGCGTTTTCTCATCACGCAGCGTGCGCTCACGAAGAAGTGGGCGGCGGGTGCCTGGGAGGTTTCTGGTGGCGGGGCGCTGGCGGGCGAGGACAGCTTCACTGCGGTGACGCGCGAGGTGCGCGAGGAGACCGGGCTTGACATTTCAGGCGTGCCGGCAGCGATGCGGACGCCGATCTACGGCTACCGCAACGAGGACCTGAAGCGCGGCGACAATTATTTCGTCGACATCTATCACGTGCAGCTGGCGTTCGCGGATGCGGACGTGACCATCGAGCAGTCGGAGGCCATCGACTTCCGCATGGCGACGATGGACGAGATCCGCGCGCTGCATGAAGCCGACGCGTTCCTGCATTATAAGCGGATTCAGGAAGCACTCGCGGCGGAGAAGAAGGCGCAGCAGGCATGATGTCTGGCTTTTAAAGGAAACGTGCCTACAGTGTGATAAAACGAGAATCAGATTTAAATGGAAGAATTTATCAAGGAAAAGAAAACAGTTTTTAAGACGCGGGACCCGCTCGGGCAGTCCATCGAGGTCTGCGATGGGCTCTACAACGAGGAACGCATGCGGCTGCTGCTCGTCGATGGGGCGATGCAGTCGGCGCAGTATCTGGATCCGCTGCTGGAGGATGAGCTCGCGTTTGAGTACATGCGCGAGTTCGAGTGGGCCTTCCGCCTGCATCCGGCGGCGCGGCGGGTGCTGCTGATCGGGGGCGGCGGTTTTGCCTACCCTCGTTTTTTTCTGAAGAATTATCCGGAGAAGTCGATCGACGTGATCGAGCTGAGCCCGACGATCGTCGAGATTGCGCGGGAGTATTTCGGACTGCGCGCACTGGAGGCGCAGTATCCGGACCGCCTTCGCGTCATCGTCGGCGACGGCCACCAGTACTTGGAGAAGCTGTCCGCGACTTTTATTTCGCCGGATGCCCCTGCGGGGGCTGCCAATGCAGACGACCGCGAGGCACATAGCGCTGCGGAGACGATATCAGCTACGGAAGAGCAGAAACACAACGCTGCGGCAGAGAAGCGACTGATTGCAGAGGTTGCGAAGCGCAGTGCAGCAGTAGCTTCAGCGGGGCTTCGCTATGACACCATCCTGAACGACGCGTACATCGGCTACAAGTCGAGTGCATCCATGCAGGCGTCGGCGCAGCTCTTCCACCAGTGCCTCACGGACGGTGGCCTCTACGCCGCCAATATGGTGACGGCGCTTCGTGGCCTTCACTCGATCCAGATGCGCCGTGAGCAGAAGAATTTTCAGAAGGTGTTCGCGTACACCTTTCTCATGCAGTGCGACGACGAGATCAGCCCGTTCGTGCCGCAGAACAACATCTTCTTCGCCTCGGACGCGGCGTTTGAGATGTAGTGACATGCAGCAGCCGTGATTCGGATGATGTGGGGGTTTCGAAACGCCCGGCCACGATATCGAAGGATGGACATCACAGATGGCGTTTCGTAAAGTAGCACGATGTGTAAAGAAGCGCAGGCAGAGGAGTCTTTATGAATGAACTGAAAGCAAATTATCACACGCACACCACCTTCTGTGATGGTTCCGATACGGCCGAGGCGGTGGTGCAGGAGGCGCTGCGCCGGGGCTTCACGCATCTCGGCTTCAGCGGGCACATGGACCCAGGCGTCTCGATGGACTACGACGCCTACGCGCAGGAAATCTGCCGTCTGCAGGCGGCGTACCGCGACCAGATCGACATCCTCCGTGGTGCGGAGCTGGACAATGTCTACGATCCGTCGTGTGTGGCCGGTGCGGAGGTGCGCGGCAGCGCGGGAGCGGTACCGTCGACACTGTGGATAAACAGTGTGCTGCCCGACGCACCAGGCGCTCATTCGGGTGACGATTTCGCTGCGCCCGGTGCGGAATACACCATCGGTTCGACGCATTTCGTTCCGGTGCCGGGCTCTTCCGTATGGTCGGCGCCGGCCGCCTTCGGCTCGCACCGTGAGGGCTCCGAAAACTGGGATCTGATCGGCGTGGATGGAGACATTGGCCTCTTACATGACCAGTGCAGGCAGTACTATGGCGGCGACTTCTACGCGCTGTCGGCAGACTACTACCGCTTCGAGGCGATGGTGGCGGCGCGGCTGCACCCGACGTTTATCGGACACTTCGATCTGATCACGCGCTTCAATGATCTTTCGCGCGCGGATGGCGGGCACTTCCTCGATGAAACGAGCGAGCGCTACCTCCTGCCGGCGCGGCGGGCCATGGAGGCACTCGTGCCGTACGGGCTGCCGTTTGAGATCAACTGCGGCGCGGTGAACCGCGGGCGGAAGAAGGAGCTGTATCCGCGACCAGAGCTGCTCCGGCATCTTCATGCGCTCGGCGGCGAAATCGTGATCTCCGCGGATGCGCACCAGAAGGAGCTGCTCGACGGCGGCTTCGAGGAAGCGATGGAGGTCGCGCGCTGGGCGGGGTTCACGCACACGAACCTCCTCGTGCGGGAGGCGGCGCAGGCATCCACGAGATTTCATGGTGAAGCAGCAACGCAGAACGCTGTTGTGCTGATGGACAGCAGTGCTTCTTCACTGCGTTCTGCGAAGAATACGAAGTCGGATGCGGGCGGAACACTGTACTGGCGGTCGATGGAGATCTGAGCTTCGGATATCCGAAGGGTGGAATAGAAAAGCGTCGCGGGAGACAGGAGTCCTCGCTTCGTGGTGACCACAGACGGAAGGCCGGGTGCAGAACGACAGCATTGGACGAAGAAACAGAAGGATGAGTGAGATGGAAATCAGAAAAAGCAGGGTCGGGGACCTCGACCGGATGATGGAGATTTTTGCGGCGGCGCGGGCGTTTATGGCGGCCAGCGGTAACCCGGGGCAGTGGGGCGACGGTTATCCGCAACGCGCGGTGCTCGAGGAGGATATCGCGCTCGGGCGGAGCTACGTGGTCCTCGAGCAGGGGCGCATCGTCGGGACCTTCGTGTTTTTCGGCGGCCATGAGCCGGTGTACGATGTGATCACGAATGGTGCATGGCACGCGGAGAAGCCGTATGGCGTCATTCACCGCGTTGCGTCGGATGGCGTCACGCGTGGTGTCGGGCGGGCGTGCTTCGACTTTTGCGCAACGCAGAGCGACTACCTCCGCATCGATACACACGAACAGAACTGGCCGATGCAGCAGGCACTGACACGGTATGGATTTCAGCGCTGTGGCGATGTCGTGTATGAAGAGGGGAAAGAACGCATTGCGTTTGATTATGTGGAATAAAACAAAAGCCCATTGAAAAAGTGTATACATCTTCAATGGGCTGAGAATATGAGAAAATGTGCAGAAGGAAGGCGCGAATGGTCCAAAAGATTTATTCGAAGCCTTCATCGTCTGCATGGGTGAGAAATGGACAAATTTCCTCAGAACAGGTACCGGCCTGTCCATCCTTGGCAAGGTTGCCCTGGTAGCTGCAGGTATGCTCGCCACCATGTTCGCTGTAAAAATCAATCTCCCAGAAGTAGTACTTGCATGCGTGACGCAGATTTCCCATCGTAATATCCATGCTTTAACCTCCACCAAGCAACATGAGCGAGATATTTAACTGATCACCTTCTTTTAAAATATAATCCAGTTTATCAGTCATGTTTTCACCGTTACAATTCACGAAGCATCCGCTGTCTTTATTATCAAGCAGATTGTCTTCCATAAAGCGCATAATAAATTCCTTAAGCGTGGTTCCCGGACGAATTTCCGGATCCGTTTCTTCGTCCATGAACTTCACATGAATCTTAAATTCACCATGCCATCCCATGACGACCTTCTTTCCTTTGTCTCCTGCCGATTATAGAATCGATGAAGTATCCAGGCATACAGTTGTCACCAGATACATCCTTCGTAATGCCTATATTATCCACCGAAATGAGTCTTTAGGCAAGCAAAAATGATGTAAACGTTTGACCTAATTTGGAAAATAAGTTATATATTACATAAGATTGATTTTGAATATGCTATGCCGGAAATGAGAATGATGCGGAATACCGTTTATGATTTTTAACGGGATAAGATGGGAGAGGATATGAATGATCGATATTCCAGGCAGGAACGTTTCTTTGGAATCGGGAAAGACGGACAGGAAAAGATAAGACGAAGCAGGGTGGCCATCATCGGACTGGGAGCACTCGGAACCGTCATCGCGGAAGAACTTACAAGAGCCGGTATCGGCTTTTTGCGCCTCATTGACCGGGATTTTGTCGAACTGCATAACTTACAGCGCCAGATGCTGTACGATGAAGAAGATGCGCGTATGCACAGATTAAAAGTGGAAGCCTGTGCACAGCATCTGCACAGCATCAATTCAGAAGTGCAGCTGGAGGCCTTTCCGGAGGATTTTAATTATGGAAATGCAGAAAGCTTTCTGCAGGATGTAGACCTCATACTTGATGGTACGGATAATCTGGAAACACGCTATCTTATCAATGAAGTGTGTGTAAAGCTCCGTAAGCCCTGGATCTATGGCGGAGCGGTAGAAGCGCAGGGCATGACGATGAGCTTTTTACCGGGAGGAGCATGCTTTTCGTGTGTAACGGGAACGGTAGAGCCATTTATGAATCAGAGCACACAGAAAACCTGCAGTACAGCTGGCGTTTTATCTCCGGCGACGGCCATCGTAGCTTCGCTGGAAGTGAAGGAGGCACTTAAAATTCTGGTTTCGGCAGATGCGCTGGAACAGGGACTGATCACATTTGACTTATGGAAGAATTCCTTCCATCATTTTCACCCGGAAAAGAAAGCAGACTGTCCGATTTGTCAGAGGCAGAAATTTCATTATCTGGGGCATGTGGCAGGCGTGAGGGCATCTCGACTATGTGGGGAAGATTCGATTCAGATCCTTCCGGAAAAACGGTGTCACATTTCATTTTAAGATCTGGAAATAAAACTTTCAAACCTGGGAAATGTCAGCAAAAATAAATATTATCTGACATTTGAAGGCAGTGATGCATCATTCCAGGTTTTTTATGATGGACGTGCGATTATCTTACATGTAACATCTGAAGCAAAGGCAAAGGCGATTTATTCAGAATATATCGGATTATAAGAGGAAAATTTGGATGGAAAAGAAAGATAGAGATGATACCAAAAAAAGAATATTAAAAACAGCCATCAGGCTCTTTGCTGAATATGGTTATGCAGGAACTTCTACGCGTATGATTGCGACGGAAGCGGATGTGAATCTGTCTGCGATTTCGTTTCATTATAATGGTAAAGAGGGCCTATATCAGGAAACCCTCCGATATCTCGGGGAGCAGGTCGGTGATTATTACAAGTCGATATATGAGAAAGTAAACCGGGATTTTGATGAGCATACGATGACGAAGGAAAAGGCATTTGCTTATATCGAAGAAATCATCGATCTGCAGTTACAAGCCGCTTTTTCCAGGAGCAAGCGCTGGACAGTTCATATGGTATGGCAGGAAGATCGCGGGCCGAAGGGAGACCAGCCACTGGCGAACATCCTCTTCACGGAGGTGGAGAGTGTGATGGCCCAGCTTCTGAAGTTTTTGGCACCGGGACTGAACCTCGAAGAAGCCTTTATCGTGAGTCGTCACGTCAATGGCAGTATCATTTCATTCGGAGAGCATCAGCATCTGGTCTCTCCGTTTATATCAGAGAAAACAGGTACAGCGCCGGTCAGGGAATGGATTCCGAAGATGATAAAAAATGATTGTCTTATGATCGTGCACGGTGTAGTCGAGGGAGCCTCATATGTAGGTTCCGACGACCGGATTGAAATCAGATGAGCTGAAAAATGATACGATGAAAAGCAAAAGGTATGAAGCTGAGTTGCAGCATGCATACAAAAGAATCCGAGCGATATAAACCATCAACTGGAAGAAACATACTTCCGGGTGATGGTTTTTTATTGCGCTGGTGGAGTGCATCAGGCAAGTCACTGTACAAAGTGCACAGTTAGAACGAACTAACATATGACTCGGGCATACATTAGTGCCTGTTTTTTGAATTATTGATTGTTCAAAGCGTATATTATTTTAAAACAAAACGCATTTGTATATGTGCAATATTGACAATGCACTGGAACACCGTTAAAATTAAGTCAAATCAAACGAACGACCTAAACGAACGTCCGATCCATAGCCTGGATGTTCGCGAAATGAAACGTCACATCATAAACAACAAGGAGGTTCAAAAAGTATGAAAAAGGATTTTGTAACTCTGACAGTAAACAAACGAGAATATACGTTTTCTGTCGGCACGGCCTTTGGACAGCTTCCACCATCCGAAACACTCGTAGATACATTAAGAAATCGTCTGGGATTGACCGGAACGAAATCGTCCTGTAACGAAGGTGCATGTGGGTGCTGTACCGTAATCAAGGATACGTATGCAGTCGCATCCTGCATGACACTCACGGTGGACTGTGATGGTAGTGATATCATCACCATCGAAGGACTGGAGGATCCGGAGAAGGGACTCGATCCGATTCAGCAGGCCTTTATCGATGAGTACTCTTTCCAGTGTGGCTACTGCACGCCTGGTATTATCATGTCGGCGAAGGCACTGTTCATGCATAATCCGCATCCGACTGCGGAGGAGATTCAGGAAGCACTTTCCGGTAATTTCTGCCGTTGTATCAGTCATTATACCGTATTGAGAGCGCTTAATAAGGTGGCAGGAAATGAGGATGCCGAACTTTCCGAGATGCATCGGGCTGTGGATGATATCCCTGAAGAGGATCGTATTCCGGTTCGTGAAAACAAGCATCCGTACAATCCTTCGACCTGGCAGGCATGCAATGAGCATTCATTAGCAGATTAAGGAGGGCCTTCAAAATGAGTGCAGCAGATAAGAAAATGAATTACCGTGATGTGGTTCAGCCGAACTATCGTCATGTTGGTAAATATACCCCGAGAATCGATGCCAAGGATATCGTGACCGGACATGCAACCTATCTGGATGATTTTAATGTTCCCGGACAGCTGTATGGTAAAACACTGCGTTCTCCGTATCCGCATGCAAAGATTCTATCCATCGATGCGACGAAGGCAGAGGCACTTCCGGGAGTACGTGCAGTCGTGACCTATAAGAATGTTCCGGAGCAGTGGGGACTCGGCCTTCCGGTACATCGTCATCTTCTCGAGGATGAGGTCTGGTGTGTCGGTGATGTCGTCGCACTGGTTGCCGCTGATACGCTGGAAATCGCAGAAGAAGCCCTCGATCTGATCGACGTCGAGTATAAGAAGCTTCCAGCTGTATTTAATGCAGAGGATGCTCTGAAGGAAGGTGCACCGCAGCTTTATAAGAGATTTCCTGGAAATCATGTAGACAACGGTATCAAGTATTTCCAGCCGGATGGTCCGTGGTGGCAGATCCGTCGTGGTGACCCGGAAGCAGCGTTCGCTGAATGTGCTTATGTCGCAGAGGACCGCGTGGAATTTGATAAGATGCCATCACCGGCCGCACCGGAGACACCGTCTGCCATCGCAAAGTGGACGGGAGGAACAGATTATACCCTGTGGGCATCTTCTCAGTCTTCCCATATCCTGAAGCTTATGGCCGAAGGCCGTATCGATCACTCCAACTTCGATGTTCGTACGTTCAATGTCGGCGGTTCTTATGGTAATAAGCAGTCCCTGATGACGACCGTCCTTTCCGCATGTATGCTGTCCCGTGTGACCAGTAAGCCGGTAAAGGTGGTTATGACCAAGGAAGAGCAGTTGACCTGCTATGAGGTTCGTCTGGGATCCATCATGAATGCCAAAATCGGTATCACGAAGGATGGCATCGTAAATGCGATTAAGGGCAAGTGGCTGGTAGATACTGGATCCATCGCAGACTCGATTCAGGGCCAGGTCGGTGTCGGTCTCGGCGAGGCGCAGCTCGTATGTGCGAAGTGCGCAAACTGGGATATGGATTCTGAAATTGCCGTTACGAATCGGCAGGCTGCCGGTATCGTACGTGGCTATGGCGGACAGGAGCTGAACAGCTGTCTCGAGCGTCTCATGGCGACTGCAATGAAGGAAGGAAATCTCAATCCGCTGGATGTATTTAAGAAGAATTACGTGGCACCGGGCGATCGCTTCCAGTGGCGTGATGGCCGCTGGTGGCAGTCCAGATCCTCGATGTTCTTCCCAGAAGCGATGCAGGGTGCTGCGGATCGTTTCGACTGGGATAAGAAGTGGGTCGGCTGGAATAAGCCGTACTGGGTAAGCCCGGATGGCAAGAAGGCCAGAGGCGTCGGCATGGGCGTCATCGGTAATGCTGATATCAACGAGGATAATACAGAGTGTATCTGTCGTATCATCCCGGATCTCGTAGGTAAGCCGAGAGCATCGAAGACGGTGATCGAGATGGATGTTACCGAGTCTGGTATGGGTACGAGATCAAATGTAGTCAAGCAGGTGGCAGAAATCCTTAATGTGCCGGTAGAGACGGTCTATATCACGGATCCTGGTTCGAAGTATAATCCTTCCAACTATGGTCTTTGCGGTTCCAGAGGTACGATCACGACCGGTAAGGCAGCAACGCTGGCAGCGATGGAGTGTAAGCAGAAAGCTCTGGAGCTCGCAGCGACGCACTTCCACAGATCCATCGACCAGATGGAAACGAAGGACTATATGGTTTATGTGCGAGATACACCTGAGCTTATGGTTCCGATGTTTAAGCTCTGCGATAAGGAGCTTTCCATCTGTGGATATGGTAAGCACCTGGAGCTCTTCAATATTCCGAGCTGTATCGCTGTGTTCGTCGATGTCGAGGTCGACCTCGAGACGGGGCGTCAGCGCTTACTCCATATCGGTGCAGGAACGGATATCGGACAGATCCTCGATCCGAAGGCGGTGGAGATGCAGCTGCATGGTGGCATCGGATCTGCTTGTGTAGATACGGCATCGATGGAGGAGTGCTTACAGGATCCGATCACCGGACGTCTGGTGACCGCAAGCATGCTCGAGTATAAGATGAGAACCTTCAATGAATTCCCGACCTATGACGCATACGTTATGGAATCGCAGATCGATAGCTATGTATTTAAGGCACTCGGTATCGGTGAAGTATCCGGTGCGGCACTCGGTGGTGCAGTTCTGATGGCGATTTCCAATGCAACCGGAAAGGATATCAAGACCTACCCTGCAACTCCTGGCGTGATTCTGAGCGCCATCGGCAAGGCATAATCGAAGGAGGAACCGATCGTGAGAAATTTTGATTATGAGAGTGCGGCTTCTTTTGAAGAAGCCAGCACATTATTAAAGAATACAGAATCCGGTAAGGCAGTGGCCATCGCCGGAGGTACGGACCTCGTCGGTGTGATGAAGGAGAAGATCCTGAAGAAGGCACCAGAGAAGGTCGTCAATCTCAAAACCATCCAGGATGGAGATTATATCAAAGAGGAAGGGAGCTCAATAGAAATCGGTGCCCTGACGAAATTGACAAAGATCGTAGAAAATCCGGAAATTGCGAAAGGAGCAGCAGCCGTTCAGGAAGCTGCGAAATCCATCGCTTCACCAATCATCCGTAATGAAGGTACCATCGGCGGTAACCTCTGCCAGGATGTACGTTGCTGGTTCTACCGCTATCCGAATGGCATCGGTGGAAGACTCGACTGCGCACGTAAGGGTGGTGAAGAGTGTTTCGCGATTCAGGGACAGAACCGCTATCACTCCATCTATGGTGGTATGAAGACGGGGTTTACACCATGTTCCCATGAGTGCCCGGGCAATACGGATATTCCGGGGTACATGGCGAAGCTTCGTGAAGGTGACTGGGATGGTGCGGCCAGAATCTTCCTCGAGTACAATCCTATGCCGATGGTTACCTCGAGGGTATGTCCGCATAACTGCCAGCTGAAGTGCAATCAGAATCAGCACGGTGATCCGGTCGATATCCATGCCGTAGAGCGTTCACTCGGTGATTATATCATCGCGCATTATGATGACTATTTTAAGGCACCGGAACAGGAGTCTGGTAAAAAGGTGGCCATCGTCGGAGCAGGCCCTGGTGGTCTGACTGCAGCATATTATCTCCGTCGTGCCGGTGAAAAGGTCGTGGTATATGATCGTATGGAGAAGGCGGGTGGTGTTCTTCAGTATGGTATCCCACACTATCGTCTGCCGAAGGACATCGTTGACGGATATGCCGCTCAGCTTGAAAAGATGGGTGTCGAGTTCCGGATGAATACGGAACTCGGTAAGGACATCACCCTCGATCAGCTGGATCAGGAATACGATGCCATCTACCTCGGTACAGGTGCGTGGAAGCAGCCGCTTCTCGGTATCGGTGGTGAGGAGCTGACACAGTTCGGTCTGAATTTCCTCGTCGATGTCAATACCTATCTCCAGAAGGCCATCGGTAATGATATTCTCGTCTGTGGTGGCGGTAATGTTGCGATGGATGTTGCAATGACCGCAAAGCGTCTCGGCGCGAAGTCCGTGAAGCTGGTTTGTCTCGAGCAGGCAGATGAGATGCCGGCGACAGAAGAAGATGTCAGCAGAGCGAAGGAAGAAGACGTCGAAATCTTTAATGGCTGGGGTCTTTCCAGAGTACTGACGGATGCAGACGGTAAGGTCAACGGACTCGAGTCCATGAAGTGTACCTCCGTACGAAATGCAGAGGGCAGATTTGATCCGCAGTATGATTACGACACGAAGATGAACTTTGCGTCGGATTATATCATCCTCGCTACCGGACAGCGTGTCGATATCAGCTTCCTCGGCGAGAACTTCCTGTCTCAGGTGAAGAGCCCGAGAGGTCTGATCGATGCCGATCTCGAGACTGCGAAGACCTCGAATCCGAAGATCTATGCAGGTGGTGATGCGGTTACCGGACCGAACCTCGCCATCAAGGCGATTCATGGTGGACGTGTTGCAGCCATCACGATCAATAAGGATCTCGGCGTAGAAGAGTATCACTGGCCGCAGACGAAGGGATTCCTTCACTTTGATAAGGACGCCATCAAGGAAACGACGATGCATGTTCTTCCGGAGCGGGCGGTATCCGAGCGGACACTGAGTGACGAGGATACGGGATCCTTTACACCGGAAACAGCTATCCAGGAAGCCGGCAGATGTATGGACTGCGGATGTTATTCGGTGAATGCTTCCGACCTTTCACCGGTGATGGTGATGATGGATGCGGAACTGATTACAACGGAGAAAACCATTCGGTCGAAGGATTTCTTTACGACGAAGCTTAAGGCATACGATATGCTGAATCCGGGTGAGCTGATCAAGGCCGTTCGTTTTGAAAAGCTGGATGGATATACGACCGGCTATGACAAATTCAGAGTACGTGATTCGATCGACTTCGCAATTGCATCTCTCGCATATGCGTATAAGCTCGAGGATGGGGTGATCTGTGATGTGAAGCTGGTTCTGGGTGCAGTGGCACCGGTTCCGCTGGTACGACCGGAGGTAGAAGCGTTCCTGATCGGAAAGAAACCGACGAAGGAAGTTGCTGCTGAGGCTGCAGAGATCGCTGTAAAGGATGCTGCGCCGCTTCAGTATAACGCCTATAAGGTGCAGGAAGTCAGAGCACTCATCTCAAATCTCGTAGAGCGGATGGCAAACGCATAAAGTCGTGTGTTAAAGCGAGCCCCGTCCACGACGGGGACTCGCTCTTTCCAAATCAAACATCGTTAAATAAATAACGTATGCACAGAAATAGAATTTTTCTTTGAAGGGAGGGTGTATGGATTATATGAAGAAAAGATGGACGGTTGTAGCAGCCAGCTGCATCGTCAACGTCTTTATCGGTATTACGTACTGCTGGAGTATCTTCCAGTCCGGATTTATGAGTGAGTCGGAAGAAATTTTCGGTGCGACAGTGGTGGCTTCTTCGCTGGCACTGGCATTTACCTTTAATACAGGTGTCGGACCGATCACCATGATTACCGGCGGTGCGATGAAGAAAAAATTTGGCGCCGGAGGCGTCATCAAAATCGGAGCGGTTCTGACCTTACTGGGTCTTCTGATGACGAGCATGGCACACAGTGTGCCGATGGTATGGATCGGCTTCGGCATCATCGCCGGTTTCGGTGTCGGCATGATCAATGGTATCACGACCACCAACACCGGATTATGGTTCCCGGAAATGCGCGGTACGATTGCAGGTCTTACAACCGCTTTCTTCGGACTGGGGTCCATTCTTTTCCCGTTCGTGCTGAGACCTCTGATCGGCAGCATTGGCGTACTGAAGACCTTCATGATACTTGCCATCCTGATCGGCATCGTCGCATTTATCTGTGGATTCTTCATCTCGGCTCCACCGGAAGGCTGGTTGCCGGATGGATACGTACCACCTGCACCGAAGAAAAATGGTCCGGCACCTAGGAATTACAGCTGGAATGAAATGATCCAGGACAAACGTTATTATGTAGCTGTGATCGCTTTCCTTTGCTTCTCGTCAGCCGGTCTCTTCGTGATTCAATCGGCGACCGGAATGGCGAAGACCATCGGCGGACTGCCGAAGGAGAGCGCACTCGTGGCGTATACGGTATCGTTCATCGGTATCGCGAATTCCGGTGGTCGTCTTCTCTGGGGTGCGATTTCAGATAAGATTGGACGCTATAAGGCGCTGATGGCGATGGGCTGCCTCGTGGCGATCAGTGGTTTCTGCTTATCGCGCGTAAATCAGTCGTATGGAATGTTCCTGATTTTTGCTATGCTGATTGCAGCATGCTATGGTGGTTCCATGGGTGTATATCCGGCGCTGACGGCAGATAATTTCGGACCGAAGAACAATGGCATCAATTACGGCATCATGTTTATCGGTTTCGCGCTCGGCGGCTATGTCGGACCGAAGTTCTTTACGAGTCTGATGGAGCAATCCGGTGGATCCTATGCGATGCCGCTGACGATCGTCGGTGTATTTGGCATCGTGGCGATCGTGCTGATTTTCCTTCTCGTAAAGTTCAGAGAGAGTATGAAGTAAAGAAAAGACAGGGTTTATGATGGACAAATCGCAGTTGATTGAAAATCAAAAAAACGATGATCCATATCGATGCTCCATTTCGAATCGGACGCTGGGAGAGCTGATTCATTTTCAGGCCTCCCGGTATCCGGACCATCTCGCGGTGATAGATTATCTGCATGATCGACGCCTCACGTATCAGGAACTCGATACAGTCAGTGATGATCTGGCGAAGGGGCTGATTCATCTGGGGCTCAGGCAGGGCGATCATGTGGCGGTGATCATCGATAACTGCTGGGAGCATGTCGTCACGAAGCTCGCCATCTCGAAGGCTGGTGGAGTGCTCGTCAATGTGAATATCCATGAAAAAGCGGATATGCTGCGACGGCTTCTGGAGAATACTGAATGCAGCATAATGATCATAAAGCAGCGGATGAAAAACCGGGATCATATGGAGATGCTGTATGAAATCTGTTCGGAACTGAAGACGCAGACTGCCGGCAGGCTGCAGACCGCACTGCTGCCGAAACTCCGGCATATCATCGTGACCGGTGGGACAGGAGCGGAAGGCTGTGCATGGCAGCTGAATGAGATTCTGAAGGCAGGAGAACAGTGCTCCGACCAGCTGCTGGAAAACCGTGCGAAGCAGCTGGACATGGACCAGATCGCCACGATCATCCATACGTCCGGATCGAGCGGTACCCCGAAAGGCGTTCCGCTGACGCATCGACAGATGATGCTGAATGCACTCGAACATGTGCACTATATGAAGATGACGGCAGATGACCGGCTGTGTGTGACGGCTCCGCTGTTTCACTCCCTGGGCTGCATCGGAAGCATGCTGACGACACTGATGGCCGGGGCTACGATGGTATTGTTCGATGATCTGAAGCATGAGGGTGTGTTGGAGCTTCTGGTGAAGGAAAAGTGTACGGTGATGAGCTGCGTTCCGACGATTCTCCTTCGACTGATGCATCATGCAGAAGAAATCGGAGGTGAGCAGAATCTCCATCTTCGACTCTGCGTGATCGCCGGAGCGAGCTGTCCGGAGGATGTGTTCCGACATGCATCGGAGGTTCTGCATATCGATCATTTCATGGTGATGTATGGGATGACGGAAGCAGGACCAGGAATCAGTAGCACAGAGCTACAGGATCCACTTCGGATGGTGTCAACGACCGTCGGCCGTTTCTGGCCCATGGTTGAGTGGAAGATTCGTGACCTCGCTACCGGTATCGCCCTGGGAGAGAATCAGGTCGGTGAAATCTGTATCAAGGGCCCCTGTGTTACGGCGGGGTATATTCGGAACATCGAAGAAACAGAAAAAGCGTTCGAGGATGGCTGGCTTCGCACCGGAGATATCGCAACGGTGGATCGGGATGGCATCATCCGTCTGAAAGGAAGATGCAAGGATATCATCATCCGGGGTGGAGAGAACATCAGTCCGAAGGAAATCGAAGACTTTTTACGCCAGCATCCGAAAATCGAGGATGCCTGTGTCGTGGGCGCGCCGAATCGTGAATTCGGTGAGGGTGTCTATGCATTTCTGATCCTGAAGCCGGAGCAGGAACTACGCCTGGAAGAACTACGGAGTGACTGTAAAGGGAAGATTTCAACCATCAAGATTCCGGAAGAAATCGAAATCCTGCAGCAGTTCCCACTGACCGGCTCCGGTAAGATTGCAAAGGAAGAGCTGAAGAAGATAGCAGCTGAGCATACGAGATTCAGCTGAAGAAAGGATAAACTATGGCAAAATTTATTACACCGAAACAGGCAGCGGAGCTGATTCCGGATGGCGCAGTCATCGGTTCGGCAGTGCAGGGGATGACCGGATGGCCGGAGGAAATCGGGCTCGCAATCCAGGATCGTTTTAAGGAGTGCGGACACCCGGCGGGAATCACACATATTCACGGCGCAGGACAGGGTGATTTCGGACGTATGGATCCTGAAAAAAAGAAGACACGTGGTGAGGATGCCCTGGCAGAGGATGGACTTCTGACCTGCTCGATCCACGGACATGTCGGCTGCTCTTTTAAAATGATCAAAAACATCACGGATAATAAGATCCTTGCGTACAACATCCCACTCGGCATCGTCGGACAGATCTGGCGAGAGATCGGTCGAGGTTTCCCTGGACTGATGACGAAGGTCGGCCTCGGAACCTATATCGATCCGCGTTTTGACGGTGCGATGATCAACGAAAAAACGAAGAAGGAAGGCAAACAGCTCGTTTATCATATTCCGGATTTTATGGGAGAGGAGTATCTCTTCTATACCCTTCCGAAACTTAATGTCGCCCTTCTTCGCGGTACAACCGCAGATGAGGATGGCAACCTGAGCTATGAAAAGGAGTGTATGCCATGTGAACCGCTGGATCTCGCGATGGCAGCCAAGGCCTCCGGTGCGATCGTCATCGCCCAGGTCGAGCGCGTTGCGAAGACAGGCTCTCTGGATCCGAGGACCGTAAAGATCCCAGGCATCCTCGTCGATTATGTCGTCGTCGAAGAGCATCCGGAGCGTTCGATGCAGAC
Source organism: uncultured Oribacterium sp. (assembly GCA_937927445.1). Classification (GTDB taxonomy): domain Bacteria; phylum Bacillota; class Clostridia; order Lachnospirales; family Lachnospiraceae; genus Oribacterium. Next base: position 9,212 of record CALAOB010000023.1, on the reverse strand, counting down.
GCATATCACTCACTTCAATCCGGCGTTCACCGGAGAGATCCGCGTACCACTCGGAGACGCGAAGCAGGAGGTTCCGTTTGATCATCGGAAGGTGATCGCGCGTCGAACCGCAGCGGAATTCCATCACGGTATGAAGTGCAATTTCGGCATCGGCATGCCGGGGCTCGTCCCGAGTATTCTGATGGAGGAGGGCGTCGATGATCAGATTATGATGCTTTCCGAGTCTGGACTCATCGGCGGTGTGCCGGCGCAGGGTGGCGATTTCGGTGCACACTTCAATCCGATTGCGATGGTGAATCAGACCGATTTCTTCAGTTTCTTCGACCATGGTGGACTCGACGCCGGTGTCTTCGGACTGCCGGAGGTGGATAAGGATGGTAATGTCAATACCACCTACCTGAATGGCAAGATCGCCGGCTGTGGTGGTTTCCCGAATATTTCGGCCAACGCGAAGCACTCGATCTTCATGGGCACCTTTACTGCCGGTGGACTCGAGTGTCATGTGGAGGATGGAAAGCTGCACATCGATCAGGAAGGCCGCTTCAACAAGTTCGTAGATCACTGCGTACAGATTTCCTTCAATGCATCGCAGTGCCTGAAGAAGGGCAATAAGATCAGCTATATCACAGAGCGCTGTGTATTTGAGCGGACGGAAGAGGGACTCGTGCTGACCGAAATCGCACCGGGTATCGATCTTCAGACTCAGGTCCTCGATCATATGGGCTTCCGCCCGATCGTGCCGGAAGGTGGTCCGAAACTGATGGATGCAGCACTGTTCCAGGAGAACTGGGGCAGACTGAAGGATACATTCTGATGATGCTTGTGCTGGTATCTGTTTGACCGTATGTCAGTTTCATAGTTGTGAATCAGCCAGGTGACAGCACCTGGCTGATTCCATATCCCGGAAAATATCTGAGACTGCAATATCCGTGATGGAAAGGAGAAAATATGCCGATCCATCCGTGATGAAAAGGAGAAAATATGTCGATCCTGAAATATGAATATGATTTTATCACCGGAAAGAAGAATCCCATCGGAACCCATATCGAGATTGAGACGGATGCAGAGAAAGGAAACGCGACCTGCGCATGGACTGTACAGGAGAACTACATCGGCTATGATCATATCCTGCATGGCGGCATCGCCGCATCCATCCTCGATAACCTGATGATCTATGCGGGCCGCGCTTGGTCCGGGCAGGACATCGTGACGGCAAATATCAACGTGAACTATCGCACGATCGCCTATGTCGGCGATCATCTCGAAGGACGTGCATGGGTGAGTGCGCACAGGCCGGGCAGTCGCGCGATTCACCTTCAGGCAGAATTACGAAGAGGAGAGACGATCGTGACGGAAGCAGAAGGCGTGGTCGTCATCGTCTATCCGGCAACGGATGGCCGGATCGAAGCCCGCTGAGGTATCACGTGATTCATCTCTGTTTTGTGAAATGTGCCGTCGAATGTTATAAAAATACGAATCGTTTACTGAAAAAAGACGATAAAAGTGGTATACTAGGTCAAACGACCGACATAGTGCATAGACAGGAGTTTATATGAGATTCGGAGCAGTGATCGTGGCGGCGGGGATGTCGAAACGAATGAATGATTTTAAACAGCTGATGAAGATCGGGGATATGACCTTCGCGGATCGTGTCATCACGAATTTTCAGCGTGCAGGCATACAGGATATCGCGATCGTGACGGGCTATCGTGGCGAGGAGCTGGAGAAGTCCCTGAAGGGATCCGGTGTGGTCTTTCTGCGAAATGATCATTACGAGACGACCAGGATGTTTGACTCTGCCTGTATCGGCTTTTCGTATCTGAAGGATCGCTGCGATGCGGTGTTTTTCTGTCCGGTCGATGTGCCGTTTTTTACGGATGAAACCGTAAAGGCGGAGATGAATCGTGTGGAGAGTGCGGATATCATCGTGCCGTACTGTCATGCGCGACCGGGGCATCCGATCCTGCTCAGTCACCGGGCGGTGGAGTATGTGCTTCAGTATACCGGTGAACGCGGGATGCGGGGCGCCTACGAGTCCTTCGGACAGACCGGCGCGGGCACAGTGCTGCAGATCAGCGTCGACGACGATGGCGCGGTGATGGACGCCGATACGAAGGAGGATTATCAGAATCTGCTGGATCTTCATAATGCACGTCTGATGCGACCGGATATCCGGGTACGGCTGTGTAATTCGAAGCCGTTTTTCGGCCCGGGCACCGTGAATCTGTTTCGACAGATCGCGTCAACCGGCAGTGTCCGGGAGGCCTGCGAGAAATGCGGCATCTCCTACAGTAAGGGCTGGACCATCATCCATGACTGTGAAAATGAATTGGGCTACCGCATCGTCGAGCGTCAGCCGGGCGGAAAGTATGGTGGCAAGTCGGTGATCTCGAAGCATGGAGAGAAGCTGATCCTGCTGTATGAGCAGCTCGAGCGGGAGATGAATGAGATCGTGCAGCAGAAGTTCGATGAGATATTCCTCCATGGGGACTGGCTGAAAAAGTCGAATCTGCAGGGTGATATGGGGGATACCTAAGCTGTGATGTGCGTTTATGTCTGGCCGCGGCCGCATGCGTAGGCGTGAACGAAGCAGTGCGACGCAAGATCGAGATCGCAGGAAGGGGACAGGAAATGAAAACAGACACAAAACGGATCGCCATTTTCGGTGCCGGACAGGCGGGGATGATGGTGCGGACCTGGCTGCCGGCCACGCAGGAGCTCATGTGTTTTATCGATAATGATAAGGAAAAGCAGGGAAAGATGCTGGATGGCCTGCCGGTGCTGAGCCTGGAAGAAGCACTGCGGCTTCAACCGGAGGAAATCATCCTCGCGATTCTGAACGCGGAGGCAGAGAAGCTGATCCGAAAGCAGATCGAGGCGGCTGGTTTTACGGGTGTCTGCACAGATCTTGGCAGCATACGGGCGATACAGGATGTCCGGCTGTCGGCTCTGCGCCTCCATGCGCGGGAGATCGAAGCACGGAAAATCCCAGGCGATGTCGCAGAGCTCGGCGTGTACCAAGGGGCATTTGCCGCGGAGATCAATCGACTGTTTCCGGAACGAAGACTCTGGCTTTTCGATACCTTCGAGGGCTTTCATGCGCGCGACCTCGCCATCGAGGCGGAGCGTACAGGGATGAAGGCGCAGCGTCGGAGCTTCGCGGATACTACGATCGAGCTCGTGCGCAGCCGGCTGCCGCATCCCGAGAAGGCTCGCTTCGTACAGGGCTATTTTCCGGAGAGTCTGGATTTCATGGAGGCCGCTGACAGTGATGTGACGCAGGAGCCCGTGAACGCTGTGGTTTCGTGCAGTAGCTCTCATACAGAACAGCGTGAAGAAAGAAGTGAACCCTGCTTCGCCCTGGTGAGTCTGGATCCGGATCTCTATGAGCCGACGCGCGAGGGGCTCCGCTACTTCTATCCGCGGCTGGCTCCAGGCGGTCGCATCCTCATCCACGACTATACGAGCTGTCAGTTCGAAGGCGTGAAGATGGCGGTGGATGAGTACTGCTGCGCACACGAGCTCTTCGTGGTGCCGCTCATGGATCTTCATGGCACAGCGGTACTGATGAAGGTGTGACATGCGACGGATCTATCTGGTCCGGCACGGGATGCCGGAGCAAAGCACAAGTGAAAAAGTATATATCGGCGTGACCGACCTCCCTCTCAGCATGCGGGGCAGCGCCGAGGCAGCTCGGCTCGGGCGGTATTTCCTCCAGCATCTGTCGGCGACTACCACAGTTCGCATCCTGACCAGTCCGCTGCAGCGATGTCGTCAGACGGCGGAGGAAATCCAGCGTATGCTTTCTGATGGGGGAATCGTACTTCCGGAACCTTTCGTCGTCGAGGCGCTGCATGAAATCGACCTCGGAGAGTGGGAAGGAAAGAGCGTTCGGGAAATCAGGGAACGCTTTCCGGAGGCGTATGAGGCACGGGGACATGCACTCGGAACGTACCATACACCCGGAGGAGAGAGCTTTCTCGAGGCCGGAATCCGATTTCGGAAGGCCATCGAGGCTTGTTTGTCGGATATGGACGAGTCGGAAATCCTCCTCATCGTCGCGCATGCCGGCGTGATTCGGGCATACCTCAGCCTGCTGACAGGGCGGAATCTGGACCATCTGATGGACATCTCGCTGCCGTACGCATCGGTCACGGAACTTCTGTTAAATAGTGAGGATGTGGATGGTGAAGCCTTACGCACAGCGGAGAGGTCGGATGTGAGCGTTGACAGGAAGCTAGATGCCGCACCAGGTAGCGAAGCTGCGGGGATCAAAGCCTGCCGGGAGGGTATCTGTGTGACGCCCGACGGCATTGGCGTACGCCCGGAAGAGCTGCTGGATGCGGCAGAAATCACACGGTTGTATCAGAAATACGAGACGCCGAAGCAGGTGATCCGCCATATGCGGAAGGTCGCCGAGGTCGCAGATCAGCTGATGGACGGCATGCAGATGCCCGGGCTGAACCGGGTGCGGGTGATGAAGGCGTGTCTCCTTCATGATCTCTGCCGGGCGGAGAAGGAGCATGCGCGGGTGTCGGCGGAGGCCATCCGGAAGGAGGGCTATCCGGCCATCGCGGCGCTCGTCGCAGTGCATCATGAGGCGGCATACAGCGAGCGGGAGGCGCAGGGGCCCCTCACGGAGGCGGAGATCCTCTTTTATGCCGACAAGCGCGTACAGGAGGATAGGCTGGTGTCTGTGGAGGAGCGCTTCCGGGAGAGCCGGAAGAAGTGCCGCTCGCCGGAGGCCTGTGCGCAGCACGATGCGATGCTCGCGAAGACGCTGAAAATCGAAAAAAAGATCATAAAAAACAGGAGATAAAAGTATGAAGCTGATGAAAACAGAAGATGCGGTGGGCCAGATGCTCTGTCATGACATCACACAGATCATCCGGGGCGTGAAGAAGGGACCGGTGTTCCGAAAGGGACATATCATCACGGAGGAGGATGTGCCGGTGCTGCTTTCGGTCGGAAAGGACCATATCTACATCTGGGAGGTCAATGAAACGATGATGCATGAGAATGATGCGGCGATGGTGCTGTACGATCTCTGCAAAAACGAGCATCTTCGCCGGAACGAGGATATCAAGGAAGGAAAGATCGAGCTGATCGCCGACTGTGATGGACTGCTGAAGATCGATGTCGCGCGTCTCGGGCAGGTCAATGCCTATGGCCAGATGATGATCGCTTCGCTCCACAATAACTATCCGGTGAAAAAGGACCAGCATGTGGCCGGGATGCGGATCATCCCGCTGATCATCGAGATGGAGAAGATGGAAACTGTGCAGAAGCTCGTGGGAGAGGAGCCGCTGTTCCGACTCATGCCATACCAGCATAAAAAGGTAGGGATCGTGACGACGGGCAACGAGGTGTACTACGGACGGATCCAGGATACCTTTACGCCGGTGGTGCAGGCGAAGATCAAGGCCTTCGGGGCTGAGGTGGTCGCGCATGAGTACAGCTCGGATGATCCGGAGATGGAGATCGCGTGCATCGAAAAGGTGCTGGCGGCTGGGGCGGATATGGTGCTTTGCACGGGTGGCATGAGCGTCGATCCGGATGACAAGACGCCGTACGCCATCGGAAAAACAGCGGATCGGGTGGTGAGCTATGGGGCACCGGTGCTGCCGGGCGCGATGTTCATGCTGGCCTATAAGGGAGCTCATGATGAGATCCCGATGCTGGGCCTGCCGGGCTGTGTGATGTATGCGGGGCGGACGATCTTCGACCTGATTCTGCCACGTGTGATGGCCGGCGATATCGTAACGAAAGAAGACATTGACCGACTCGGTGTCGGCGGATACTGCCAGCACTGCGCGAGCTGTACCTTCCCGAACTGCGGCTTCGGTGCGTACGCGTGAGAACAGAGGGAGGAAAGAAGATGGGGACAGAACTATATGAGGAAATCAGCGGGCTGAATCCGAATTACGAAAACTATATTCTGACGCTGCTGGAGGGCGAGGGCTTCGGTGAAAAGGCGCTGATTTCCAATCGGGAAATCGCATGGACGTCGGATGCCGACGGATTTTTCACACAGCATGCGGCAGAAGCGGCAGCGGTTTCTGAAAGCGGGATCCTCGACATCGATGGGCAGCGGATCTACGCGGAGCTGCTCGGACATGAGAAGAAGCTCGTCGTGCTGGGCGCCGGGCATGTGTCGATGCCGATCATCAGGATCGGACGGATGATCGGCTGTCGCGTGACCTGCATCGATGACCGGCCGATGTTTGCAAACAATGCCCGAATCGCAGGTGCCGATCAGGTGATCTGCGACGAGTTCATGAAGGCCCTGGAGCAGATTCCGGGGGATGGGGATACCTACTTCGTCATCGTGACACGGGGACACCGCTGGGATCAGGACTGCCTGCGGGTGATCGCACGGAAGCCGCACGCCTACATCGGCCTGATGGGGTCGAAGCGGCGGGTGCGCATCGTGAAGGAGAAGCTCGCAGAGGAGGGCATCCCGCGTGAGGTGCTTGATGCGGTGTATACACCGATCGGGCTCGCCATCGGTGCGGAGACCCCAGAGGAGATCGCGGTGTCGGTGATGGCCGAGATCATCGAGGTGAAGAATCAGAAGAAGCGGAACTTCGGCTATCCGAAGGAAATCCTGGATGCCATCCTGGGCGCGAACCCGCACGAGCGCCCGATGGAGGGACGGAAGATCCTCACGACGATCGTGACCCGTAAGGGCTCGGCACCGCGGGAAGTCGGGACGAAGATGCTGATTCTGCCGGACGGGCACTGTATCGGTACCATCGGCGGCGGCTGTGTCGAGGCCGACGTCATGCGACGTGGCCGGGAGATGCTGCTGGATGAAGACCCGAAGCCGATTCTCTATCATGTGGACCTCACGGATGATGCGGCATCCGAGGAAGGCATGGTCTGCGGTGGCGTGCTGGATGTGCTGATGGAAGCAATTTGAGATGAGATAAAAGATGAAAGATACATTTGACCGGAAAATTAATTATATGCGGATCTCGATCACCGATCGATGTAATCTCCGCTGTCGATACTGCATGCCGAACGGCGTGAGCGATAAGGTGGCGATGAAGGACATCCTCCGCTACGAGGAGCTGGTGGAGATCGCGGAGGCGGCGGTCCGCTGCGGGATCACCCGCTTCAAGGTGACGGGAGGGGAACCGCTCGCGCGACTCGGCTGCGCGGACTTCGTCGGGATGCTGAAGCGGATTCCGGGGGTCGAGCAGGTGACGATGACGACGAACGGCGTGATGCTGTCGGAAAACCTGCCGAAGCTGAGCGCTGCCGGACTGGATGCCGTCAATGTGAGCCTTGATACACTGAAGCCGGCGCGCTTTCAGGATATCACCGGCTTCGATGCGCTCGGGCGCGTGACGAAGGGGATTCAGGAGGCATTGGCCCTCGGCATACCGGTGAAGCTGAATGTCGTGCTGCAGCGGGACAGCAATGCGTCGGAATGGGCGGAGCTTGTCGAGCTCGCGCGTCTTCAGCCGATCGATGTGCGCTTCATCGAGATGATGCCGATCGGCTACGGGAAGGACTTCGATGTCATCTATAACGAGGACCTGCGTGCGGCGCTGATGGCGAGGTATCCGGGGACGGTCGAGGATGCGCGTGTCCATGGAAACGGACCGGCGAGCTATCTTCGGCTTCCGGGCTTTCAGGGATCCATCGGCTTCATCAGCGCGATGCACGGAAAATTCTGTGCACAGTGTAACCGTATCCGTCTGACCTCGACCGGAAAGCTGAAGCCGTGCCTCTGCTATGGCGATACGATCGATATCAAGTCGATTTTTGAGCGAGCGGATGCGACGGAACGTCAGACACTGCTTCGGCAGGCGATCGAGGAAGCCATCCGGCGGAAGCCGGAGGCGCACTGCTTCGAGGAGCGTGCACAGGTGACGGAGCTTCGGGAGATGGTGGAGATCGGGGGCTGACGGGAGCAGGTGACGAAGAATGTATACACAAAAGACGGGAAATCATGACCACATATGTATGAAATGAACTGTAGTGGCCTGATGGATATGGCCGATTCCGTATGAAGTATGGAAAGGAAGGAGACTTCGTGGTGAATAGAAAGGGAAAGGTACTGGCGGTCTGTACCAGTGCACAGAAGGGAACACAGAAGAAGCCGGTGGATGCGATTACGCTGAAGCCGGACTGGGGCATCAAAGGGGATGCGCATGCCGGTCACTGGCACCGGCAGGTGAGTCTGCTGGCGTATGAGAAGATCGAGGAGTTCCGGAAGCGGGGTGCTGATGTGGCGTTCGGTGCGTTCGGAGAGAACATCGTGTGTGAGGGCTTCGATCTTCGGACGCTGCCGGTGGGCACGCGTTTCCAGATCGGCGACTGTCTGCTGGAGCTCAGCCAGATCGGCAAGGCCTGCCACAGTCACTGTGAGATCTATAAGGTCGTCGGCGACTGCATCATGCCGCGGGAAGGTGTCTTTACCATCGTTCTCAAGGGTGGTGTCGTGAAGCCGGGCGATGAGATCACGCTGATCGAGGCAGATCCGGAGCGTCCGTTTACGGCTGCGGTGATCACCTTATCGGACCGTGCGTCGAGGGGCGAGTATGAGGACAAATCCGGACCGCTGATCCGGGAAATGCTGGAGGCGGCGGGCTATCAGGTCCTGGAGCAGCTGGTGCTTCCGGATGGGCGTCCGCGTCTCGAGCTGGAGCTCACGCGCCTCGCGGATCAGCGGCAGATCAGTGTCATCTTCACGACCGGCGGCACCGGCTTCAGCCTGCGGGATCTGACACCGGAGGCGACGAAGGCCGTGTGTGACCGGGAGGTCCCGGGAATCGGTGAGGCACTTCGGGCTGACAGTCTGAAGTATACGCCGAATGCGATTCTCAGCCGACAGACGGCAGGCATCCGGAAGCAGAGCCTCATCATCAATCTGCCGGGGAGCCCGAAGGCCTGTCGGGAGAACCTCGAATTTCTGCTGAAGCCACTGGCACATGGACTCGGCATCCTGCGCGGGACGGCGACGGATTAGTCGGAAAACGCAGACATGCGAAGGGCGGGTGCCGCATGGAGGCATTGGCCTGATGGAAGAGCGCGTGCAGGCCCGGATGCGTAAGATCTGAGCTGTGGCTTGATCGCGCAACGTAAATAGCAGATATACGTGCAGGACGCACTGTATATACATTTTGAAGGAGAGTAAGACTATGAGAAGAATGTATCGTAAGGTAACGGCAGGGGTCATCGCAGCAGCGATGCTGATGGGG
>CALAOB010000022.1 GCA_937927445.1 uncultured Oribacterium sp. | reverse complement strand
AGGGTGCTCGGCTTAGATTGAACCGGTCTCGGAGTACTGTGCCTCTGTTGCCGGTCCTCCGGGCCCTAACGCCACTGTGATCTGCTTAGTGCTTCGCGACGATTTCCACTTCGCCCTTCGACTTGTAGATGCTGTTCGCATCCACGCAGCCGCGCACCGAGCTCAGCGGGTAGACATTCGTGTTGCGGCCGATGACGGTGCCCGGGTTCAGGATGGAACCGCAGCCCACCTCGACATGGTCACTCAGCATCGCGCCGAACTTCTTTAAGCCGGTCTCGATGTCACCGTCCTCGGTGTGTACCACGACGAGCTTCTTGTCCGACTTCACGTTCGAGGTCAGGGACGCCGCGCCCATGTGGGACTTGTAGCCGAGGATCGAATCCCCGACATAATTATAGTGCGGAACCTGCACATTGTCGAAGATCACGACATTTTTCAGCTCGCAGCTGTTGCCGATCACGCAGTGCTTTCCGACCATGATGTTGCCGCGCAGGAATGCACACTGCCGCACCTCGGTCTCCGGCCCGATGATGATATACTCCGCGAGGTACGCGGACTCAAATACCGTCGCACTCTTATGTACCCAGACGTGCGGCTTCACCTCATCATACTCGTCCTTCGGAAGCGTCGGACCGTACGCCGCGATGAAATCGTGGATCTTCGAAAGCGCCTCCCACGGATACGTGAGGCCCTCGAAAATCGCTCCTGCCTCCGTATACTGGAGGTCATACATCGCCGCAATCGTTACATCTTCTTTTTTCATATTTTCTTCTTTCTTTTATTATAATGCCCGGATCCTCTCCGTCCGGCTGCGGACGAAGTCCTCGAGCTTCTCCATGTACTCGGCTTCGGTGATTGTTCCGTCCGCCACCTCCGACAGCCCCATCTCCCAGGAGGCGGTCAGCTTCGGATTCAGCAGATGCGGCACCGAAATCTTCACATAATACGCGATGTACTCACCGAGCTTCGTCGGTGACAGCACCTGCGTCTTCTTCTGCAGCGCGATGTATTTATTATCCACGAGCTTCGTGAGGATGCCCGCACGCGTCGCACTGGTGCCGATGCCCGCGCCCTTGATCTGCGCCCGCAGCTCCTCGTCTTCAATGAGGTTGCCGGCGTTCTCCATCGCGAGGATCATCGATCCGGAGGTGTAGCGCTTCGGCGGCGCGGTCTCGCCCTCCTTCACGCGGAGCGTCTCAAGCTGCAGCTTCTGCCCCTTCCGGAGCTTCAGCAGCGCCTCGCTCAGACTACGGTTATCGCCCTCATCTTCGCTCTCACCCCCATTTTCCGGGCCAATGCTTCCATCCGCAGACATCATCGCGGCGCCGTCCGGTCCCGTTGCCGAAGCAACTATGGTGGAAGCCGTCGACGTGGTGACGCCTGCATTGGCCGTACCTGCCGTCGCGGTGCCGTCTGGTCCCGCTGCCGAAGCAGCCATGGTC
>CALAOB010000021.1 GCA_937927445.1 uncultured Oribacterium sp. | reverse complement strand
ATAAAAATGCATATCCTGACCTTCTGATGAGTTCGGATATGCACTATTAAGTGGACCAGACGGGAGTCGAACCCGTGTCCGAAAATGAATTCCCTCTCCTTCTACTATCGTAGTACACTTTAAAGATTCCCCACCATCAAAGGATGTGCACGTCCTTTGGTGGCCGGTATCCTCTATATACGCCCGTTAAGAGGAGAAACTCTTAACGTCGTTTCTCACATAGATGAGGCCAGATTCTCGATGTGTGAGTGCATCGAGGCTGACCACACAGCGCTTAGGCTGCGTATGCTAATTCGTTATTGTTAGCGTTTATATTTAGGTTTGAAGTTTAACGCGACTGTCTTTCGGATAGCTTCTAAAGCTGCATCATCCCCGTCGAAACCGGTACTAGCCCATATTCACTTATCAAAGTGCCTTGAGCGGAGGAAAACCGTAGTGACTTCCTTGCTTTCAAACACATTCTATCGAATTGTATCCGCTTTGTAAATAAACCGCTGGTTGATTTCACAGATATTTAACAGTTCAGCGTGGGGCTTCTGCGCATCGTGCAGAGCTGCCGGATCTCCGCTGGCCTGAATGTGACTATGAATAGTTCATATATTTCTGTGATGCTACACATAAAATTGAGTTATATCGACGAAAAGCAGCGAAAATTCGAAAACGCTTTCAGATTTCTGACATTTTTCTGTCGTACTGTGTTAAACTAGATTCTGTTCTTTTTTAAGGGGGTGACGAGTGCTGTTTTAATTGCCAAACTACCAGCACTGGTCAAAAGTAACCTGTGGATGGCGCAGAATCAGCTCTGTGCCGTTTAAAACAAGGAGGCTATTTCGTATGGAAAAGTTTTTCAAGCTGAAAGAAAAAGGTACGGATGTACGTACCGAGATGATTGCCGGTATCACGACATTCATGACCATGGCCTATATTCTGGCCGTTAACCCGAGCATCCTCGGAGCCACTGGCATGGACTCCGGTGCGATCTTCACGGCGACAGCATTGGCTTCGGCGATCGCGTCGTTCTGCATGGCATTTCTCGCAAACCTTCCGTTTGTTCTGTCAGCAGGCATGGGTCTCAATGCATACTTCGCCTACACCGTCGTTCTGGGCATGGGCTATTCCTGGGAGGTTGCGCTGACCGCTGTATTTGCAGAGGGTCTCGTCTTCATCCTTCTGTCACTCACGAACGTTCGTGAGGCGATCTTCAACGCGATTCCGCAGACACTGAAGTATGGTGTTTCTGTAGGTATCGGTCTGTTCATTTGCTTCATCGGTCTTCAGAATGCCCACATCGCAGTGGATTCCGCAACACTCGTTACCATCTTCAGCTTTTCACAGTCCGTAAAGGCTGGTACCTTTAATTCTGAGGGTATCACTGTACTGCTTGCGCTGATCGGTATCATCATCACCGGCTACCTCGTGATCAAGGGTGTAAAGGGTAACATCCTGATCGGTATCTTCGTGACCTGGATCCTCGGTATCCTCTGCCAGCTGGCAGGCATCTACGTGCCGAATCCGGATGCCGGCTTCTATAGCCTGATTCCGTCCGGCGTCGTTTCCATGCCGGCATCGATTGCACCGACCCTGTTCAAGTTTGATTTCTCCATCATCGCAGAGCATCCACTTGACTTCTTCTCGGTACTGTTCGCTTTCCTGTTCGTCGATATCTTCGATACACTCGGAACCCTGATCGGCTGTGCTTCCAAGGCAGACATGCTTGATAAGGACGGAAAGCTTCCGGAAATCAAGGGCGCACTGCTCGCAGACTCCATCGGTACCATGGTAGGTGCCTGCCTCGGTACGTCTACCATCACGACCTTCGTTGAGTCCAGCTCCGGTATCGCAGAGGGTGGTCGTTCCGGTCTCACCGCGGTCGTTTCCGGTCTCTTCTTCCTGCTTGCACTGTTCTTCTCCCCGATCTTCCTGGCGATCCCGAGCTTCGCAACCGCTCCGGCACTGGTGATCGTCGGATTCCTGATGATCCAGCAGGTCGTAAAGGTAGAGTGGAATGACCTTCTCGAGGCGATCCCGGCATACATCGCGATCTTCGCGATGCCGTTCCTGTACTCCATCTCCGAGGGTATCTCGCTCGGTATCATCTCGTACGTGCTGCTTCACGTACTGTCCGGAAAGGGCAAGTCTGTCACACCGCTGATGTATGCACTTGCGATCCTTTTCGTACTGAAGTACATCATGCTGTAATACTTCGCTTTACCACCGCCGGGGCGCTTGCCCCGGCGGTTTTTTGATGTTATAGTTAATATGAAATAAACTGAACAAAGGAGGATAAGTATATGGACAGTTGTGATAGTGGAAGTCGAAGTACACAGAATGATGGATTCGGGCTTGTATACTATGTTAACGCAGAGCACTTAGGCCTCTTTTGCAGGCGTCTTGAGTGATTCGAACCGAATCGGTCGCTGGTTTGATGATGATTTACAGCAGGGTATGCCTTTTTATATCGTGAGGCGGTGCAGCTGTAAACCTCCATTGATTGATGCGCCCTTATATAGTATAGAAGCCTTCATCCATCGTTGAGACTGAATTCACAACTTCTGATTGTGCACAGCTTTTGTGACGATGGATTTTTTGTGCCCTTTTTTCGGGGGAGAAAGGAGGCTTCATCATGATGAAGGAAGTTTTAAAGGAACCTGTATTTACCGAGGAGATCGTAAACATCGTACGCTCATCGCACTCTCTGGATGAGATGCGCGACGAGCTCCGCGGGTACCATGAGAACGATATCGCGCAGAGCTTCGAGCTCCTGAACCGCGCGGAGCGGAATCTGCTTTATACGGCGCTTGACGCGGAGTGGCTCGCGGAGGTCATTTCCTATCTGGATAATCCGTCCGAGTACATCGAGGAGATCGGGATCGTGAAGCTCGCGGAGATCATCAACGAGATGGACGCGGATGATGCGATCGATCTCTGGGAGGATATCGACGAGAGCGTGCGCGTCAAGCTTCGCCCGATGATCGATGACGAGACGAAGACCGAGATCCGCCTCATCAATTCTTATGACGACGATGAGATCGGAAGTCTCATCACGACGAACTATATCCGCATCCGCCGGAATCTCACGATCCGCCAGGCGATGCACGAGCTGATCCAGCAGGCCGGTGATAATGACAATATCTCCACCATCTATGTGGTGGATGACCGCAAGCGTTTCTGCGGCGCCATCAATCTGAAGGACCTCATCATTGCCCGTGACAACGTGCCGCTCGAGTCGATCATCAGTGATTCCTATCCGTACCTGATGGACCACGAGAAGATCTCGGAGAGCATCGAGAAGATCAAGGACTACGCGGAGGATTCCCTCCCGGTGCTGAACCAGGATCACCGGATCATCGGTATCATCACGGCGCAGGATGTCACCGAGGCGGTCGACGACGAGATCAGTGAGGACTACGCAAAGCTGGCAGGTCTCTCCTCCGAGGAGGATCTGAACGAGACCACGCAGGAGAGTGTGAAGAAGCGTCTGCCATGGCTCATCATCCTGCTTTTCCTCGGTATGGTCGTATCCTCGGTGGTTGGTGCCTTCGAGGGCGTCGTGGCGATCCTCCCGATCGTCATCTGTTTCCAGTCGCTGATCCTCGACATGGCCGGTAACGTCGGCACCCAGTCGCTCGCGGTCACGATCCGTGTGCTCATGGACGAGAACCTCGATGCGAAGGATAAGTGGCATCTGATCGCGAAGGAAATGAAGGTCGGCTTCTGCAACGGCACCCTGCTCGGTGTGCTGGCCGTGCTCTTCCTCGGCGTGTATATCGCGCTGTTTAAGGGATATACCTTTGGAAGGGCAATGCTGATCTCCGGGTGCGTAGGCATTTCCCTGCTCGTGGCGATCGTCATCTCGAGCCTGGTCGGAACTCTGGTCCCGATGTTCTTCCATAAGGTGAAGGTGGACCCGGCGGTCGCGTCCGGTCCGCTCATCACGACGGTGAATGACCTCGTGGCGGTTGTGACTTATTATGGTCTCGCATGGCTGTTCCTCATAGAGATGCTGCATATTGTATAAAATGCGGTATAAATTGTAATTCGTATCTTGCGCATGAAACTAGCGTCGCATATAATATTTTACTGACAAAAATCTTCCGTTTTATATCGTATAAATAGAAGAATGTATGCTAGCAAAGGAGCGTTATGGCAAAAGAACTCGTCGTCGTACTGGACTTCGGTGGACAGTACAACCAGCTAATCGCAAGACGAATTCGTGATCTCGGTGTCTATGCCGAGGTGCATCCGTCTTCCATGGGCCTCGATCAGTTGAAGGCTCTGAACCCGAAGGGAATCATCTTTACCGGTGGACCACAGTCCGTGTATAAGGAAGAGTCCCAGCATATCGACCCGGCCATCTTCTCGATGGGTATCCCGATCCTCGGCATCTGCTATGGTGCACAGCTGATCGCGTATGAGCTCGGTGGCGTCGTAAAGACCGCACCGGTTTCCGAGTATGGACACACGAAGGTGCTCGTCGATCGTCAGGATTCCGTACTGAAGGGCATCTCCGATGAGACCACGATGTGGATGTCTCACACGGATTACATCGCAGAGGTACCGGAGGGCTTCCATATCATCGCCCATACCGCAGACTGTCCGGTGGCCGGCATGGAAGATCCGGCGCGTCAGATCTACGCCGTACAGTTCCATCCGGAGGTACAGCACTCTGTCGAGGGACACAAGCTCTTCCATAACTTCCTCTATAATGTCTGCAAGTGCGCAGGCGACTGGAAGATGGAGACCTTCGTACAGGATAAGATCCAGGAGATCCGCGAGACCGTAAAGGATGGTAAGGTACTGCTCGCACTGAGCGGTGGTGTCGATTCCTCTGTAGCCGCGACCCTGATGGCGAAGGCCATCGGCAAGCAGCTCACCTGTGTGTTCGTCGACCACGGCCTGCTTCGTAAGAACGAGGGCGATGAGGTCGAGTCCATCTTCGGACCGAACGGCCAGTATGACCTCAATTTCATCCGCGTGAACGCCGGACCGGAGTACTTCGAGAAGCTCGCCGGCGTGACCGAGCCGGAGCAGAAGCGGAAGATCATCGGAGAGCAGTTCATCCGGGTCTTCGAGCGTGAGGCGAAGAAGATCGGTGCGGTCGATTTCCTCTGCCAGGGCACCATCTATCCGGACGTCGTAGAGTCCGGCCTCGGCAAGGGCGCCGTGATCAAGTCGCATCACAATGTCGGCGGCCTGCCAAAGGATGTCGAGTTTAAGGAGATCATCGAGCCACTGCGCCTCCTCTTCAAGGACGAGGTTCGTCGTGTCGGCCTCGAGCTCGGACTGCCGGAGTATCTCGTATACCGTCAGCCGTTCCCGGGCCCTGGTCTCGGCGTACGTATCATCGGTGAGGTAACCCCGGAGAAGGTACGCATCGTACAGGATGCCGACGCCATCTACCGTGAGGAGATCGCGAAGGCCGGAATGGATCGCCAGATCAACCAGTACTTCGCTGCCCTGACGAATGTCCGCTCCGTCGGCGTCATGGGTGACTTCCGAACCTACGACTATGCCGTCGTACTGCGTGCCGTCGAAACCGACGACTTCATGACCGCAGAAGTAACGAACATCTCGTTCGAAGTACTCCAGAAGTGCATGAACCGCATCATCAACGAAGTAAAGGGCGTCAACCGCGTATTCTACGATCTTACGAGCAAACCGCCTGGAACCATCGAACTCGAATAATTTCTTAGAGGCTGAGACCCACGGATTTTCGCGGGTTTCAGCCTCTGTTTTTGTTTGGTGAAAACAAATGACAACCGGATGAAAAGGATATCATCCTTGAGACGGGCTATTGCAAAAGATGTAATGAGGATGGATTTATACCTGAATATGATATAATAGATAACATAAAGTAAGAGGGAGAATGGCTTAAGAATGATGATAGATGAAAAAATTATAAATTCCAATGAGCTGGAATTCGCTGTATTTTGTATTGAAAATGTAGCAGCGAAGCTGGGCGTGAAAGCAGAGCGTGTTTATCAGGCATTTACTGAACAGAGTGATATTCTGAATGGTTACATCGTGCCGGAATATGAAGTACTGCATACGCAGAGCCGGGAATATATAGTTGACGATCTCCTGGATGTGATGAAAGAAAGGGGTGTGACAGTATGATTCTCTACCATGGCTCTTTTGTGGAAATTGATAAGGTATTCAATACTGTGGAGCTGTTCTTTGACGGACTGATCGATAAGATGGAAGCAATCAACCGCCTGCGGTATGAAAAACCGAACTTGCAAATCTGTTTCCGCACAGAGAAAGCATTGTCTCTGCTGCATTTTGAAGGGAGCGAAACATTATGACAGCAAATCCGATTTTGCTTCAGAAAAAATATAGCCGTATTATAGAGTGCTTTGCTAAGCAGCAGGGGCTTTCTCTGGATGCGGCACTCGATTTCTTTTATCATTCTCAGGTATATCAGCTGATTCGTGACGGTGTTTCTGATATGCACTGCATGAGCGATATGTATCTGGCAGAGGAACTGGGGCAAGAATATAAAGAGAAGAATTTGGAAACTTAGCCATTGGGCAAACGATAGAGTATATGAAGGAAGGGTATTTCAAGAAACCCGAATAAAATAGCGATCGGTCAACATGGACAAACTTATGAAAAATGTTATGCTGGAACCTCGCGAACTGGCTATTCCAGAAGAGATTTCTTCCAGAACCCTTTCTGGCATGGATCTGACAATTCGTAACTTTAAGCTCGGTCAGGTATCGGATCCCGTGGACCTTTCTGTCAAGAGTCTATAACAATTATCGGGCTTGAGCCGCATCCGGAAGATAAGAAAAATGGTGCTTATACTCGAATAGCGCTTTCAGAACTGCCTCCACTTGAGTGAGTAACCTCGACGTTATAGCTGTACCCTGGCTGATGAAAATCTGCCAGGGTATTTGGGCATATACATTGCGTGTTCGTGCGGTAAAAACAATGATAGATAGTAACGACAATCTAAAAATACTAAAGTGTTGCTGATTTCATGAGATGTCATGGAACTGCTCGCATGAGTTGTCGCTGACCTGCTCAGTTTTGCGTCATGAATGTCGTATGGGTTATCGCCGCCGAAGGTCGTCTTCGGCGGCGTTCGCTTACTCATTTACAGGTTCCGTATGTATTTGAAATTGAAATTCAACCATGTTGAAAAAGAGAAATATGCTATTATAAGAAGAAAACAAGCAGGTGACATGCCACTGTGGGTGTCACCTGTTTTGGATTTTGATTAAAAAACGTAAGTTTGGTGGCGAGGGGCTATAGGCAGGTGAGGCAGAGAAAATGAAGAAATTAAAAAGTTTCCAGTCATGGTACGAAAAAAGAACATTTCGACAGTTGTTGACGTGGTCGATGGTGAGTGTCGTAAGTGTGCTGTTTATCTGCTTCAGTCTTATTTTGACAAATTTATCGGAAAATAAGATTCGACAGAATGTAAAGGACAATATGTCCATCGTAGTAAAACAATTTAATGTATATCTGGATAATTACATTGCAAATATTTATTCTGCATTTTTGACCTTGGAATCTAATCAGAATCTTATACAACTGCGAAACATGAGAGAAGGGAACCGACGGCTTCCTTATGTGGCATCTAATTATGTGTATTTAAACAGACTGTTAAATCAATTATTTAATGCAAATAAGACCAGTGTTTGTAATGTTTATTTGAACTTTGGCGATGGAAAAGTGCTTCAGCAGGCCTATGAGCAAGACCTTTTAAAAATAAATTATACCTATGAGACATGGAAAGAACGCTTTCCGGATAATGGCTATTACTGGGTAGATGCAGATTCCTTTCGTGATCTAATTCCAGATAAAGAAGTAGGAGCAGCGCTGTTTCACCTATATGATGGAGGAAAGAATAGTAGAAGCGGAATTATTTTGATCGCACTAAAACAAGATTTCTTTGAAAACATTCTGAATGTAACAGCATTGGATCAAAATGCAGCTTTAAGTATTTTGACAGATTATGGAACCATGCATTTTGGTGATTCAGGTGCCTGGAAGGCAGTCCAGGATAATCGGGAATATTTGATGAAGCATGAATGTTCTGATGGAGAAGTCCAGTCGAATATCCTAGATGGTTATTATTTCATGTCTCAGCCTATTAATCAGACTGGATGGAATCTGGTGTATAACGTAAAAGAAAGTAGTATTTCTAATGCGCATTATATTGTTCGGGATGCTATGGTGTTGGCTGCGACAGCAGTCGTAGTATCAGGAGTAATTCTTGGGTTTTTGTCAAGTGCGATCAGCTACTCACTTCGAGAATTAGCAAGGAAGGTGGAGGCAGAAGATATTCTGGAACGTGAAATATCAGTGCATTCGTATGAAGAAATCACGACTTTAAGTAAAAACCTGGAGAAAATGAGGGTTCATATTAACCAGCTTCTAAAGCAGATAAAAGAGGAACAGGATGCGAAGCGACGTATGGAGATTGCCCTTCTACAGGAACAGATTAATCCGCATTTCCTTTATAATACGTTATATTCTATCAGCCAGCTATGTGAACTAAAAAAGACAGAAAAGGCAAGCGAAATGTTGATCGCTTTGGCAGCATTTTACCGAATCGGTTTAAGTAAGGGAAAAACAATCATCACTGTAAGAGAAGAATTAAAACATGTGAAAAATTATCTATTTATCCAACACTTCCGTTATTCGGATCTGTTTGATTATACAATCGATTGTGATGAGGAAATTCTGGATTGTCTGATCCCTAAAATGTCTTTGCAGCCTCTGGTAGAAAATGCAATTTATCATGGAATTAAGATGAAACATGAATTTGGCAATATCTGTATTCTGGGAGGAACTTATGATGGAGAACATGCATACGTAGAAGTACATGATGACGGACCGGGAATTGAAACAGAACAGCTGGAAGAACTCCGATCGTACTTGAAAGGCGGAAAACCAGGGGAGAAGACAGCAAGTTTTGGCATGAAAAATGTGAATGCCAGATTGAAATTAGAGTTTGGTCAGGATGCGGGCGTTGAAATCGAATCTGCCAATCAGGATACCTGTGTAAGAATTTGTTTCTCGATGAAACGGAATAATGAAGAAACCGTTTGAAAAAAAGTAAGGAAATTATGAGAAGGTACAGTCTTTTATTTATAGATGATGAGGAATTGATGCGGGAGAGTTTCCAGAAACTGGTTGACTGGAACGCTCATCAGTTTGATGTGGTAGGAATCTTTAAAAATGGCGAGAGTGCCTGGGAGTATTTAGAGAATCATACGGTAGACATTATTATTACGGATATCAATATGCCATTTATGGATGGAATCAGTCTTTTGGAGCATATTCGGGAACGTAGTTTAAAATGTAGAGTACTTTTTTTAACGGGATATGAGTACTTTGAGTATGCTCATAAAGCAGTACAGCTAAAAGCATTTGACTTTTTATTAAAACCAGTAACTCCGGAAAAACTTTTACAAGCAGCACAGGGAGCTGCGCTTGATATCGAAAAGGAAGAATTATCAGAAGTAGCGGTAGGAAAAAATCTTGAGTTTTTGCAAAGTCATTTTATCAACCAGCTTTTGTATGGAAAAATAAAAAATACGGAGATTCAAAAAGAAGCATTAAAAGTTAAAATGCCCATAAATCAGGGCAGCTGGCTGACGATGATAGCGGCTGTGGATACAAAAGAAGGGAAAAAGATCCCAGAGGGCGAAGGCGGTGAGGTGAAGCGTCTCCTTCAGGAGAAAATTCTAGAGAAAAAGAAGAAAATAGAAGCGCTTGCTGGAACGTCATTGCAGATCTATTTTGCGAGGACTGTCAGCATTCATCTTCAGATGGTGGTGACCTCGGAGAAAAAAGGCCTGTTTACGAAGGAATTTATTCATGATTTTACAGACGCTTTGTTGACTTTGGAAACAGAATTGCCAGAATATCGTGTGACATTTGCTGTTGGAAGAAGTAAATGTTCCATGGAGGAACTTCCAGAATCTTTTGAGCGAGTGCGACATGCGGCAGATAACCGGCATATTTTAAAGGGAAATGATTGGAAGGTTGTATATACCGCTGATTCTCTATGGAATAAAAAAGAAGAGCTTCAGGTAGTACTGCCTACGGATACACTGTTGCATCATATTCGCCTTGGTATGCTTGAAGAGGTGGAACAGGATATCCGTGGAATCTATGAACCGTTTCGGAATAAAGAATATATTTCGCTTGAATCAGCAAAGATGGTAACAACGGAGCTGGCAATTACTGCATTTAAGGGAGAAGTGGCTTTCCAGGATGAGTCCGTCAGTTATTTATATTATCTAAACCATATTCAGCAATTGACAACATTGGATGAGATGGAAGAAGATATTCTGCAGTTCGCTAAAAATATTACGGAGAAGCGTAAGAAGGGTGGAAATCATAAAAAGAAGACTGCAGAAGCAGCGCTGGAATATCTGAAACAGAATTATATGAAGGTGGAGCTGAATTTAAATGAAGTGGCAGATCACTTAAACATCAGTGTTCCATATCTGGCAGTTCTGTTCAAGCAGGAGACAAAACAGAATTTTGGTGCCCACCTCCTGGAAATACGAATGGAAAAAGCAAAAGAGTTACTTCGTACTACAAGTGATACCATTGGTGAGATTGCAGAAAAAACGGGATATAGTGGAGCGAATTACTTCAATGTGTGCTTTAAAAAATATACAGGCATAGCACCAGGAGCTTATAGAGATCAAACAAAAGATATTTGAAATCATTAAATTTTGAAGGATCATCAACTTCAAGGAGTTATGGGGCTTGTTAAGAGGCGGACGTGATAGTCTGCCTTTTTTGATGTCTTTATATAAAAATTCAAACATTTAGTATAAGAAATTGGCTATTAAAGCGAAAATGGATTCTATATAATTTTATCAGAAGGGAGAAACAGAGATGAGAAAGAAAGAAATGATGCCATATTTATTCTTGGCACCAGCTGCATTTTTTATTTTGGCATTTTTAGCATATCCTTTGATGACAGTATTTTATTATAGTCTTCAGAGCTATGATATGACCAAAATAGCAAGCCAAGGATTTATAGGATTTGACAATTTCAAAAAATTATTTGCAGACAAAATTTTTTACCGTTCATTAGGGGTATCAGTGAAATGGGTTTTGACAGAAGTGATTTCACAGCTTGTGATCGGTATGATTCTGGCACTACTTTTGGACAGAAAGTTTAAGGGGAGAGGAATTTATCGTTGTATCGTATTCTTCCCATGGGCGGTGTCTGGCGTACTGACTTCCATGCTGTGGTCTTTGATCTACAATGAAAATATCGGCCTTTTAAATTCTATTTGTACGGATCTGGGACTGATTACCAAGAACGTAGCATGGCTTGGTAATATGAAGACGGTATTTAAATCGACAGCTGTTGCAGAATTATGGAGAGGTATTCCGTTCTTCGCTATCACTATCTTAGCTGCATTACAGAATATTCCAAGTGATTTGCATGAAGCAAGTGTGATGGACGGAGCAAACACCATGCAGGAAATCTTCCTGATCAAGCTTCCGATTCTGAAAGACACTATTATTCTGACGACTTTATTGAGAGCAGTTTGGGAGTTCAATAATGTAGATTTGATCTTTACCTTAACAGGTGGTGGCCCATCATATCGAACAACAACATTAACGATGTATATGACCAATACCTCGGTAAAGAACGGAAACTATGGATATGGTTCTACACTGGCAGTTATCGCGTTTTTCATCTTACTGATATTTGCTGGAATTTATCTAAAGGCTTCTGGTTATGGAAAGGAGGATGAATAGCATGAAAAATGGCAAAGGAAAAAAAGTATTATCTGGCTTTCTGTTTGCGGCTGCACTGCTGGTAATCCTGATTTTTATTCTTTTTCCAATCTACTGGTGCTTTGTGACCTCCTTTAAACCTTCGGCAGAAATCACATCAAAAATTGTAACGTATTGGCCGAATGCCTTTACATTTCAAAACTATGTAGAGGCATGGACAAGAAGTGGTTTCAGTGTTTATTTCAAGAACAGTTTATTTATCGCCGTATTCGGAGTGGTATTTATAGTGATCCTTTCTATTCTTACCGGATATGCGCTGGCACGTTTTAAGTTCAAAGGTAAAAATGCGTTCATGCTGATTTTACTTTGTACTCAGTTTATACCTGGAGCAATGTTGATTACTCCGATCTTCATTATCTTCAAGAACCTGAATATGTTAAACAGTTTGTTCGCTCTGGTGTTAATTAATACTACGTTTCATTTTCCATTTAATTCGATTTTAATGAGAGGATTTATCGGCAGTATTGATTATACGATTGAAGAAGCAGCGCAGATAGATGGATGCAGCAGATTGGGAGCAATCTGGCATGTATTACTACCGGTTTTAAAGCCTGGTATTGCAACCATTGCGGCATACGGATTTATATCCTGCTGGAATGAGTTCTTATTCTCATTTATGTTTATCAGTAAACAGAATAAATTAACTCTTCCGGTTGGCTTAAAGAACCTGGTTGGTGAGTTTAGTATTAATTATGGCCAGTTAGCAGCGGGTGCTATAATTGCAGTTCTTCCGACTCTGATTTTGTTCAGTTATGTACAGAAGAACCTGGTTGGAGGACTTAGTTCTGGAGCAGTAAAGGGGTGATCCCTTAAAAAAAGTATACAAAGGAGAAGAGCTATGAAAAAAATGAAAAAGGTATTGGCATGCGCAATGGCAGCAACAATGACAGCTTCGCTGGCAGCCTGCGGTGGGGCTGGAGACAGTGCTGGAGGAACGACCGCGGCAGCAACAGAGGCAGCGAAATCGGATTCAACTGAGGCGGCAAAAGAAGAAACAGCAGCATCTGGAGATAAGGTAACGGTCACCTTCTGGGATGAGAATGCAGGTGATCAAAGAACTCAGTATTACATGGATATCATCGAAAACTTCGAAAAAGAAAACCCGGATATTCACATTGAATATTTAGGACTATCTTCTGGAGATGCGCTTTCGAAGTATCAGACTGCAATCGCTGCTGGAGAGACACCAGATGTTGGAGGTTTTAATAATGCTTGGGCAGCTACACTGATTGGCCAGAATCATTGCGTTGCACTGGATGATATGTTTGATGCATGGGACGGCTCCAAGGATATGGAAGAGGGCTATCTACAGGTATGTCGTACACAAAATAAAGATGGAAAACTTTATATGATGCCAACGTCTGCCAACTTTATCACCCTGTGGACAAATGATGAAATGTTTGAAAAGGCTGGTCTGGAAGCACCAAAGACCTGGGATGAGTTTTTCGAAGATGCTAAATTATTAACAGATAAAGATAAGGGACAGTACGGATATACGATTCGTGGTGGCTCTTCATCTCCGGCGATTTTAATTGACTTTATCTATTCTTACTTAGGAACCAATGAAGTATTTGACAAGGATGGTAAGACGACCATTAACTGTGATGAGGCAGTAGAGTTCCTTGAAAAATACCTTAGCTTATATGGCGAGTACACTCCGGAGAGCGATATCACCGCAGGTTACAAAGAGATTTCTGCAAACTTTGATTCAGGCGTATCAGCGATGCTTACGCATAACCTCGGATCGTACGGTAGCCATGTAACTGCGTTTGGTGGAACAACAGGATTTACAGCAAATCCACTTCCAACAGCAGCGAATGGAAAATATGTCAACTTTGGTGGAGCTATCACAGGTTTAGCTATGTTTGACACCTGTAAGAATAAGGAAGCTGCTTGGAAATGGATCACATATATGTGTGGACAGGAAGCAAACAGCTACTGGAATAAATCGATCGGCCAGCTTCCAACCAACACCGCATGTTACAATGATGACTGGATGAAGGATATGCAGCATATACAGTGCGCAATCGAAGCAACCAGTCAGGATAATTGCATAACCTATACTTCTCCAACATATCTTCCTGAGTGGGGCAGCATTAACTCTACTTATATCGAGCCAGGTATCCAGTCTGTTATGTCTGGTGATATGACAGCAAAGGAATTACTTGATATGTGGGCAGAATATTTGAATGAGGCATATGCGAACTATATGGCAAATTAAAACAGAATAGGTGCCAGGTATAGCAGCTAAATAAAAAAATAAAGAAAGACAGGGGCACACGAATGTACGATGTGCCCCTGTCTTTCATTTAAGCATCATCTGGAGGGAAAGACATGGTAGGAACGAAATATGCGTCTGAGAAGAGAACGTTTACAGATATAAAAAGTGGAGCAAGAATTACGCAGTTAACCAATCATGGAATTAATGTTCATTTTTATTTTACAGAGAACTCCTTTGATCTGGATGGAGAGACGATTTATTTCTTATCCAATCGCGGGTATGAAGAAACAGAAATATTCAACTTGTTCAAAATGAATCTTGAGAGCGGCGAAATGGTGCAGCTGACGGATGAACCGAAAGGAATTGAATTTGGAAAAATCACGAAAACTCCGGATAGTGAGTATATAGCCTATGTAACTGAGAATAATATCCATCTTTACAATACAAAAACAAGAGAAAACAAACTTATTTATGCGGATAAAGAACATATGCTGATAACACAGCTGTCCTTTAGCTGTGACAAGCAGTGGATCGGAATCAATCGGAATGAGGATGTGGATGCTCTTCCAGACGGAGGCCCTAACTATGCAGGGTTTAAGGAAAAAATGTTTGCAACTAAAGATGGCCGTGTTTCCATGCTGCGTTTAGACGGAAGTGAATTTCATGATGTATTTAGAGATACACATTGGCTGAGTCATTTTCAGTTTTCTCCGGATGATCCAGAGATAGCCATGTTCTGTCATGAAGGACCGTGGAATTATGTTCAACAGAGAATCTGGTTGATCAATATGAAGACTGGAGATTTTTGGCCATGCTTCCGTCAAACTGAGGATGATTGTGTCGGCCATGAGTTCTGGTCCCAGAAAGGGGACATCATTTTTGATAATCGCCGAGGGGGTCATGATGGTACGATTTCCAACTCCAAGAGCCAGGTATATGCTTCTCAAAATATGAGTACAGAAACACCATACTTTGGCTTTGCTCATAAAGATGGAACCGTATATCGGAAGATCGATATGCCATTCTACTGTAATCACTATTTTGCAAATGGAGATATGTCCATGTTCGTAGGGGATGCAGTAGAAGATATCCTGCTGATTAAACCGGATAAGGATGGAAAAGCGAAGATGAAAGTTCTGGCAAATCATAATACTACCTGGCATTATCAGAGATCTCACTGCCATCCGACAGTCAGCTGGAATGGTAAGAAGCTGCTGTATGCGGCAGATACGGATGAATGGCATGATAATCTTTTCTTAGTAGATGTGCCAGAAGATATTTGAAGTTTCTAAGACAGGAGTATAAACAAATGAAAACCAGCACACCAGAAAAACAGGGAATTCCAAGCAAAGCTTTAGAGCGCTTTGTTGATAAATTAAAAGCACAGAAAATACCGGTGCATAGTATTTTGATTGCCAGACATGGATATATGGTGCTGGAAGCTTATTATCAGCCGTATGGAAAAGATACATTGCATCGGATGTTTTCGGAGACGAAGAGCTATGTATCTCTTGCTATAGGGATTTTAGTTTCGGACGGGGTGATTCATCTGGATGATAAAATATGCCAGTATTTCCCGGAGTATCTTCCGGGAAGAGTGCATCCGTGGCTGGAAGAGATGACGATCAAAAACATGCTGCGGATGGAAACCTGTCACAATATGACTACGTATAATAAGACCAGCACCACAGAAAACTGGGTCAGAAGCTTTTTTCAGACGTTACCGACTCATCGTCCGGGACAGATCTTTATGTATGACACGTCTGCATCTCATACTTTATGTGCTCTGGTTGAAAAGCTGACGGGACAGAAATTACTGGATTTCTTAAAGGACCGAGTTCTTAGACAGATTGGCTTTTCGGAAGAAAGCTACATCATGGAAGACCCATTCGGTGTTTCCATGGGCGGTTCTGGTTTAATGGCAAAACCAACGGATATGTTAAAAGTAGGTTTGATGCTACTAAACGAAGGAAAGGATCCGGATGATTATGGAAAAGAGACTGGTAGACAGATTTATCCGAAAGAATATTTAGATCAGGCGCTTGGATTTCAGACTCCGACGGTCATGAGTTCTTTACGAGACTGGGGTTATGGATTCCAATTCTGGAAAATGCCAGGTGATGGTTTCGCCATGATTGGTATGGGAAGCCAGGATACAATGTGCTTTCCAGAGCAGGATATGGTAATTACACTGACTGCGGATACGCAAGGAATTCCCAATGGAAGTGATATGATTTTGGATCTGATCCAGACAGAAATCTTCGAGCAGCTATCTGATCAGCCACTTAAAGAATTAGAAGAAACAGACCAAAAGGCATGGAAAGTGAAATGTGAGCACCTGGCACTTCCCACTCTTGAAGACTGTGGTGGCGAGAATGTAGCTGAGTTAATAAATGGAAAAGATTACAAATTCCATGTAAACAAAGAAGGATTTTATCGGATGCGCTTAACTTTGAAGACGAATCAGAGTGGTGTTCTGGAATATGAAAATGAGCGCGGGATTCATCAGATTGCATTTGGTATAGGACATAATCTGGTCGGGATGTTCCCAGAGTATCATCAGTTATGCGCTTCATCTGGCGCCTGGTATAGTAGAGATACATTTTACGTATGCTGCCAGCTGATTGATGAATCTGTTGCTTCGATCCATTTTAAACTTGTGTTTGCGGAAGATGGAACCCTGACGCTTCTTATGCGGAAAACAGAAGAAACAAAGTTCAACGAGTTTCAGGGCGTTTTTACAGCAGAAGTAGATTGCTAAATAAGACAGTTCACATACTCAAATCCAATATGGCTTAGAGAGTGGGCCTATTTACTGGGAAAGGGTGAAAATAGATTTAATTCAAGAGAAGGGGGAATATACAATGAAAAATGTTGTGTTGAGCAGTGAAGATTTTAAAGATTTTCCTATCGGAGAGTTTCCGTATGACAAAGACCATACAGCTATGGGAGAATACCAATATGTGGTAGAGGATGGTTACCATGGCAACTGGGTAGATATGGTTTGTAATTATACTTATAACGGAACCGGACCAACCTGGTTGATTACAGAGCGAGATGGAAGACATTTCATGGAGTCCATGCGCATCGAGAAAAATCGTCCTCATCGGATGTTTCCAACACTAGAAACGGGAAAACACCAGTGGAAGAATTATGAGGTGTCGGTTTCTCTCCGACGTCTTTCTCAAAAGGGTATGGCAGGACTGGCGTTTAGTATGAATCACAGTATTGATACGCTGGTATTTTATCTTGAAGGAAAAGATACAGCAGCAGTAGCTTATCGCCATAAAGAAGAAATTCAGGTCTTGAAAAAAGCCTCTTTTTCTCATAATTGTGACCAGGAATATCGTTTGAAAGTGGATTGTGATGATCGTACTGCTAAACTTTACGTTGATGACCAGGAATTGTTTTGCGTAGAGGATGATCTGGTAGCAAGAGGCGGAAAGGTTGCTATTACGGCAGATTGCCCATCTAGATTTGCAGATTTTAAGGTATGTGTATCTGAGAAAACGAAGCATGAAATTGAAGCGGCAGAACTTGCAGCAAAAGAAGCAGAAAATGAAGAAATGAACAAACATCCAAAGATGAAACTTTGGAAAAAAATTGATCTGAAAAATTTTGGAACCAGTCGTCAGATTCGTTTCGGTCATCTGACTGGTACGGATGAGTGGTATGTGGTTCTGGCACAGATGCAGAAGAGAGTTAGCCGTGATGCATATGGGTTTATCAGTTGTATGACGGCGATCGATTTAGAGGGTAACGTATTGTGGCAGTTGGGAGAGCCTTCGGATCAAGCAGAAAAGCTTGGCAAAGTATCTGCAGATATGCCATTTCAGGTCTACGATATCGATGGAGATGGAAAAGACGAAGTGATCGTTGGATGGGACTTCGAGATTCGAATTCTGGATGGTGAGACAGGAAATATCAAAAAATCTGCCAAAACACCATTATCGGATGATGAAGACTCGGATTTGATAGGTGTCCCATACCAGATATATGCTTTTGAGCGGATTAACCCAGATGGCATTCGTATTTGCAACTTCCGTGGTAAAGAGAAACCAGCTGATATTCTGATCAAAGACCGTTACTGTCGGATTTATGCTCTGGACGAAAATCTGAATGTCATGTGGAAATATAAGAGCCCAACGAACACTGGTCATTGTCCTCTTCCAATCGACATTGATGGAGATGGGAAAGATGAACTGCTGGTGGGATATAGATTGTTAGACAGTGATGGCCAGCTACTGTGGAGTTATCCGATTTCAGATGACCACACAGACGAGATCGTAGCAGGAAAATGGATGCCAGGTAACGATGAAGGCCATTTCGCTTGCGTTTCAGGTACAGAGGGATTCTTTATCGGCGATTTTTATGGACATATCGTTGCAAGAGATATGATCGGTCATGCACAGCGTGTGTCCATCGCGAACTATTGTCCGGAGCTGGAAGGAAGAGAGATCGTGGTTACTAACTTCTGGGGACATCAGGGTGTGATCTTTCTTTATGATTGTTACGGAAATCAAATCTGGGAGATGGAAAATGAGATGAATGGTAACATTCTGGCTCCTGTAAACTGGGATGGAGATGGTACGGAATTGATCTTGACGAATGCGGACGCGCAAAAGGGCGGCTTGATAAGTGGCAAAGGTATCCGTGCAGTCGAATTTCCAGATGATGGGCATCCAGTTCTGTGTTGTGAGTCACTGAATTTGACAGGAGATGAGAGAGATGAGCTAGTGGTATGGGACTATCATTCTATGTATATTTATACGCAGGACGATGCTCCGAAGTCTCAGGCTTACCATCCAGTACAGTTTCCAATATATAACGCTTCCAACTATCGTGGGGAGTATTCTTATCCAGATGCTTCATACTTGGATTTTCATGCAGATAAGGAAAAGATGAAAGGAAGAAAATGAAACATTTCCTGATTAACCAGTCCAAGGAACTGCAGATAGAAGAACTATATGTGTGAACATCCAGAGATAGCAAAACAAGCTCGCTAGATGAGCTTTAGTTGCAAAATTTCTGGAAGCTCACATGAAGTGTCGGCCTGTCTGCGAGTTTATCCCGTAAACGAGTTAATGACTTTAAAGAGTAAGCGTGGTAAAATCCTTTTGAATGGGGCTTGTACTCAACAGTCATTAACCAACGAGCTATTGATTCGCAGTCAACAGAGTCGGTTTTTGTACGCCTAAGTGTCTTTGATTTCTTGTATTCACTGATCAGCACAGGATTTACTTCCATGAAGGTTAGGAGAGAACTTTCAAGGAAGAGTTCAAGATTGAGAGCATAATGGGCAGTTGATTCAAACCCTATTCTTATGTTCTCAGGATTAGATAGAGAGTTAATGATGGTGAGTAGTTCATCAAAGCCGGCTTTGTTGTTTTTAACAGTGACTTTAGAAACTACTTTTTGATCAGCTGCAGAAATGATGCAGCAATCATGTTTGTACTTGGAAATATCAATTCCAATAAAGTACATTGACATAGGTTTATACCTCCTGATAAATATTTTGAGCACTGCTGTCTTCCACAGAGAATTCGGCTGTGTAATCACGTAAATAGAAACGTCGATGCGTTAACAAACTGATTAACAGTAATAGACGAAAAGCTGTGGTCTGAGTCACCTCGTACCAGTCAAAGCTGTAATAATATAGGTACAGATCCACAGTGCCTTTTCAAAATATATCAGAGATGGGAATAAATACCCAGTGCTAACTGGGAGAAAGGAAAAATCCAATCACCATCTAAGATGATTGGATTATACGTGAGTTTATGGAGTGTAGAAGCACAGAAAAAAGACAGTGGATTGTTCAAAACTATAATGTTGAACCCGTGGCGCACATTCAGTTATTGGCAGGTCAAACAAAACATAGTGACGCGGGAGCTACTATTGAGAAAGACTACTATATTTTTGAAGCAGTGCATAAAGTTAATGGAAAAAAAGAAGTTATTCAGTGTGGAATGGGAGCTTCAAGAGATTTTCTTAAGTTGCTGAATCACGAAGGTTTACCATTGTTTAATCCTTTGCATGGAGATGGTGGTAATGACGGAGAACATAGAGGTGATGGAACTGGTGGTAGGCGAGCGCAAGAAACATGGAACCCAACGGCTAAGCAGTTGTACAATGCAATAATGTGGCTGATTATTGCATGGGATGCAAAGCCAGGGACACCACTATTTGAATTCAGAAGTGATATAGTAAAGTATAAAAGGTTTGAGCCTTTTGGTTGGAAAGTGAAGAGGGTAAATTCTGCAATTCAAAGTGGAGGAAAGGGAACAACTCTTACGGAGATTATTGATGGTTTTAGACAGAATAATGATGTAAGAGATGATTTGTGCCAATTTGATTTGTTGATAGGGATAATTAATAATTATACCGACCAAGATGGGAATCCTATACATATGCAGTCTTATTTTTGAGGCACGAAGAAGTCCGGGATATGATTGATTCATCAAGACAAGAATGGTTAAATAATACCTCTAATTTTGCAGAGAAATACTTCAAAATAGTTTTGAAAAGGTGTTGGGTACAATTTGGGTACACCAGAAATACAACCGTATAAACAATATATGAAATAGTATCAAAATGATACGATTTTTGCATGAAAAATTACTATTTTCACAAGAAAAATCGAACCCGAAAAAGAGTTTGAATAATTTCTCAGAGGCTGAAAC
>CALAOB010000020.1 GCA_937927445.1 uncultured Oribacterium sp. | reverse complement strand
TCCGGAAAGTTAATTCCCCCCTTGACAACGGTCACTTCATAACAGAACCAGTTAGTTTACTTTCCTTGGCACCCTCTGCAACGCTGAGTTTTCATCAAGAAAACTCAGTGATTGCAGAGGGCTTACTGGTTCTTAGGGCCCATTTTGTGATTTTTCCGGTCTCGGAGTACTGTGCTTCTGATGGCAGCCCTCCGGGGCCCTCGTGAAATTCTCATGAAATTATCGTGCGCCGACCGTCAGCTTATACTCGACTTCACTGTACTCGGAGCCGCGCTGGCGCTGCACCTTCACCTTGATTTCGTCGCCGACCTCGAGCTCGCCAAGCACCTTCCGGAAGGTCGGCATGTCATCGATCTCGCTGTCGTCGATCATCGTGAGGACATCCCCGCTCTGGATGCCTGCATTGAACGCCGGCGAATTCTTATCGCACTCCTGGATATAGAGACCGGCCGGAAGCCCTGCGCGGGCCATCTCGGACGTCACCTCCTGCGCATGGAAGCCGAGGTACGGATAAGCGATGCCGTTCGACAGTTTCTGGATCTGTGCAAGGAAATCCGTCGCGACGGCGATGCGATGGTAGCCCTCCACGGTGTCTCCGAGGCGGCTGCTTACCCAGCCGATGAGCTCGCCCTTCGTATTCAGCACGAAGGCCCCGCTCTCCGGGCTCGCATGCAGATCCACGATCATCGCGGCGATACTGCCGTCGATGTAGGACGTGTTATAGCTGATGGACGAAATCGTCCCGGTCGTGCAGGACGGATACGTGCCATCCGGGGCCCCGACCGCGAGGAGCAGGTCCCCACGCTGCAGGCGGCCTGCATTGCCGATGGTGATCGTCCGGAGCTCATGCCGGTCCTTCGCGCTGAGCGTGTGCTGGGCGATGGAAACCACGGCGATTCCATCCGCCTGGTCCTGTGCCTTCAGCTGTGCTTCATAGGAGGCGCCGTTTACACTCACCGTGATCGCGTCGTTCTCCTTTATGATGTCCGCAGAGGTGAGCACCAGAAGCTCGTCACCGGTGCGCGCGATCAGGATACCGGCGGCCTGACGGCCGGACTCCACCTCCATGCCGAACATGTCGGTGCTGGTCACGTAGCTCTCGACCTCAACGAGGCTCTGCTCCGCCTGCTGCGCGACATGCTTGAGCGCCGCGTTCAGCTTCTCGTAATCCGCCACCGTGTACGTATAGTCTGCGAGCTCCTGCCGCACGACCTCCTCGACCGGGCTTGTCTCCGGCGGAGCACTCGTTTCCGCGGCCTGCGCTACTTCGGCACCGGACTGCCCGGCTTCCCCGGAGGCAGCGGATGTGGTCTCCGCTACGGACGGAGCACTGCCCTCGCCTGTACTCTCCTCCGGAACTACGCTGCTGTCCTCCGCGCCGGTCACTTCCGTTTCCAGGACGACGGCCTCACTCTCCACCGGATGCAGACGCTCCCGGATCGCCGGCTCCAGGCCACCGAAGGCAGCGGCGCTGACGGAACCAAACAGAAGCGCTGAAATCAGCACGCGCGCATAGTGTCGCGTACGCTTCTTCCAGTCCTCCTTCCGACCTACGATATTCTCTTTGATAAAGTCTTTTTCTGCCATAGCACAATTATAACCATGAAGATATTTTCACGCAAGAAATTTGCCTTCATGTGCTATACTGATAGGCATGAATGAAAAAGTATTACACACACTCGAATTTAATAAGATCAAGGATCGCCTGATGGACTGTGCGAGCTCCCAGGAGGGACGCAGGCTCGTTCAGGCGCTGCTGCCATCGACGAATCTCGCAGAGATCGATCGAAACCTCGCGGAAACCGACGCGGCCATGCTCCGCATCGGTCTCTATGGCACGCTTTCCTTTTCCGGCGTGAAGGATGTCCGCGACAGCCTGAAGCGGCTCGAGATCGCGGCTTCCCTGTCCGCGGCAGAGCTGCTCTCCATCAGTGGCGTACTGACCGTCGCCGGCCGTGCGAAGGCCTATGCCCGTGACAGCGAGAAGGCCCCGGAGGCACCGAAGCCGGTGCCGCGGGCGGTGCGTTTAAGCGCCCACTATACGAAGAATCAGCCGGATCCGGAGAAGCTCCGGGAGGAAACGGCGGACGACGCTCTGTCGCCGTACTTCCGTGACATCGAGCCGCTCTCTCCGGTCAATAAGGAGATCGTCCGCTGCATCCTCTCGGAGGATGAGATCGCCGACGACGCGAGTGCCGGTCTCTTCAGCGTACGTAAGAAAAAGCATGCCCTGGAGGAGCGCATCCACACGACGCTGAACGGGATCCTGAACGGAAGCCGTGCCCTGCTGCAGGACGCGGTCATCACCATGCGCGATGGTCGCTACTGTCTCCCGGTGAAGGCCGAGTATAAGTCGAGCTTCCCGGGCATGGTCCACGACCAGAGTGCGACGGGCTCGACGCTTTTCATCGAGCCGATGAGCATCGTCAAGCTGAATAATGACATCCGTGAGCTCGAGGCCGACGAAAAGAAGGAGATCGAGAAGGTCCTGGATACCCTGTCCGGCTCCCTGATGCCATACACCGAACAGATTCGACAGGATATCGAGATCCTCGCGCAGCTCGACTTCGTCTTCGCAAAGGCGAAGCTGGCGACCTCCATGCGGGCCACCCGTCCGGTGCTGAACGATCACTACTACATCAACATCCTGCAGGGCCGTCATCCGCTGATCGACCCGAAGAAGGTCGTGCCGATCACAGTATATCTCGGCAAGGAATTCGATCTTCTCGTCATCACGGGTCCGAACACCGGTGGTAAGACCGTGTGTCTGAAGACCATCGGTCTCTTCCAGCTGATGGGCCAGTCCGGTCTCTTCATTCCGGCGGCCGAGGGCTCGGAGCTCGGTGTGTTCGAGGAGATCTTCGCCGACATCGGTGACGAGCAGTCCATCGAGCAGAATCTGTCGACCTTCTCCGCACACATGACGAATACCGTCCGTATCCTGAGCGAGGCCGACAGCCACAGTCTCTGTCTCTTCGATGAGCTCGGTGCCGGTACCGATCCGACCGAGGGTGCGGCGCTCGCGATGGCGATCCTCAACTTCCTTCATAATATGAAGACACGGACCGTCGCGACCACCCACTACGCAGAGATCAAGGTCTATGCCCTCTCCACCGAGGGTGTCGAGAACGCGAGCTGCGAGTTCGACGTGAACACCCTGAGCCCGACCTATCGTCTGCTGATCGGTGTGCCTGGTAAGTCCAATGCCTTCGCCATCTCACAGAAGCTGGGCCTGCCATCCTACATCATCGAGGATGCGAAGAGCCGCCTCGAGAACGAGGATGTCAAGTTCGAGGATGTCATCGCGAGTCTCGAAGAGAGCCGCGTGACCGTCGAGCGGGAGCGTGAGGAGATCGCGCGCTATAAGGCGGAGATCGAGGAGTACAAGCGCCGTGCACGTGAGAACTCCCGCGGCGTCGAGAAGGGCCGCGACAAGATCCTACAGAAGGCCCGCGAGGAGGCTGCACAGATTCTGGCGGATGCCAAGGAAACCGCAGACTCCATCGTGAAGGAGCTCCGGAAGCAGGAGCAGAACGGTGCGGCGGTCTTCGAGGCCGACCAGACCCGCTCCACGCTGAATAAGAAGCTGCGGGAGACCCAGGCGAGTCTCTCCGCTGCGCAGAAGGTGAAGGGCCCGGCCCAGCCGGTATCCGCGAAAAGCCTCCGCATCGGCGACACGGTCCACGTGGCTTCGATGAACCTGAACGCCACGGTATCGACGCTGCCGGATCGAAACGGCAAGCTCTATGTCACCGCCGGCATCATCCGCACCCAGGTATCGGTGCGCGATATCGAGCTCGTGGATACCGGGAAGGTGTCCGGTCCGGGTCTCGAGCCGACGAAGAAGGGCAAGAAGTCCCACGCCGGCAACATCCGCATGCAGAAGACCATGAGCATCTCTCCGGAGATCAATCTCATCGGCCAGACCACTGCGGAAG
>CALAOB010000019.1 GCA_937927445.1 uncultured Oribacterium sp. | reverse complement strand
TTCCGTGATATCACACGAATCGCCAGCTCCAGCCCGGAGATGTGGGAGCAGATCTGCGACACCAACAGCAAACCGCTCGTAGCACTGCTCGACCGCTACATCGCAGAGCTTCAGGACATCTCGACCTCTCTCAAGAAGGAAACATCCGACCAGAAGATCCTCCACATGTTCGAGTCCTCCCGTGAGTACCGGAACTCGATCAGCGCGAAGAACAAGGGCGTCCTCAGCGCCGATTACAGCTTCTCCGTCGACATCGAAGACGAAGTCGGTGCGATTTCGACGATCTCCGTCATCCTCGCCTCGAAGGGCGTCTCCATCAAGAACATGGGCATCAACAACAGCCGCGACCACGGCGAAGGCGCGCTCCGCATCTCCTTCTACGACGAAGAATCCGAAGAGAAGGCCCGCAAGGTCCTCGAGCGCTACCGCTACGACATCCGCGCTTAAGTGGAAAAAGAAAAAGGTACTGCAACGGGGGGGATATACCCTGTCGCGGTGCCTTTTTCTTCTCGGAAAATCGTCTTAAAAATTTCGTAATGGTGTCAGACCTCATTAAATTTTTATGAAGTCTGGGTGAGGTCCATCCGGCCCCACACAGGCGGAGACATAGAGGAGATGCCTTTCGCTGGAACATCGCCGTTATTTTTATAGATGTGCGGGAGGTCCTTCTGGATGACGGTGGAGTCGCCGGGATTCAGGATCACATCGGTGTCGCCGATCTGCACCGTGAGCTGTCCTTCGGTGACGTAGGCCATCTCTTCGGAATGATGGCGGATCGGGACCTGTGTATCCTGCGCATGTGCTGCGATCTCAAACTCGACCAGCATCGCCTCCGGGGAATAGGTCGGTGACGGGACCGGGGTCAGGAAGCGGTAGGAGACATTGTGGTCTTCAGAGTAGGTGATGACCTGCTGGTCCTTGCGGATCGTCAGATTCCCCATGACGACGACGTCGTCGAGCAGCATATACATTGGGACCTGGAGTCCGGCTGCGATTTTCCGCAGGGAAGAAAGAGACGGATCGATCTCTCCACGCTCGATCTGGGAAATGTAGCTGATGGACATACCGGACAGCTCCGCCAGTTCCTTGATGGTCATTTTCTGACTCTTTCTGAATTCACGTATCTTTAACATATCAAACCTCAGTTCTAAAACATTGTATACAGAATATTATATAAGAATTCTCACGAAAACAAAAGCCTGATTCATCTAAAAAACAGCTTGATCTAAGCCTGGATGATATTAAAAATAACCTATCGTTATTTGACATTATATTTTCACAATAGTAAAACTTCAAGTATATTTCATTGCAAAATATCACTAAGAGTGAAATTTAGAAGGGGTAAAAAATGAAAATCACAGATCTGAAAATCGAGAAATTCCATGTCGAGCTGACCGAGCCGTTTAAGATCGCGTTTGCAGAGATCAGCCATACAGACAGCCTGCTCATCAAGATCACAACCGATGAAGGCATCGAGGGTTATGGCGAAGCATCGCCGTTTGCACCGGTCACCGGTGAGACGATGGAGGGCTGCCTCGCGGTGCTTCAGATGTTCCGTCAGGGACTGATCGGTATGAATCCGATGGACATCGAAAAGGCACACGTAATGATGGATGGTCTCGTGCATGGAAACGGTTCCGCGAAGTGCGCGGTCGATATCGCACTCCACGATATCAAGGGTAAGGTGATGGGCCAGCCGCTGTACCGTGTACTCGGCGGGTATCAGGATACCGTTCAAAATGATATCACCATCGGTATCAGCACACCGGAGAAGATGGCGGCCAGCGCTGCACACTATGTGAAGGATATGGGCTACCGCATCCTGAAGATCAAGGCCGGTATCGATCCGAAGGAGGATCTCCGTACACTGGCGCTGATTCGTGAGGCGGTCGGACCGGATGTACGTCTCCGTGTCGATGCAAACCAGGGCTACGATATCGCGAAGGCAGAATTCGCACTGGAGGGTATGAAGCAGTACGGCATCGAAGCCGTCGAGCAGTGTCTCCCGGACTGGGATCTCGAAGGAACTGCATATCTCCACAGCATGGTTTCCGGCATTCAGCTGATGCTGGATGAGTCGATCCATACACCGAAGGATGCGGCGAGAGCCTGCCGTCTCAATGCAGCGGATATCTTCAATATCAAGCTGATGAAGTGCGGCGGACTGTACAGAGGCTTACAGATCAGCACACTGGCCGAGAACTTCGGTAAGATCTGTATGGTCGGCTGCATGCTGGAGACGAAGATCGCCATCACCGCCGGCCTCAGCCTGGTAGCTGCCCGTAAGAACATCACGGAAGCAGACTGTGACAGCTTCATGTATTACAAGGATGCAGACACCGGTATGCCGGGTGGCTTCACAAGAGAAGGCGATATGTTCCACCTGTCCGACAAGCCGGGTCTCGGCCTCGACATTTCATTCTAAACGACATCAAGACTACATCAAGGAGAGAAAAACTATGTTTCCGATCTTTCAAAGCACACCGAGTATGCTGGCGGTCATCCTGGTGATGATTGCATTTGCCTTCTGGGTTCAGAAGTTTAAGGGCTTCAAAACACTGGGTCCAGCACTCTGCGTCATCATCACCGGCATCATCCTCGTAAATTTCAAAATCGTTCCGGGCAGCTGCGAGATCTATGGTACCATCAGTACATACTGCATCCCGATTTCCATCTCGCTGTACCTGCTGGATGTGGATTTCCAGCAGATCGTCAAGATGTCGAAGCAGCCGCTGCTCGCCATCGCATCCGCAGTGTTCTGCGTCAGCCTCGTATCGATCGTGTTCGGCATCATCTTCGGAAATAAAGTCGATGAAGGCTGGAAGGTCGCCGGTATGTTCGTCGGAACCTATACCGGTGGAAGCTCGAATCTGACCGCGATTGCAACCGGGCTCAATGCTTCTGCCTCTACGATCGCCGCGGCAAATGCCGCCGACTATGTCATCGGTATGCCGTCGCTGATTCTGATGTTCATGGCACCTGCGTTTATGAAGACCTCGAAGGCGTTCCAGAAATTCTGGCCATACTCCTTCACTGAGAAGGAGCTGGAAGGAAGTGGTGATACGAAGGAGCTGATGGAATCAGAGGAGTGGAGCATCAAGGATATCGCAATCCTGCTCGCGATTTCGACCTCCATCGTCGCCATCTGCACGAATCTGGCAACATTGTTCCCGTCTGATTTCCAGAGCGCCGGAAGAATCCTGATGATTTCGACACTCTCGATCATCGTCGCTCAGGTTCCGGCTGTGAAGAAGCTGAGAGGCTCCATGAATCTCGGTCTCTTCTTCGGTATGATGTTCCTCGCCGTCGTCGGCTTCTCCGTGGATATCAAGGGCTTCCTCGGATCGGCACTCTATATCACACTGCTCTGCCTGTGCATCATTTTCTTCAGTACCGTGCTCCATCTCACGATCACGAGAATGCTGAAGATCAAGGCCGAGTATGTACTCCTCGGACTCGTCGGTGCGATCGCAGATGGCACAACCTCCGCACTGGTGGCTTCCGGTGCGCGCTGGAAGAGCCTCGTCAATGTCGGCCTTCTGATGGGTATCATCGGTGCGGTATGTGGTAACTACTGCGGTATCGCCGTAGCGTACATCGTGAAGATGATCATAGGAGCTTAATCATGACACAGTGGAATTTCTATTTTTCCGGTATTTTATATGGAAAGATCAGAGAAGATGAAGAGACATTAACACTGCAGAAACGAATCATCGAAACAGGGAAGTGGACGCCATGGCGTCCATTTTCTGAAGAGGATGATCAGGCGTTTGCGCTGCTGTGCAATCGCAGTCTTCTCGGATTTTTCGGCAGAAAAAAAGAATACGAGCAGAAGATTGCGGAAAAGTTGGAGACATTCGCCACGAAGGAGGAAAGCTTCGCACGACGTGGAGATGATTCTTATATTCAGCGCGGCATCAAGTTCCCGAAGGATCTCTTCTATGATGACGACGGCATCTACAGCGTCGTTATGTGTGCACGCGATGTTACCGCCGTGCTCGTAAAAAAGGGGATGGAGCGTCAGACAGTGCTGAGAGACTGGGAGGAAGTCTATCCTGGGATGACGGAAGAGGACGGCGAGTATCAGCCGGGCCCGGTGTATGGCGTAGAAGCAGCCGGCACGTTCATGGTTCCGACCAGAGATGGCGAGCAGCTGGCGACCGATGTCTATCTGCCGAGCGGCACGAAGGAGACCCGCTTCCCGACGGTTCTGGTCCGCACACCGTATGGAAAGGGAAAAGACAAGGATCAGTATTACCGCTTCCTGCAGCGAGGCTATGTGGTCGTCGTACAGGATACCCGGGGGCGTGAGGACAGTACCGGCGAGTGGATGCCGGAGCACTATGAAATCGAAGATGGTGACGATACCCTGAACTGGATCGCCGCCCAGCCGTTCAGTGATGGACAGGTGGGCATGACGGGCGGATCCTATCTCGGCTACGTACAGTGGGCCGCGGCGGCCAGTGGCAACCCGCATCTCAAGGCGATGCTGAGCAGTGTCTGCGCCGGAAGTGCCTTCATTGACATCCCGCGTCGCGGCGGCTGCTTCAACTCCGGCATGCTGGCCTGGGCGTTCATGATGACGGAAAAGCGTTTACGCGCGGATCTGGTGGCGCAGGACAACTGGGATGAGATCCTCGATATCCGTCCGTTAAATCAGATTCCGAAGCAGGCACTGGGACACGAAGTCCCGTTCCTCGAAAAATGGCTCGCGCATACCGATATGGATGCGTTCTGGGAAAGAGGCAACTGGTCGAAGCGCTACCAGGGTGGCCAGGTTCCGGCACTCATCATGTCGGGATGGTTCGACGATAACGGCATGGGCACGACTGAGGCGCTCGACCTCGTGCAGTCCTGGGAGAAGGGTACATGGAAGGCCGTGCTCGGTCCGTGGAAGCACAGCGGCAATGCGCAGTACGATCTGCATGCGCTCCGCCTGGGCGACAACGCACTCCGCTACGATATGGATATTCTCTGCATGAAGTGGCTGGAGCACTTCCTGAAGGGCGTCGACAACGGCATCGAGAAGACTGCGGCCGTCGAGTACTACACGATCGGCGAGAACCAGTGGAAGACCGCAGAAAGCTGGCCGGTGGAGACGAGCGAACGGAAAATGTTCTATCTGGACGGCGGAGACATTGGCCTCGGACAGGAGAGCAGTGCGAACGGAACCGGTGAGGCATTCGAAAACGGTGCGCTTCCGAAGACGGGCAGCGCGAACGGAACCGGCGAGGCATGTGGTCGTGGTGTGCTGAGCGATGTGCTGCCGGAGACGAGTGGCGCGGACGCGTATGACTATGATCCGGAGCATCCGTCCGTGCATATCATCGATATGTCGGAGAACGAGCTCGAGGTGCCGGAGGACTATACCGACAAGGAGAAGCGGGCCGATATGCTGAGCTACTCCACGCCGGTGCTGACGGAGCCGCTGACCATCACCGGCGACATGCTGGCGGAGCTTTACGTGTCCTGCGACTGCCCGGATACGGATTTCGTCGTCCGTGTGTGCGATGTCGACGAAAACGGACGCTCCGTGAAGCTTGCGGATGGCGTGATCGGCGCGAAGTACCGGAACGGCTTCGACCATCCGGAGTATATGGAACCGGGCGAGATCTATAAGATCACGATCCGCACCACGAAGCTCTCGAACACCTTCCTCCCGGGCCATCGAATGCGCGTCACGATCACATCCAGTGCGAAGAACTTCATCTTCCCGAACAGCAACACGAAGGACGGCTTCAACAGCAAGACCCGCCAGAAGGCACATGTCACGATCTACAGAGGCGGCGAGCACGCCTCCGGCATCCGGATGCCGATTGAAAAAGCATAAAATTACATACGTATAAACGACGAAACAGCATAGGGCTTCGGCTCTATGCTGTGTCTTTTTGCGCCCTTTTTCAGTTGATGACTGGGTAATTTCAGTCTGAAGCCGACCGTAAGGAACTGCCACCATAAACTAAAAAGTTGTACAAAACATTTGTATTGTCCAGTTTTCAATATCCGCTTCTTCTGTTAAAATAAAGTATAGTATTCCTATCTCAATAGTATATTTTATTCACAGGAGGTAATTGCCTTTGCACACTTTCAAGTTCCTAAATGAAAAGCTTCGGGAAGCGCTGGTGGCGGTGATGCCGATCGTCGGTATCGTCCTGTTCCTATGCTTCACGATCGCGCCTGTATCCTCGAGCATCCTTCTATGCTTCATCATGGGGGCGGCGCTCATCATCATCGGCATGATGTTCTTCACACTGGGAGCCGAGATGGCGATGACGCCGATGGGCGAGCGTCTCGGTGCCGCGATGAAGAAAAGCCGGCATCTTTCGCTCATCGTGCTCATCACCTTTTTCCTGGGCTTCATCATCACCATATCCGAGCCGGATCTTCAGGTGCTGGCTGCCCAGGTCCCGGCGGTACCGAACCGGACGATCATCCTGTCGGTGGCCTGCGGTGTCGGTGCGTTCCTGGTCGTGGCGCTGCTGCGAATGCTCTTTTCAATCGCGCTCCCCCCGATCCTCGTGGGCTGCTACATCCTCATCTTTATCCTCGCGCGCTTCGTGCCGAACAGCTTCTGGGGCGTGGCCTTCGATTCCGGCGGTGTGACGACCGGTCCAATGACAGTGCCGTTCATCATGGCGCTCGGTGTCGGTATCGCGTCCATCCGAAGTGACCGCCATGCCGCGTCGGACAGCTTCGGCCTGGTCGCCCTCTGTTCGATCGGCCCGATCCTGGCGGTCTTGATCCTCGGCATGCTGTTTCATCCGGATGAATCCGCGTATGTGCCGCCGGCGATCCCGGATATCACGACCTCCACGGAGCTTTTCCATCTGTTTGCAGAGGAACTTCCTCTCTATATGAAGGAGATTGCGGTTTCGCTTCTCCCGATCGTGCTGTTCTTTTTCGTCTTCCAACTGCTCGTGCTGAAGCTGTCGCTGCGCACGCTTCTGAAGATCATGGTCGGCCTTCTCTATACCTATATCGGCCTGGTCCTTTTCCTGACCGGGGCCAATGTCGGCTTCATGCCCGCAGGCAACTACCTCGGGAGAGAGCTGGCGACCGGAAGCACTTCCTGGCTGCTGATCCCGGTGGCGATGATCATCGGTTATTTCATCGTCAAGGCCGAGCCGGCTGTCTATGTCCTCAACAAGCAGGTCGAGGAGCTGACCGACGGCGCGATCTCCGCGAAAGCGATGGGTCTCGCCCTGTCGATCGGTGTGGCCTGTTCCCTGGGCCTCGCGATGCTGCGCGTGCTGACCGGTCTCTCCATCATGTGGCTGCTGATCCCGGGCTACGGCATCGCCCTCGGCATCTCCTTCTTCGTACCGAAGCTGTATACCGCGATTGCCTTCGACTCCGGCGGCGTCGCGTCCGGGCCAATGACGGCGGCCTTTCTGCTGCCACTTGCCCAGGGGGCCTGCATCGCCGTAGGAGGTGACATCGTGGCGGATGCCTTCGGTGTCGTGGCCATGGTCGCGATGACACCGCTGATCACGATTCAGATCATGGGACTCGTATCGCAGATCCGGGCACGACAGAGTGTTTCCGGCGCGACGCCTGTATTTGCCGGCTGTTCCGCTGCATTTGATGCGCTTCCTGAGGATGCGATCATCGAGCTTTGAGGTAAATTACTATGAATGATCTTTACTGGATGATAACGATCGTAGAGCGGAACAGCACCGACCGCTTTACGGATTTTTATGAGAAATACGGTGCATCTGCGAGCTTCGTCTCGGTCGGGCGCGGAACGGCGACGAGCGAGCTGCTGGACTTTCTCGGGCTCGAGATCAGCGAAAAGTCGGTGATTTTTTCCGCGGTCACCTATAAGGTTTGGAAAGCGATCCGCTATGGGCTGCAGAATCGCATGCGCATCGATGTGCCCGGCACTGGCATCGCGTTCATCGTACCGTTTTCCAGCGTCGGCGGTAAAAAGGCGCTGGCAGCATTGACCTGCGGTCAGGAATTTGTAAAAGGGGAGGAATCCGTTTTGAAGGATACGAAATATGAGCTTCTGGTGACGATTACAAACCAGGGATACACCGATCTCGTGATGGACGCCGCACGTTCCAGCGGCGCCGGTGGCGGCACGATCATCCATGCGAAAGGCACCGGCGTGAAAGAAGCGTCGCATTTCATGGGCGTGTCGCTCGCCGCAGAGAAGGAAATCGTGCTGATCGTGGCGAAATCCGCCGAAAAGAACAGCATCATGAAGGCGATCATGGCAGAAGCTGGCCCGGATACGAAGGCAAAAGCCATCGTGTTCTCACTCCCTGTATCGGAAACCGCCGGCATGCGACTGCTGGAAGCAGAGGATGCCGACACAACGGATGCCACGTAAGCGAGCGTGAGGAGCTCGACACTTCTGTACATTCATGGGGTCTGCCCCTCATGAAGATAATCGCCCAATAGACAGCCCCGGCTGACGCTCTATCGAGCATCAGCCGGGGCTAATTTTGTTTATATAAGGCTATTCAGCAGATCGCCGGGAGTAGCAAACGCACATACGCCGTCCATATCTTTCTTTGCTCCCCAAAGGGCCAATGCAAAGGCACAGCGGGCAGACTCAGCGCACTGTCTGTCATAAATGCTGTCCCCAATATAAAGCAGTTCCGTTTCACTGCATTTCGCTTTCTCCATATATTTCAGCAGGGGTTCTGGATCTGGCTTATGGTTTACGCTATCACCCGCACAGACAACTCTGCTGAAATGACGGACAATATCAAAACAGGCAAAGTCCGTTTCGTATTCTGCTCTGGTTTTGGAAGTCACAATTCCAAGATTATAACCGCGGGCAGCCAGATCACACAGTAATCGCTCAATACCATCAAATACACGGATTGACTGGTGATAGGTCTCCAGAGCGTGTTCCCAATATGTTAAAGCACTGTCTACATCCGTAATCCGCAATCTCAGCAAAGCATCTTCTCCGGTAATCCCCAAAGCAAAGGTCAGACTCGCTATTTCTGGCGTTTTTCCGGTGAAATGACACACTGTATCCTGCAGGGAATGTAGTACCGCATACTCGGTATCAATCAACGTTCCATCCACATCAAATACAATCTCTTTATATCGCATACATTTCTCATCCATACGGAAACCTCCTTGATTGGTATCAGGAAAATTATACTGACACAATCGCAAAAACTATATCAGGTTAGCGCCTGATACTTGTCTTATCCTGCCAGTTCGCACGAAACTCATTGGGCGTACAGCCTTTCTCACGGGTGAACACCCTGCTGAAATAGCTACCGGAACCAAAACCGCAGGAATATGCGATTTCTGTAACAGACATATTGCTTGCGGTAAGCATTCGGCTGGCTTCCTGCAAGCGGCAGTCGATGATGTAATTGACCGGTGTTGTGTGTAGACAATCCCGGAAAATGCGG
Source organism: uncultured Oribacterium sp. (assembly GCA_937927445.1). Lineage (GTDB taxonomy): Bacteria > Bacillota > Clostridia > Lachnospirales > Lachnospiraceae > Oribacterium. The sequence continues at coordinate 17,473 of CALAOB010000019.1, read as the reverse complement.
TAACATTCCCGTTCGCTTAGAAAAACCGCATCCGCCAGTTCTTTAACGGTGAGGGAGTCTGCCAAATGTTCCCGAATATAGATCATCATTCGCTTTGCGGCATCTATGTTTCGGGACGTTCTGTACTGAGCCGTTTCCTGCTTGCGATACAGAACGAAAATCTTCAGCCATATATCCAACAACGTCCGATGCAAGCTGATTTCGTAGCCAAGTTCGTGCTCATTCAGCAGAAATGCTTTCTGGATCAGATGCAGGATCTCAGAGTGTTCCGGCACATCGGGCGACAGCGGTATGATTTCAAACATAGGATCGGAAAGCATGGGCAGGAAGTAAGTTTGCTCGATTCTGCCGCCAGATTGTCCCGAAAGAAAAGCAGGGTCAAATATGTGCAGCTTCTGTGTCGTGATATGCGGGTAATCTAAAATGCGTGTCTTATGCAGCACATTGGAATTGACCAGACCACCGCTGCCTTGCGGAAAAACAATCTTTCCTCCTGGTGTTTCGTATTCCAGACACCCTTCTTCCATGTAAAACAATTCCACCGCTTTATGCCAATGCCAGGGAACAAAAGGATCGGCATATTTGTCAAGCTGAGCGCAGGTGGCGATATAAGGAAAGTCCAATGCGAAGCCCGGTAGCTGTTCTTCTCTGGTTTCCTGAATCAGTTTGATTTCCTGTATGTTTCGCATTTTATCCCTCTAATATTTTAATGTGCGTTTTCATATGCTTTTCGGATTTCATCCGGCAGCTGATCCGGAATCAGTTCCTTCAGTCTGTCCTCGTTTCCGTCCTTCATCGCCTGATCATAGTACCAGCATTTGAAGCGGAGCATATCCAGCGTACGGTTCATGTCGGCGAGCTGTGCCTCCATGTGTGCCCGCTGCGCCTGAAACATTGCCCTGCGCTGCGGGTAGGTGGACGGCCCCTCCACGCACCAGTCCATGAACTGGCGGATGTCACGGATCTCCATGCCCGCCTTTTTCAGACATTCGATGACACGGAGTGCTTCGATTTCAGTATCGCTGAATCTGCGAATGCCGGATACGCGCTCCATGTCTGGAAAGAGGCCTTGCCTGTCATAATATCGCAGCGTCGAGATGGGAAGTCCGAACATCTCCGCTACCTGTCCGATCATATACATAAATTTTCCTCCGAAAATCAAAAATTCATCTTGACCTGAAGTTAGGTTCAGGTACTAGCATAAGGATAGCCTAAACAAAATCTGAATGCAAGGAGAGTTGAAGATGGATAAAAATACAGTGATGGAAGAGTTGAATATGACCAGCGAGTGGGACAAGGTATTTCCTCAGAGTAATCAGGTGGATCACCGGAAAGTGAGCTTCTACAACCGCTATGGCATCACGCTGGCCGCCGATATGTATACGCCGAAGGGGGCCGTCGGCAAGCTCCCGGCGATCGCCGTCAGCGGACCGTTTGGCGCAGTCAAGGAGCAGTCATCCGGACTGTACGCGCAGAAAATGGCGGAGCTTGGTTTCCTGACCATCGCCTTCGACCCGTCCTATACCGGCGAGAGCGGCGGCACGCCTCGCTACGTTGCCTCACCGGACATCAACACCGAGGACTTCTGTGCGGCCGTGGACTTCCTGTCCGTGCAGGAGAATGTCGACGCTGAGCGCATCGGCATCATCGGGATCTGTGGCTGGGGCGGTATGGCGATCAATGCAGCCGCCATCGACACTCGCATCAAGGCCACCGCAGCGATGACTATGTACGACATGACCCGTGTAAACGCCAACGGCTATTTCGACGCGGAGGATTCTGAGCAGGCACGCTTCGAAAAGAGAAAGGCATTGAATGCACAGCGCACAGAAGATTACAGACGGGGCACATATGCGCTGGCCGGTGGCGTGGTCGATCCGCTGCCGGATGATGCACCGCAGTTTGTCAAGGACTACTACGCATACTACAAGACCCCGCGCGGCTATCATCCGCGCAGCCTGAACTCTAACAACGGCTGGAACGTAACATCCTCGCTGTCCTTCCTGAATATGCCTATCCTGCAATACAGCAGCGAGATCCGCTCCGCTGTACTCCTGGTACATGGTGAGAAGGCACATTCCCGCTACTTCAGCGAAACGGCATACAGCAGGCTGAGCGGAGACAATAAAGAACTGCTCATCATCCCGGGAGCAAACCACACCGACCTCTATGATCAGATGGATGTGATCCCGTTTGAAAAGCTGAAGACTTTCTTTGACCAGTATCTCAATTCATAAGGACTGCTTCCCACGCTGCACACTGGTCGGCACAGTGTTCGCCGGTGGCGTAAACGAGGTCGGCGACATCGCCGGACGCCCAGCACTCGAGCAGGCCTACCAGATGGGCCGGGAAATCTGAGCCCGCGACTTAAAAATCATTTAAAGCGATAACAGCATAGGGCTTCGGTCGAAAGGGCTCCCGGTAAGCCTTGCCGAAGCGAAGACACTCACACAGCATAGGGCTTCGGCTCTATGCTGTATCTTTTTCCGCCTTTTTTCTTTTGATGCCTGGGGAATTTCAGGCCAATGTTGGCATCATTTAGGCATATTTCCTCCCTGATGCCAACATTGCCCTCCATACAACGCCGATTATTGTTGGCATCACCTGGAGATTTCGCCTGATTGATACAGCATGTAGGCTCCAAAATCACCTTTTCACGTTGGCATCAGTTCGAGATTCAGCTCGTTTGATACAGCATGAGTGCGTCCAGGCGACATCTCACGTAGGTATCATATCGGGTTTCTGCTCATTTGATACAGCATTCAAGTATTTTTCAATCGAACCATGCTATTGCGCTAAATTGAAATATCAATAATAATTATCATTTTACATTGACTCACCTCTGTTTATCCTGTATAACATTATTAGGAATATTTCTTAATAGTAAAAGATTTCACAGCATATTTCAGATAGCCCTGCTGGGTGAAACTAAAATGGAGGTAAGTCTATGTCAGCCATCAATATGAATAAAGCACAGTTTGAACAGTTCATGCATGAAGAGAAGCCGGTTTTAGTCGACTACTGGGCACCGTGGTGTGTCTACTGCCGCAGGATCGCGCCAGCCTATGAGAAAATCGCAGAAGAGTACGGCGATCAGCTCGTCATCGGAAAGGTGAATATCGACGAAGAGCCGCAGCTCGCAGAAGCAGAAAAGATCGAGGTGATTCCGACGCTGGTTTTATATCGTAGCGGCAAGGTAGTCGATTCGATCGTGGCACCGGATTCGAAAGCCGCAATCGAGCGATTCATTAAAGAAGCTATGGAAAGATCGTGATCTCGTCGGTGATGTCGCCCCAGGTGGCGGCTTCATCCAGGGCGCTATGGAAAGAGCATGATCTCGTCGGTGATGTCGCCCCAGGTGGCCGTTTCATCCAGGCCGCCACGAAAAGACAGAAGCGCAGGTAACGTGAGCAAAAGTGAGCAGGAGGGAAGTTCTATGAATCCGAATCATGTATACGATATGATCATCGTGGGTGGCGGTCCTGCCGGCTATACATCCGCACTCTATGCCGCGAGAGCCGGTCTTGACACGGTAGTTCTGGAGAAGCTGTCCGCCGGCGGGCAGATGGCGCTGTCCCAGCAGATCGATAATTATCCTGGCTTCGAGGATGGCATCGACGGCTTCACGCTGGGCGAGAAAATGCAGCAGCAGGCGGAGAAATTCGGTGCCATCACGGAGAACGCGGAAGTCTCAAAGCTGGAGTTAAGCGAAACACCGAAGCGAGTCGAAACCAGCTCCGGCACCTTTTTCGGGAAGACGGTCGTGATTGCGACCGGTGCAACACCCCGGACGCTCGGAATCCCCAGGGAGCAGGCGCTGGTCGGCCGTGGCGTCGCGTACTGTGCAGCCTGTGACGGGATGTTCTACCGAGGGAAAACCGTAATCGTCGTAGGTGGCGGTAACTCCGCCGTCGCGGATGCCCTCCTTCTCAGCCGAATCGCGCAGAAGGTTATCCTCGTTCATCGCAGAGACAGCTTACGTGCCGAGAAAATCTATCATGAGCAGCTTCTGCATACGGCCAATGTTGAGTTCCGGTGGAACAGCACCATCACGGAACTGCTTCATGACGAGCACTTAACCGGCGTCCGCCTGAAGGATACCGTTACGGGCGAAGAGACAACACTCGCCTGCGATGGCGTATTTGTCAGCGTCGGCAGAAAACCTGCCACCGAACTCGTCACCGGGCAGCTCACGCTCGACGATCACGGCTATATCGCAGCCGGTGAAAGCACAGAAACCAGCATTCCGGGCGTCTATGCCGTCGGCGACGTCCGGACGAAAGCCCTTCGCCAGATCGTCACCGCGGTGGCCGACGGTGCCGTCGCCGTACACATGGCGGAAGCCTATATAATGGAGGAATAATATGAAAGCACATAAATACTGGTCAGCAGGAGCCCTCATTTCGATGATAGGTGCTATGTACACTGGATATAAAGGGTCGAAATCAAGTCATAAATATTTTGCGTACAGCTCTATGCTTTGCATGGCGATGGCGATGTATACAGGCCATAAAATGATTGCCAGACCTAAGAAAGATACAGCAAATGTCGAAAAGAAGATAGAGACGGAGGAATAAATCATGCTGGACGTAGGAATGAACGCACCTGATTTCGAGTTACCCGATCAGAATGGAACGATGCACAGATTATCTGATTATGTTGGAAAAAAAGTGATTTTATATTTTTATCCGAAGGATAATACCCCTGGTTGCACGAAGCAGGCCTGTGGCTTTTCCGAGAGATATCCGCAGTTCACCGAGAAGGGGGCTGTCATCCTGGGCGTCAGTAAGGACTCGGTTGCCTCTCACAAGAAATTCGAAGAAAAATATGGCTTGGCGTTTACACTATTAGCGGATCCGGAGCGCAAGGTAATCGAGGCATATGATGTGTGGAAGGAAAAGAAAAACTATGGCAAGGTATCTATGGGCGTCGTTCGAACCACATATGTGATCGATGAAAATGGCGTCATCATAAAAGCCAACGATAAAGTCAAGGCCGCTGACGACCCGAAAAAAATGCTTCAGGAATTAAGCTGATGAAAATTATACTGTCTCCTGCAAAAAAGATGATTTCAAATGATGACTGCATCGAAGCGGAAGGACTACCAGAATTTCTCGACAAGACAGCTGAAATACTCAACTGGATGAAGCATAAATCCCAAGAGGAGCTGAAAGCCGTCTGGAAATGTAACGAACAGATCGCAGACGAGAACTTCCACCGACTGGAGCATATGGATCTTCATCACAGGTTGACGCCGTCTGTCATAGCCTATGATGGCATCGCATACCAGTATATGGCACCATCGGTTTTTGAATACCGTCAGCTGGAGTATATACAGCACCATCTGAGAATACTGTCCGCCTTTTATGGTGTTTTAAAGCCGATGGACGGCGTGACACCGTACCGCCTGGAAATGCAGGCCAGGGTCGGAATCGGCGGTACGAAAAATCTGTATGATTACTGGGGAGATACGCTGTATCACTCCATAATCGATGACAGCAGAACCATCATAAATCTGGCGTCAAAAGAATACTCAAAACCCATCGAAAAATATCTGACACAGCAGGACCGGTATATCACCATAAGCTTTTGCGAGCGCTACGGAGATAAACTGGTCACGAAAGGCACCTATGCCAAGATGGCACGCGGTGAAATGGTCCGCTTCATGGCAGAAAATGGCATCGAGAATCCGGAAGACATAAAAAAGTTTGATCGACTCGGCTATATATTCAGAGCTGACTTATCAAGCGATACCGACTATGTTTTCGAACGAAACCCCGCAGATATACCGTAAGTAATAGAACCTACAAACTTCAAACCATGGCACAGCATAGGGCTTCGGCTCTATGCTGTATCTTTTTCTGTCTATTTTCAGTTGATGACTTGGGAATTTCAGGCCAATGTTGGCATCAGTCAGGCATATTTCCGCTCTGATGCCAACATCAACCTGAAGATCACACTGATTTTTGTTGGCATCACCTTGAGATTCCGCCTGATTGATACAGCAAGAAGGCTTCAAAATAGCCATATGCCGTTGGCATCAGTGCGAGTTTCAGCTTTTTTGATACAGCATGCTGCGTCCAGCCGACATCTCACGTAGGTATCCGTTCGGGTTTCTGCTCATTTGATACAGCATTCAAAGTATTGAAGAAACGAACATTTTACCGATCACATATATTGAAGGAATGTACAATTTAAAAGATATATGTATTGAAGAAAAGTACATTTTGAAGTAAACGCATATTGAAGGAATGTACTTTCAACGATATAATAGGCTCATGCAGATGGAGGTGATTATGTATTTCAAGAGAAAAGCCTATGATAAATTACTGGAGTGGAAAAAACTGTATTCAGATAAATATGCGGTATTGCTTGAAGGTGCACGACGTGTTGGTAAGTCCACCATCGCGGAGACCTTTGCCAGAAACGAATACAGATCTTATATTCTGATTGATTTTTCCAAGACTACAAGCAATATTTTGGACTGCTTCGATGATATCGGGAATTTAAATCTGTTCTTTCTGAGACTGCAGGCAGAAACCGGAATCACATTATACGAACATGATTCCCTCATAATTTTTGACGAAGTACAGTTATTTCCGAAGGCCAGACAGGCAATCAAGCATCTTGTACTAGACGGCAGATACAGCTATCTGGAAACAGGATCCTTGATTTCGATAAAGAAAAATGTAAAGGATATCCTGATCCCTTCAGAGGAAATGAAGATTAAAGTCTATCCTATGGATTATGAAGAATTCTGTGATGCGACGGGTATGAATTATGAGCTGCTGCGGCAGATTTATGTCAGTGGATCAGCCATCGGACAGGCAACCAACCGAAAGTTAATGAGGGATCTGAGAATCTATATGGCGGTAGGAGGTATGCCACAGGCAGTAGAAGCTTATATCGATGGAAAAAACTTTTCAGAAATCGATATGGTAAAAAGGCAGATCATCTCTCTGTATGAGGAAGATTTTAAGAAGATTGATCCATCCGGAAGGATATCGGCATTGTATCATGCGGTTCCGGCACAGCTGGCAAAGGACGCAAGAAAATATCGCATTACGACCGCAATCGGAAAAAAAACGACGAGCAGGACAGAAGAACTCTTATATGAGCTGATCGATTCAAAAACCGTTCTGCCATGCTATAATTCCACCAATCCGAGGGTCTCCCTGACCGACACGAAAGATTTCGACAGCTACAAATTATATCTTTCGGATACAGGCTTGTTTGTCACACTCATGTTTATCGATCGGTCGGTAACAGAAAATGACATTTATGCGAAGCTGCTTTCCGATAAACTACCTGCGAATCTGGGGTATCTTTATGAAAATCTGGTCGCTCAGATGATTGCGGCGTCCGGAAGGGAACTCTACTATCACACCTGGAACAAAAAGGAAAGTACCCATTATTATGAGGTCGATTTCCTGACTTCGGAAGGAAGTAAAATCAATGCATTTGAAATCAAGTCTTCCGGCTTCGGGAAACATGAATCGATCACGGAATTCTGCAAAAAGTATTCTCAGAATGTCCATAACGCATATCTGATATCACAAAAAGATACCGGAAATGAAGAAGCGCTATGGTTGAAACCGTTTTATCTCTTACCTTTTCTGGTGTAATGAGATAAATCATAAATCACACCAAAAATAATCGCCTCTAGTCTGGTAAACTGAGGCGATTTTTTTATCAAATTAGTATGCGGTCTAAGTTTCGTTCGTCGTCAGTCCGTAGTGCGTGATATCGTTCCAGTGTCTTCGCAGGACAATGTCGGCGGTAAGGTCGGTGTTGTTGTAGGCGATAGACCATTGCGTGTTGCTTGTGATATCTTCGGGATCCGGCTCCTGCGAGGCTGCGATCAGAGACGCCCATACGGTATCGTCCGTATAATTTCCGCTTTGCTGTTCAAATACGTCTAATACGGCATCATAACGTTCTCTGCCGTGACCGTAAATACCGTTTTTCTGATTCGGCAGCACCTTTTCTTTGTATAAGCCGTAAAAGTTTGTTATGGCGTTTATCGGCGTTGCGACAAACTCACGCGCTTCGCTCTCACAGTCGTATTCGATCACTCTGCCGTCGCCTGTGGCATCGGTGATATAGAAATGATAATCCCTGCCGCTCGAAGCAAACATATCGTATTGCCTGAGAAGCTCAACCGCCTCCTCCGTGCTTGCCGCCCGATCCAGCACCAGGCGGATTGCAAGCGTGGTCGCGATGACGGGTTTCCCCGTATCCTGATGTACAGGCTCACTGTCAAGCGTCAGGACAGCGATGGATACGCCCTTTTCATTTATTCCGTCAAGGCAGATGAACGGAGCAGTCAGGGTTGCGAGCCTTTTTTGCATGCTTTCGTCAGGGACATTTGCCGAAATATTATCGAGCGCCGCGCAGGCGACCGATTTATACCCGTCCTTTGGAGTGCAATAAACAAGCATTGCCGAGCTGTCGTTCTTGAAATCGTAGTTGCGCCCCATATGGACATCGCCGTCGGTGTCGGTCAGCGTAAACGCCGTGCAGCCGAAGTCGGGAACCTTGATACTCACGGGGAGCATCGGAAGCGCCTCGTTCAGAACGGCGTCGATCATCGTCTGATTATCGGTAATGCCGTAATTTATGACGTCGTCAAGGCTGTAATCGTATTTTACATCCATTCGGTAAAGATTGTACCCGTCGTCATAACTGGTCAGCTTCTCTATGCTGCCAGCTGTTTGAAAACGGGTAAAATACACGCCCGTAAACACAAGCACGCCAGCGAGTAAAACGGCAAGAACCGCACCCAATGAGATCAATGTGATTTTAAGCGGCTTTTTCATCGTATTCCTTCCTTTCCGCCGTCTCCGGCAGGGCGTCCACATCCAAGCGCTGTAGATAGATGCGCTCACAGTTCCATAAAAAGTATACCATATTCTAAAGGAAGTTTACGGTCCTTTTACCTGTGTTCTGCATGCATTTGCAATCTGTAAATTCATGGATTTTTCTGATAAAATCAAATACAGTTATAAAATTCAGCAGATTGGGGGTAGATCTGATGATTCTCGATAAAAAGCAGATGACCGAGGAAGATATCAAGCTGAACTACATCACGCCTGCGCTGAATGCTGCCGGCTGGGAGAACGGCGTCAACATCACGATGGAGACGAAGATCACGGATGGCCGTATCAGTCTGAAGGGCAATGTCGCCTACCGTGAGTCCGCGAAGAAGGCGGATTACATCCTCTACCTCAACAAATATCATCCGATTGCGATCGTCGAGGCGAAGGATAACAAGCACAGCATCTCACATGGTCTGCAGCAGGCGAAGGAATACGCAGAGATGATGGACGTTCCATTCGCCTACAGCTCAAACGGCGACGGCTTCCAGGAGTACGACTTCCTGACCGGCGCAGAGCGGACACTCACGATGGATGCCTTCCCGACCGTGGACGCACTCGTCGCGCGCTATAAGGCGGAGCGAAACGACGGTCAGGGCCTCAATGCAGAAGAGGAGAAGCTCATCGCGCAGCCGTTCTACTCGAGCCAGACCACCTACCCGCCACGCTATTATCAGCGCAATGCGGTCAACCGGACCCTCGATGCCATCGCGCGTGGACAGGACCGCATCCTGCTCGTCATGGCGACCGGTACCGGCAAGACCTACACCGCTTTCCAGATCGTCTACCGCCTGCTCAGCAGCGGCTTGAAGCGCAAGGTCCTCTACCTCGCAGACCGCAACAACCTCGTAGACCAGTCGATCCAGCAGGACTTCGCCCCACTCGAGAAGGTCATCCATAAGGTGAACTTTGCGAAAGACCGGCGGGACACCATCACCTCCTACGAGGTCTACTTCGCGCTCTACCAGCAGCTTGTCGGGGACAATGATCAGGAGCACTACAGTGAGCTCTTCGATCCGGACTTCTTCGACCTCATCATCGTCGATGAGTGTCACCGCGGCTCCGCGAAGGAGGACAGCCGCTGGCGTAAGGTTCTGGATTATTTCGCTCATGCTACCCAGATCGGCATGACGGCCACCCCGAAGGAGACGAGCTACGTCTCGAACATCGATTACTTCGGAAAGCCGATCTACGAGTACAGCCTGAAGACCGGCATCGATGACGGCTTCCTCGCGCCGTTCCGTGTGCTCGGCATGACACTGAACATCAGTGACGGCTGGCGTCCGTTCAAGGGCCAGCGAGACTACTATGGCCGCGAGATCGAGGACCGCATTTACAACAACACCGACTACGATTACAACATCGTCCTCGCGGACCGTATCGATGAAGTCGCCTTCCAGATCACGGAATACCTGAAGCACTATGGGCGCATGCAGAAGACCATCGTGTTCTGTGCCACTGAGGACGCTGCCGAACGCATGCGGGTCGCACTCGTTCAGATGAACCAGGATATGATGAAGCAGCACCCGGACTACATCGTCCGCATCACCGGCTCCGACGACTACGGAAAGAGCAAGCTCGACTACTTCATCTCCGTCGCCTCGAAGTATCCGGTCATCGCGACCACCTCCGAGCTTCTGTCGACCGGCTCTGACTGCAAGATGACGAAGCTGATCGTGCTCGATAAGAACATCAACTCCATGACGCAGTTCAAGCAGATCATCGGCCGCGGTACCCGTGTGCGCGAGGATCAGGGCAAGCTCAGCTTTACCGTCATGGATTTCCGAGGCGTCGCCCGTCTCTTCGCAGATCCCGACTGGGATGGCCCGGTTGAGCAGGTCGACGATTTCCAGCCGGGCAAGGGCCCGAAGGTGCCGACCCCGCCGACTACGCCACCGACCGAAAAGCCGCCGATCAACTACGTGGATGCCAGTGGCGCACCGGTCCGGCTCATCCAGGAAACCGTCTCCGTGTATGACGTGAACGGCAAGCTCCTCCGGCAGGAGAACATCATCGACTACACGCGCCGCAACATCCGCGGCAGCTACGCCGAGCTCTCGGACTTCATCCGCAAATGGTCGGAGACCGAGAAAAAAGAGGCCATCCGCGACGAACTGCGCGCCCACGGCATTGACCTCGAACAGATGAAAAAGGACGAACACATGGAGGACGTCGACGACTTCGACTTCATCACCCATGTGGCCTATGACCAGAAGCCGCTCACGCGGAAGGAGCGTGCGGACAATGTGAAAAAGCGGGACTTCCTGCACCGATTCAGCGGGGTGGCACGCGAGGTGATCGAGGCGCTGCTCGACAAGTACGCGCAGGATGGCGTGCGTGAAATCGAGAAGACCGAGGTGCTGAAGCTCGACCCGTTCTGCAGGCTCGGAAACCCGGACCGCATCGCGAAACTCTTCGGCGGCAAGGACGGCTACAAGAAGACCATCCGGGAACTTGAAAACGAACTATACAGAGAGGCATAAACAGATAGATGAGTGAATTAGGAATCTTCGTAAAGAGACTGAGGGACATCATGCGGAACGACGCCGGCATCAACGGCGACGCGCAGCGCATCGAGCAGATCGCGTGGATGCTCTTTCTCAAGGTATATGACGCGAAGGAGGAGGACTGGGAGTTCGACGAGGATGACTACCGGTCCATCATCCCGGAGCCGCTGCGCTGGCGGAACTGGGCCGTCGATGACGGAAAGGGCACGGCGCTGACCGGCGACAAGCTGCTCGACTTCGTGAAAAACCAGCTTTTCCCGGAGCTAAAGAAGCTCGACATCGATGCGAGCACCCCGATCCGGAAGGCCATCGTAAAAACGACCTTCGAGGACGCGAACCAGTACATGAAGGATGGAGTCCTGCTGCGTCAGGTGGTCAATGTCGTCGACAGCCTCGACTTAGGTGACTACGCGGAGAGCCATGCCTTCGGTGATATCTATGAGTCCATCCTGAAGGAGCTGCAGAGCGCCGGATCCTCCGGCGAATTTTATACTCCGAGACCGGTGACCGATTTCATGGCCGAAAGGATCCAGCCGAAGATCGGGGAGCAGCTGGCGGACTTCGCCTGCGGTACCGGCGGCTTCCTCGTGAGCTGGCTGAAGCAGCTCGAGCAGCAGGTGAAGACGACCGCGGATCAGGAAGCGGTCGGCAGCTCCATCTACGGCATCGAGAAAAAGCAGTTCCCGTACATGCTCTGTGTCACGAACATGCTGCTGCATGGCGTCGACGTACCGAGGGTCTATCATGACAATTCGCTGCTCCGGGATGTCCTCGACTATACCGAGAAGGACCAATTCGATGTGATCCTCATGAATCCACCTTATGGCGGCTCGGAGAAAAATGAAGTGAAGACGCACTTCCCGGCGGACCTCGCGAGCTCGGAGACTGCTGATCTCTTCATGTCGGTTATCATGTACCGTCTCAAGCAGGATGGACGCGCCGCGGTCATCCTCCCGGATGGCTTCCTTTTCGGTACCGATAATACGAAGGTCGCCATCAAGCGGAAGCTGATGCGCGAGTTTAATCTCCATACCATCATAAGAATGCCCGGTAGCGTATTCTCCCCGTATACCCCGATCACCACGAACATCCTCTTCTTCGACCGGACGCACTCGACGAAGGAGACCTGGTTCTACCGCCTCGACATGCCGGAGGGCTATAAGCATTTCTCGAAGACGAAACCGATGAAGCCCGAGCACTTCAAACCGGTCAGAGACTGGTGGCAGAACCGCGTCGAGATAAAAGACGCGGACACCGACACGTATAAGGCGAAGTGCTACAGTGCCCAGGACATCGAAGCCGGCAGCTTCAACCTCGACCTCTGTGGCTACCCGCACGAGGAAGAAGAAATCCTCCCACCGAAGGAACTGATCCAGCAGTACCAGGAAAAGCGCGCCAGCCTGAACGCCGACATCGACCGGATACTCGAGAAGATCACCGACATCCTCGGAATCACAGAAGAGGACGGTGAATGACATGATGACCGCAGAACAACTGAAAAATTCAATTCTTCAGCTTGCACTTCAAGGAAGACTCGTTGAGCAAAGTACAGAGGATGAATCGGCTCAGAAATTACTGGAACGAATCCGCGCCGCGAAGAGAGCACTTATCAAAGCTGGTACTGTTCCAAAAGATAAAAAGATGGAGGAAGTATCTGTAGATGATCAGCTCTTTGATCTACCAGAAAATTGGATCTGGACCAGAATGGGGGAGCTTTTTCAACATAATACGGGAAAAGCGCTAAATGGTACAAATAAAGATGGTGAAGTACTGACATACATCACTACATCAAATCTGTATTGGAATAGATTTGAGCTTGATAATCTTAAATCGATGCCTTTTACAGAATCCGAAGTTGAGAAATGTACCGTCACGAAAGGTGATCTGCTCGTATGTGAAGGTGGAGATTACGGTAGAGCCGCCATATGGAACTACGACTTTGGTATGCGCATTCAAAACCATGTTCACCGACTTCGAGCCTACCTGCCACTTTGCACTGAGTATTATTACTATGTGATCAACTTCTTAAAAGGAACTGGTCTGATCAAAGGCAAGGGAATTGCCATACAAGGTTTGTCATCTGGTGCTTTACATAATCTCGCTGTACCACTTCCTCCTCTCGAAGAGCAGAAGCGCATCGTCGCAAAGATCGAAGAGCTGATGCCGTTCGTGGAGCAGTATGCGAAAGCATCTACCAGACTGAACACGCTCAATGCCTCCTTCCGGGATCAGATGAAGAAGTCCATCCTGCAGCAGGCGGTCATGGGCAAGCTCGTTCCACAGGACCCGAACGATGAACCGGCCAGTGTGCTGCTGAAGAAAATCGCGGAAGAGAAGCAGAAGCTGATTAAGGAAGGGAAGATTAAGAAGCAGAAATCTGATTACAGCTATTCCGAAGAGGATATTCCTTTTGATATTCCTGATACATGGGCATGGGCGCGACTTGGTTCCATATGCCATGATCTTCGATATGGAACATCAAGCAAATCAAGTCCTGTTGGTGATGTAATAGTTTTACGAATGGGAAATATTCAGAACGGTGAGATTGACTATGCTGATTTGGCTTATAGTTCGAATCAAGATGACAACGAAAAGTATTGGCTTGAGCCGATGGACATTCTTTTCAATCGTACCAACAGTCGTGAATTAGTTGGTAAGACTGGAATTTACAGATGCGGACATCCTGCGATTTTTGCCGGTTATCTCGTGCAGGTAAGGCCGATTCTTGTAGATCCGGAATATCTTAATTTTGTTATGAATTCGGAGTATGAGAGAAACTACTGCAAAGATGTAAAATCGGATGGTATCAATCAAGCAAATGTTAATGCCACAAAGATTGGCCATTTTTTGATACCAATTCCGCCAATTAATGAACAGCGACGAATTGTTGAAAGATTGAATGGAATTCTTCCGGCAGTTGCGACATATAAGGCGAAGATGGAGAAGATGACGGAGTAGTAACACATTTGCTCACTATTACCATTTTAACGACTAATGACTGCTACATTATGCCGGGACAAGCGGGTTCCCTGTCATATCTGCCTCTTGCCCGGCATTTCTAGATGATTTTTATACGGATTATAAGACAAATGATCCGTCTGAAAGCCGGTTATACAAGAAGGTAAGGTTCATTATCTCATGAAGTATTCGATCGCCCAGATGTGTCCCCCGGAATGTCCCTCGCAATGTCCCTCAGGATGTCCCTTGGAAAAAGCCCAGAAGCGTCCATTCCGGTCCTGCTTGCCGTAGGGCATGGAGGTCCTGATGCGTTCGGTTATGGGAATTTCTTTTACTACAAAAAAGTCCTTCCATGGTGCGCATCTACCGAAGTAAAGAGGCGTGGAAGGATCGGTTATTTTTATTATGACATAAGACTGCCAAATGTCAATCTTGGTAGCAATAGTGGACAGCATAAGTGCTTCAACAATCTGAAAGGTAAGTTTCGGGTTAGAACTTATCAACCGGACTGCCGTCAAAGAAAATGAAAATAACTCTTGATGAAAGAAGTTTCGTTTGGACCTTCTTATTCCTTTCGGAAAATGTCGGTTTGAATGTCGGTTTGAGCGTCGGTTTGAATAGAACGGCTTATAAGGAGATAGACGATTATGAAAAAAGTGTTATTTGTGTGCCACGGCAACATCTGTCGCAGTGTTTCTGCACAGTATATATTTCAGGATCTGGTGAACCGGCGGGGGCTGGCATCGGAGTTTGTGATCGATTCGGCGGCGACGTCGACGGAGGAGATCGGGAATGCGATTTATCCGCCGATGAGGGCGGCGCTGGAGCGGAGAGGGGTGCCGATCGGTACGCATCGGGCGCGGCAGCTGAAGCGCTCGGATTACGATGCCTATGATCTTCTGATCGGGATGGATGAGGAGAACATGTTCTATATGAAGCGTATTCTCGGGGAGGATCCGGAGGAAAAGATTCATTATCTCATGGAGTACTCCGGTCGCCCGAACGAGATCATCGACGATCCGTGGTACACGCGGAACTTTGATGCGTGCGCAGCGCAGATCGCGGAGGGATGTGACGGACTGCTGGCGGAGACATTGGCAGCATATAGGAAAGGATGAAGTATGATTAAAATTGCTTTTTTCGATGTAGATGGGACGCTTCTCAGTATGGGGCATAAGGAATTAAGCGATCGGACGCGGGAGGCGTTAATCTCACTTCAGCAAAACGGGGTGAAGATATGTATGGCGACGGGCAGAGGGTATCTGTCGGCTCCGCGTTTTCCGGGGATCGAGTTCGATGCGCTTCTGACCTTTAATGGATCGTATGTAAAAGTCGGCGATCAGATCATCTTTAAGTGTCCGCTGGATCGGGATGATAAGCTTCAGATTCTTCGGAATCTGAGAGAGATGCATCGGGCAGTGGCGATCAGCAACGAGCATTTTATCATAACGGATGGTACAGATCCGGACCTCGAGCAGTATTTCCGTTTCGGTAATGAGACGCTGCATATCGAACCGCGCTTCGACGCGCTGGTACAGGAGGATATCTACCAGATGATGTGTTCCTGCCGGGAAGAAGAATATGCGCAGATTCTGAAAGGAACCCACCACACACAGATCACAGCCTGGTGGGATCGAGCAGCGGATATCATCCCACTGGAATGCGGTAAGGGAAACGCGGTGCGTGCCGTGCTGGATCACTTCGGTTTCTCGAAGGCGGAGGCCATCGCGTTCGGAGATGGTATCAATGATATCGAGATGCTGGAAGCGGTCGGTACCGGGGTTGCCATGGGGAATGCAAAGGATGAGGTGAAAGCCCATGCCTGCTGCACTTGTAAATCCGTGGAGGAAGACGGCGTTTACGATTATTGCATTGAGCACCGGTTGATTGAGATGCATGGCAGCGCTGGAGCGGAGTGGTGTGACGGACTGCCGGCGGAGACATTGGCATGAAGACAGGGGATGTAGAAACGAAGTGACGGAGGAGTAAGATGGTACAGAATATTATGAGAGATGTCTTTTTTCTCTCGCAGAAATCGGAGACGGCGACGGAGACAGATCGGCAGGTGGCGCTGGATCTTCTCGATACGCTGAAGGCGCATGCGCATGAGTGCGTGGGAATGGCGGCCAATATGATCGGCGTGCGGAAGCGGATTATCGTGGTGAATATGGGGCCGGTCGATGTGGCGATGCTGAATCCGGTCATCGTGAAAAGGACTGGCCGGTATGAAACAGAGGAGGGCTGTCTTTCGTTAAGCGGGAGCCGGAAGACGGAACGATATCGGGAGATCGAACTGGAGTATCAGGAACTCAATATGCAGAAGCACCGGCAGAAGTTCAGCGGCTGGACGGCGCAGATCATACAGCATGAATGCGATCATCTGGAAGGGATCATCATCTGATATGTGAATGAAGCGTCTCGATGATAAATCGAAAGTTGTATCAGCATAAGAAGGAGAATAATACCATGTTCAGAACAATTCGTAAAAAGAAAAATGAAATCAGCATCGACACGGCAAAGACTCTTTTGCAGTCCAGCCGACGTGGCGTTCTTGCCGTAAATGGAGATGACGGATATCCATATGCAATTCCTATCAACTATGTCTACGATGACGATGCACAGAAAATTTATTTTCATGGAGCACGTGTAGGTCATAAAGTAGATGCACTGCGTGCCTGTGACAAAGTATGCTTCACGGTATATGGAAATGAAACCATCAAAGAAGAAGATTGGGCACCGTTTGTGCAGAGCGTTGTGGTATTCGGCAGATGCCACCTCGTAGAATCCAGTGCAAGAGCAACAACTCTATTAAAACGATTTGCAATGAAATACTATCCAAGCGAACAGTTAGTTGATGAAGAAATTGCCCATGAAGGAAAGACTGTGCAAATTTTTGAAATCGACGTGGAGTATCTCAGCGGCAAGGAAATACAGGAACGATAACTTCCAGTTTTCTGCGGTGACGATTTTCAGTTGAAGACATTGGCCGAAGTTGTATGATAGGGGCATACGCTTTCGGAAAGCGCAAAGAAATGACCTGAATGGAGGCGGCGATTATGTGGTTTGTTTTCGCGTTACTGTCTGCGGTGTTTGCGGCGCTGACGTCGATTCTTGCGAAGATCGGGATCGAAG
>CALAOB010000018.1 GCA_937927445.1 uncultured Oribacterium sp. | reverse complement strand
GGGCTACTTCGCCGGCAAGCTGATCGAGGACACGGGACTCCGCGGCTTCCGGCACGGCGGCGCGCAGGTGAGTGAGAAGCACTGCGGCTTCGTGATCAACGACGGAACCGCGCGGGCAGCGGACATCTACTGGCTGATCGGCGAGGTGCGGAAGCGCGTCCTCCTGGAACAGCACGTGGAGCTGACCCCGGAGGTGAAGATCTGGGGCGAGTTCTGATCGAGGGTGACGTCGGCACCCGGTGTGGTATGCGCTGAGGGAACAGCAGATGAGCGGAAGATGCAGTGATCAATGAGTAAAGAGTGAACAGCGGAGGTGAGCCATGGGAAAGCTTTTAATTGTGACGGGAATGAGTGGCGCCGGCAAGACGATCGCACTGAAGTCCCTCGAGGATATGGGGTACTACTGCGTCGATAATCTGCCGATTCCGCTGATCGATAAATTCGCGGAGCTGATCGTCGACGGGCATGAGCAGATCACGAAGGCGGCACTCGGCATCGATGTGCGTTCCGGCAGCGATCTGCCGCTCCTGAAGGAGGTGCTCGACACCTGGGACATCCGGGGACGCATCGACTATGAGGTCGTGTTCCTCGATGCCTCGGACGAGACCCTCATCAAGCGCTTCAAGGAGACCCGGCGCGCGCACCCGCTCAGTAAGGATGGCCGTGTCGAAACCGGCATTGAGGCAGAGCGGAAGGCGATGGGCTGGCTCAAGGAAAAGGCCGACTATATCATCGACACCTCGCACCTGCTTACGAAGGAGCTGCGCGGACAGCTCGCGGATATCTTCGAGGGGCAGAAGGCCTATGAGAATCTGCAGGTCACGATCCTCAGCTTCGGCTTCAAGCATGGAATTCCAGAGGACGCAGACCTCCTGTTCGATGTGCGTTTCCTGCCGAATCCCTACTACGACCCGCTGCTTCGAAGCCATACCGGTCTCGAACAGAGCGTACGTGACTACGTCTGCCAGGATGGCGTCGCGGAGGAATTTCTGCAGAAGCTCTATGATATGATCAGCTTTCTGATCCCGCATTATATAGAAGAGGGAAAGAATCAGCTTGTGATCGGCGTCGGCTGTACGGGTGGTCACCATCGCTCCGTCACCATCGCAGAGCTCCTCTATGAGCGTCTGAAGAAGACGGCAGATTACGGACTGCGCATCGACCACCGGGATATAGAACGATGAACTACGAGAATTACCACAGTAAAGACAGGCCCTGCGAGACCTGAATATACTAGAACGAACAGTGTATGGAGGCGGAGTTGGGCGCAGAAGCGAAGACGAGAACATCTTTTTCAGCCAGAGTGAAACTGGAGCTGCGTAAAAAAGACTTTACAGCGTCTGAAAAAGACATTAATATGAATAGCAATGATTCGAAGGATTTCGAGATGCGGGACTTCATTCGGGAGCGCTTCCTGAGTGCGGGGTCGATCACGGATCCGACGAAGGATTATCACCTTGAGCTGGTCTGCGGTGGAGCAGAGGAGGCGGATCGGATCACCGATGTCTTCCGAAGCTTCGGTCTCGAGCCACGTATCATGGAGCGGGGCGGCCATCTGGTTGTGTATCTGAAGGATGCCGCGCAGATTTCGGATGTCCTGAAGCTGATGGGGGCCGTGGATGGCCTCATGGAGCTTGAGAATGTCAGAATCCTCAAGGAGGTCAGTGAGAAGATCAATCGTCAGGTGAACTGTGAAACAGCGAACCTGCAGCGGACGGTGTCCGCCGGCATTCGCCAGGTAGAGGATATCGAACTGATCGATCGGGAGATCGGGCTTCAGAATTTGGAGCCGGGACTGCGCGAGATCGCAGAGAAGCGTCTGGAAAAACCGGATGCGTCACTCACCGAGCTTGCAGAGTGTCTCTCGGAACCGATTGGAAAGAGCGGGGCCAATCATCGACTCCGGAAGCTGTCCAGGATGGCTTCAGAGTTAAGGGGAAAAACCGCAGGTTTATAGTGTAAAGATAGAAATAGCGTTCAGTGAAGCAGGTGCATGCATCTGCAGGGGGAGCGTTTAACGCGAGGCCTATCTTCGAGGAAGGATTATATGAAGGACACAAATGTAGTAGTTCAGTTACCGAAAAAACCGGATGAGCATCCGATCGCGATGCTGGTCCAGATCGCCAGCCGCTTTGAATCGCGCATTTATATGGCCGATGGCCCACGTAAGGTGAATGCCAAGTCCATCATGGGGATGATGGCACTGGGCCTCAAC
Organism: uncultured Oribacterium sp.; assembly: GCA_937927445.1. Classification (GTDB taxonomy): domain Bacteria; phylum Bacillota; class Clostridia; order Lachnospirales; family Lachnospiraceae; genus Oribacterium. Next base: position 15,487 of record CALAOB010000018.1, on the reverse strand, counting down.
AACGGACAGGCGCTCGTAATCAGCGCGGACGGTGCGGATGAGGACGCGGCACTGAACAGCATCGCGGAGTACCTCAGCGGTGCAAACGCATAAGAACTGAATAGTACGGAAGGGAGACGCCGAGAGGTGCCTCCTTTTATTTTTGTAAATATCCATGAGAGGGCCGCGCCGTAGGCGCATTGAATGGCATCGTCTCCTTATTATGAAAAAGAACAAGCATTCTCATATATTCCATGCTACAATAGAGGCATCTGTTTTTACTGGAGGGTACGATGGCCTTTACGCATTTACATGTTCATACAAGCTACAGTCTTCTCGATGGTGCCGGTCGGATCCCGGAGATGATCGCGCGCTGCCGGGAGCTCGGGATGGATTCGATGGCGATCACCGACCACGGTGTGATGTACGGTGTCATCGACTTCTATAAGGAGGCGCTGAAACAGGGCATCAAGCCGATCCTCGGCTGCGAGGTCTATCTCACGGGCGGCTCCCGCTTTGACCGTGAGGTCGGAAAGGGCGAGGACCGCTACTACCACCTCGTGCTGCTCGCGGAGAATAACCAGGGCTACGCGAACCTTATGAAGATCGTGTCGACGGGCTTCATCGACGGCTTCTACTACAAGCCGCGTGTCGACTTCGAGACGCTCGAGCGCTACCACGAGGGCATCATCGCGCTGTCCGCCTGCCTCGCCGGCGAGGTGTCACGAAACCTCACCCGGAACATGTACCCGGAGGCGAAGAAGGCGGCGCTGCACTACCTCTCCATCTTCGGGCCGGAGCATTTCTACCTCGAGCTGCAGGATCACGGCTATCCGGAGCAGCGGAAGGTCAATGCAGGCTTACTGCAGTTACATGAGGAGACCGGGATTCCGCTGGTCGCCACCAACGATATTCACTACACCCGGAAGGAGGACGCGGAGCCGCATGATATCCTGCTCTGTCTCCAGACCGGAAAGAAGATCAGCGACCAGGACCGTCTGCGCTATCCGGGCGGGCAGTTCTATATCAAGTCCGAGGAGGAGATGCGGGCGCTGTTCCCGTATGCGCAGGAAGCCCTCGACAACACACATAAAATCGCAGAGCGCTGCGATGTAAGCATTGAATTCGGACACTATCATGTGCCGGGTTACCAGGTGCCGGAGGGCTACGATACGACGGGCTATCTCCGGAAGCTCTGTGAGGATGGTCTCCGGGCGCGCTACGGCGCGGACGGCGAGCAGTACCGGCCACGTCTCGACTATGAGCTCGACACGATCGCGAGCATGGGCTTCGTCGAGTACTTCCTGATCGTCTGGGATTATGTGCACTATGCGAAGACCCATGACATCGCGGTGGGACCGGGCAGAGGCTCGGCGGCGGGCTCCCTCGTCGCGTACTGCATCGGCATCACCGACATCGACCCGATGCGTTACAATCTCGTCTTCGAGCGTTTCCTGAATCCGGAGCGTGTCACCATGCCCGATGTCGATATGGACTTCGAGTACGAGCGCCGGCAGGAGGTCATCGAGTACGTGACCCGGAAGTACGGGAAGGACTGCGTATCGCAGATCATCACCTTTGGTACGCTCGCGGCGCGCGGTGTCATCCGGGATGTCGGGCGTGTACTGGATATTCCGTATGCGAAGTGTGACCTGATCTCGAAGCAGGTGCCGAATGAGCTGAACATCACGCTCGATAAGGCGCTGCAGATGAATCCGGAGCTTCGGAAGATGTATGAAGAGGATGCGGAGACGCATCGTATCATCGATATGAGTAAGCGCCTCGAGGGACTGCCGCGCCACAGCTCCATGCATGCGGCGGGCGTTGTGATTTCCGGAAAGCCGCTCGTAGAGTATGTACCGGTGTCGCGGGCGGCGGACGGTACCATCACCACGCAGTTCACGATGACGACGATCGAGGAGCTGGGGCTTCTCAAGATGGATTTCCTCGGCCTCCGGAATCTGACGGTCATCAAGGATGCGATCCGGGACGTCAATAAGCTGCATCATGCAGACTTAAGCGTCGAAAACATGAATTATGCCGATCCGAAGGTTTACCAGATGATTTCGGGCGGGCACTGCGAGGGCGTGTTCCAGCTCGAGTCGGCGGGCATGAAGAACTTCATGAAAAAACTGAAGCCGACGGGCATTGAAGACATCATCGCCGGAGTCGCCCTCTACCGACCGGGTCCGATGGACTTCATCCCGAAGTACACCCAGGGCAAGGAGCATCCGGAGACGATCAGCTATGACTGTCCGGAGATCCGTCCGATCCTCGAGACGACCTACGGCTGTATCGTCTATCAGGAGCAGGTGATGCAGATCGTGCGTGATCTCGCCGGCTACTCGATGGGGCGCTCGGACCTCGTGCGCCGTGCTATGAGTAAGAAGAAGACGAAGGTCATGGAGGAGGAGCGGAAGAACTTCGTCTATGGAAATCCGGAGCAGCACATCCCGGGCTGTATCGCGCGGGGCATCGATGAGGCGACGGCGAACCACATCTATGATGAGATGATCGACTTCGCGAAGTATGCCTTCAACAAGTCGCATGCGGCCTGCTATGCCGTCGTTTCCTATCAGACGGCCTACCTCCGCTGCTATTACCCGGCGGAGTTCTTTGCGGCGCTCATGACCTCCTATATGGATAATATGGGGAAGACCGCCGAGTACTTCGATGTGGCACGCACGCTCGGCATCGCGATTCTGCCGCCGGATGTGAATCAGGCGGAGATCGGCTTCTCGGTATCCACGGAGGGGGCGATCCGCTATGGCCTGAGTGCCGTAAAGGGCGTGGGCCGGACGGCTGCGGCCGCCATCGTGAAGGAGCGTGCGCAGCACGGAGCGTATAAGGACTTCGAGGATTTCGTCGTCCGTGTTTCGGAGAAGGGCATCAACCGCCGCGCCATCGAGTTCTTCATCCAGGCGGGCGGGCTCGACACCTTCCCGGGCAACCGCCGGGAGAAGATCGCGATCCTCCCGACCATCATCGAGGGCCGCGTGAAGGAAAAGCAGAATTCGATGGCGGGCCAGATGACCCTCGCGGATCTCCTCGGGGAGGATAATCAGGAGGCGGGCGAGTTTCGTATCCGCATGCCGAAGCTGCCGGAGTACTCGAAGGAGGAGCTTCTGCAGTATGAGAAGGAGGCCCTCGGTTTCTATCTGAGCGGTCATCCGCTGGACGCCTATCGCGCGGTGATGGAGGCCAATGTCTCTGCCACGAGTGCATACTTCCGCCGGGATGACGAGACAGGCACCGTGCCGCTCCGCGACCAGCAGAAGGTGACGATCGGCGGCATCCTGACGGAGGTGCAGATGAAGACCACCCGGAAACAGCAGCAGATGGCCTTCCTGCAGCTCGAGGACCGGATGGGTACCGTGGAGGTCGTCGTCTTCCCGAAGACCTTCCAGACGATGCGTGCACTGCTCGAGCCGGATGCGAAGCTCTTCATCGAGGGCCACGTTGATGGCTCCGGTGAGAAGGACAGCAAGCTGATCGCGGATCGGATCTATACCTTTTCGGAGGCACCGAAGGAGCTCTGGCTGCAGCTGCAGGATAAAAACCAGTACTTCGCGCAGCAGCAGGTGCTGGGACAGCTCCTCCGGGCACATCCGGGAGAAGATGGTGTAGCGATCTATCTCCGTCAGGAAAAGGCCGTGAAGCGCCTCGACCGGCAGTATGCGGTGCGGCTGGATCCGGTGCTGATGGAAAGTCTCGGTCAGCTTCTCGGCGAAAAAAACGTTCGAGTTTCATATAAGGTATTGAAAAAAGTACAAAACTAAACTATTATAAGTGCGAGATTGTGAAAGCTATCACAATCTCGCTCACTACTGTGTTTTAGGGAGAATATCAATATATCTGGAGGATAGGATTATGGCGACGAAAGCTGTGAAGACGATTGGTGTACTGACATCTGGTGGTGATGCACCGGGCATGAACGCCTGTGTCCGTAGCGTGGTTCGTACGGCGATTCACGAGGGCATCAAGGTAAAGGGTATCATGAGAGGATATGCGGGTCTTCTGCAGGAGGAGATCGTCGACATGGATACGACCTCCGTATCCGACACCATCAGCCGTGGCGGTACCATCCTCTATACAGCGAGATGCCAGGAGTTTACCACACCGGAGGGCCAGGCCCGTGGTGCGGAGATCTGCCGTAAGCACGGCATCGACGGAATCGTTGTCATCGGTGGCGACGGCTCCTTCCGTGGCGCCGGCAAGCTGAGTGCACTCGGCATCAACACCATCGGTGTGCCGGGTACCATCGATCTCGATATCGCATGTACCGATTATACGATCGGCTTCGATACCGCCATCAATACCGCGATGGAGGCCATCGATAAGCTGCGTGATACCTCGACCTCACACGAGCGTTGCTCGATCATCGAGGTTATGGGTCGTCGTGCCGGTTACATCGCCCTCTGGTGCGGTGTTGCAAACGGCGCGGAGGAGATCCTTCTTCCGGAGCGTTACGACGGAGATGAGCAGGCGATCATCAACCGTATCATCGAGGCGCGTAAGAGAGGCAAGAAGCACTATATCATCATCAACGCCGAGGGGATCGGCCACAGCACCTCGATGGCGAAGCGCATCGAGGCAGCAACCGGTATCGAGACGAGAGCAACCATCCTCGGACATATCCAGCGTGGTGGTTCACCGACCTGTAAGGATCGTTACTACGCATCGATGATGGGCGCACGTGCTGCAGAGCTGCTGCACGAGGGCAAGTCGAACCGCCTTGTGGCTTACAAGCATGGCGAGTTCGTCGATTATGATATCCAGGAAGCACTTCAGATGAAGAAGGATATCAACGAGGAGCAGTATCGGATCGCGAAGCTGCTGGTTCGCTAAATCATAAGTACAGGAGGGCGACTGCATCTGCAGTCGCCCTTTTTGATGCAACAGTGCGTGCCGGTCCTCCGGCGCCCCTGCACTTTTCATTCTGCGACGGCCGGCTCAGACTTTGCAGAATGTTGAATGGATGCTATAATGCGGATATTTCATTATACAGAGAGGTGCTGTCATGAGAGAAGATGTGGTGCTGTGTGCGGCGAATGCCTATCATCAGAAATATTATCTGAATCCGGAGTACGGGAATCTGCCGGAGGATGTGCAGAAGGAGCTGAAGCTGATCGCGGTGGATTATGTCGAGGAGATCGGCGGGGTTTTTCTGATGTCGTTTAATGCGGAGCAGAAGCTGGTGCTGAAGTCGATGCACGAGGAGGATGATCTTCGTTTCGATGATGCGAAGGCGCAGGAGAAGATCGATGAGCTGGCGACGCGCTACGAGGCGCTGTTTACGAAGCTGGAGACCTACTATCAGGCGCTGGAGACGCTGCATGGGCGCGGAAAGTCTTCGGAGGAGCCGACGGAGGCGGATCTCCAGGCGGAGCCGGGTGCGAATAATCCGGAGGGCCATGCGGAGGTGCGTCGTGCGACGTCCGAGGAGATGATGAGCGCTTCGTCGGAGACATTGAACCAGGATGTCGTCGCGGAGTCGGAGCAGGGCGGGATCCGGATGACGGGTTCCTGGGATATGCCGGTGATGCCGGATGACCCGAATGCGGAGCAGACCGCGTACCACACGCTCTTCGGTGATGACTGAGCCTGTGCAGGGCGCAGATGCGTAGCAGGTGGACAGCCGGACGGTGCGCAGTCTGGAGTCCGCATATGATAGAAGATGAAGATACAGTGACGAGACAGTGACGAGACAGAAACAGATGGGAACATGTGCATGAGAATAGGAAATGTGGAGCTGCCGAGTAATGTGGTGATGGCGCCGATGGCGGGGGTGACGGATCTTCCGTACCGGACGATTCTCCGGGAGATGGGGGTCGGTCTGACGACGACAGAGATGATCAGCGCGAAGGCGATCCTCTACCATAATAAGAATACGGAGGAGCTGATGCGGACGGGGGCGGACGAGCATCCGGTGGCGGTGCAGCTCTTCGGCTCGGAGCCGGAGATCATGGCGGAGATCGCGTCCCGAATCGAGGATCGTTTCGATCTCCTCGACGTGAACATGGGCTGTCCGGTGGCAAAGATCGTGAACAACCATGAGGGCAGTGATCTGATGAACCATCCGGAGCTCGCGTACGAGATCCTGCATGCGATGGTGGAGCGCTGTCATAAGCCGGTGACAGTGAAGTTTCGGAAGGGCTTCCAGAAGACGGATGATACGGCGGTCGAGTTCGCGAAGATGGCGGAGCAGGCCGGGGTGTCGGCGGTGACGGTGCATGGCCGGACGCGGGCGCAGCTCTACAGTGGAGCGGCAGACTGGGATGTGATCCGGCGGGTGAAGGAAGCGGTGAAGATTCCGGTGTTCGGCAACGGCGACATCTTCACGCCGGAGGATGCGAAGCGCATGATGGACGAGACGGGCTGTGACGGTGTGGCGATCGCGCGCGGGGCCCAGGGAAATCCGTGGCTGATCCGGCGGACGGTCGAGTACCTCCGGACGGGAGAACTCCTGCCGGAGCCGACGGTCGAGGAAGTGATCGCGATGATCCACCACCATACGGAGCTGATGCTGCAGTATAAGGGCGAATTCACGACGGTCCGCGAGATGCGGAAGCACATCGCCTGGTATACGGAGGGGTATCCGGACTCGGCGAAGCTTCGCGGAAAGGTGAACACCGCCGGGAGCATCGAGGAGCTTTATGCGCTGGTGGATGCGATGAAGCGGTAGTTCGAGCAGGGGGACCCGGCCTGCCGAAACCTGGCCGGTTTCGTGCGGAGTGGTTGACAAGTGAAGCTGATTTGCTTTACAATATGCAATCGTGAAAATGGAAGATGGGCGGTTTCTGGCCATTCGGAAGCGGTCTGTTTTATAGTGCTGATTCATCGCGGGTGGATGAGCAGAAGGAAGTCTTGAAAGGAGCTATGGGAAACATGGCAGAAGAGCAGGTAAAGAAGAATTTACTGACACGTGCAGGTCTTAATAAGTATGAGGCGGAGCTTCATGATCTGAAGGTCAATCAGAGACAGATGATCGCAGAGAAAATCAAGGAAGCGAGAGAGCAGGGCGATCTTTCCGAGAACGCAGAGTACGATGCAGCGAAGGATGAGCAGAGAGACATCGAGGCGAGAATCGTCGAGCTCGAGGCACTGCTGAAGAACGTTGAGGTCGTGGATGACTCTGTCGAGGGTGAGATCAATGTCGGCTGCCGTGTAAAGCTCTATGATGAGGAGTTCGATGAGGAAGTGACCTACTTCATCGTGGGTTCCTCGGAGGCGAACAGCCTGACCGGAAAGATTTCCAACGAGGCACCGGTTGGTAAGGCTCTTCTTCACCACAAGGCGGGTGATGAGGTGACCGTCGAGACCGAGGCGGGTGATCTCAAGTTCCGCGTACTCGAGGTAGAGCGTGTCAGCGATCACGAGGCGTAAGCACAGGGAAACGCTGGTGCGTAATCGCATGGGCCGGCTGCAGACGCTGCCGGGGCATGCGTATAGAGTGGTAAAAAACGACAGACGGCTGGGGACGATGCCCCGGTCGTCTGCATTGGCATAAGAAGCAAGGAGAAGCTATGGCAGAGAATCAGGAAAACCAGAAGAATCAGGCTCCGGTAGAGGATACCAACCATATCGTAAAGGCACGCCGTGAGAAGCTTGCAGAGCTGCAGGCTGCCGGACAGGATCCTTTCGAGATTACGAAGTTCGATCAGGAGCAGCACAGCCAGGAGATCCGCGATGATTTCGAGAAGTTCGAGAATCAGCAGGTATCGATCGCCGGCCGTATCATGCAGAAGCGTGTGATGGGTAAGGCATCCTTCATCCATATCCAGGATAAGCAGGGCCGTATCCAGGCGTACATCACCCGTGATGAGCTCGGTGAGGATGAGTATAAGAAGTTCAAGAAGATGGATATCGGTGATATCGTCGGCGTAAAGGGCTTCGTATTTAAGACGAAGATGGGCGAGACTTCTGTACATGCACAGTCTCTCGTGCTGCTGTCGAAGTCGCTCTATCCGCTTCCGGAGAAGTTCCATGGTCTGCAGGATACCGATACGAGATATCGTCAGCGCTATGTCGACCTCATCATGAACGAGGATTCGAAGAATGTCTTCATCAAGCGTTCTCAGATCATCCGTGAGATCCGTAACTTCCTCGATGGTCGTGGCTTCATGGAGGTGGAGACACCGATGCTGGTGGAGAATGCCGGCGGTGCTGCTGCACGTCCATTTGAGACGCATTACAATGCCCTCAACGAGGATGTAAAGCTTCGTATTTCCCTCGAACTCTACCTCAAGCGTCTCATCGTCGGCGGTCTCGAGCGTGTATTCGAGATCGGTCGTGTATTCCGTAATGAGGGTGTCGATACCCGTCATAATCCGGAGTTTACGCTGATGGAGCTGTACCAGGCATATACGGATTACAACGGCATGATGGAGCTCACCGAGAGCATGTTCCGTTACCTCGCAGAGAAGGTATGCGGTAAGACCCTCATCAGCTACCAGGGCACCGAGATCGATCTTGGCAAGCCGTTCCGTCGTCTGTCGATGACCGATGCCATCAAGGAGGAGTGCGGTGTGGACTTTAACACCGTGAAGACCCTTGAGGAGGCACGTGCACTGGCGGATCAGCACAAGGTTCCGTACGAGGCACACCATAAGATCGGTGATATCGAGAATGGTTTCTTCGAGACCTTCTGTGAGGAGAAGATGATTCAGCCGACCTTCATCATGGATCATCCGGTGGAGATCTCTCCGCTCACGAAGAAGAAGCCATCCGATCCGACGAAGGTAGAGCGTTTCGAGCTCTACATCTACGGTCGTGAGATGTGTAATGCATACTCCGAGCTGAACGATCCGATCGATCAGCGCGAGCGCTTCAAGGCGCAGGATGCACTGGCGGCTGCCGGTGACGAAGAGGCAAACCATACCGACGAGGACTTCCTGCATGCCATCGAGATCGGTCTGCCGCCAACCGGTGGTATCGGCTATGGTATCGACCGTCTCGTGATGCTGCTGACCGATACGCCGGCCATCCGTGACGTGCTGCTCTTCCCGACCATGAAGAGCCTGAACGCAGATAAGAAGGCAGAGAAGGCAGCCGCTGCAGTGGAGACGGCAGCAGAGCAACTGGATCTTACAAAGGTAAAGATCGAGCCGCTGTTCGAGGATTGCGTCGATTTCGACACCTTCGCAAAGTCAGATTTCAGAGTCGTGAAGGTCGAGGCCTGTGAGGCCGTTCCGAAGTCGAAGAAGCTGCTCAAGTTCACACTGAACGATGGAACCGATAAGAAGCGTACCATCCTGAGCGGTATCCACGAGTATTACGAGCCGGAGGAGCTGGTTGGTAAGACCTGCGTGGCGATCACGAACCTCCCGACCAGAATGATGATGGGCATCCCTTCCGAGGGTATGCTGATCTCCGCTGTATATGAGTATGACGGACACGAGGGACTCCATCTTCTGATGCTGGATGATGTGATCCCGGCCGGTGCGAAGCTGTACTAAGGACGATTTTACTACCATGAAAGTGCAGATGTCAGAGTGTGATAAACGCTGACATCTGCACTTATTTTTTGTTGCCGAAAGTTGAATTTGACTTTGTAAAGAAGTTAGCGTATACTAACCGTCGTTTGACTGGAAGTTAGACAAAACTAACTCATAAGCGAAACTACGGAGGACAGAGAGTGAAGAGAGAGCTAGTAAAGAAGCATGCAATGCTGGCAACGGTGTGCGTGCTGGTGGCAGCACAGGTAAGTACTGCGTTTGCAGCAGCCGGTACGCTGAGCGGGCCGAGTGTTCCGACGGGTGCCTGGGTGCAGGATGGTCAGGACTGGAGCTATCTGAATGTGGATGGCAGTGTGAAGAAGGGCTGGATCCAGACCGCGAGTGGATGGTATTATCTGGATCCGCTCACCGGAAAGATGAAGACCGGCTGGGTCGAGATCGGCGGTCAGCGTTACTATCTGAACACGGCGGCGGATAGCGTGGAAGGACAGATGCGGCAGGGCTGGTGGCAAGATGCTGCCGGAAAGCAGTATTTCTTCAGCACCGCCTCGGATGGCAGTGCGGGTCAGTTCTCACCGGCTGGCAGTGGATCGATGGAAAGTGCTACTATTTTGAAGCTGCGGATGCAACAAAGCTCGGCCAGTTATACCTGAATGGAACCACACCGGATGGGTACAGCGTGAATGCCGCTGGTCAGTGGCAGAATGAACTCGGTCTCGTGCAGACCCGTGCGGAGCAGGGCTACGCTTCAACGGCAGCGTCGGCCAATGCAGCCGGCCAGAGCACAGCTGGCTCCTCGAGCAACTCCGGTTCCGGCAACTCTTCAGGCAATACCAGTGCCGGTGGGTCTGGCAGTGATTCAGAGAATAGTGGAAGCGATACGGAGAACAACGGTAATCAGAATGGTGGTGGAAATTCTGACAGCAGCGGAAATCCGGGCGGAAGCGATACGGAGAATTCCGGGAAACCGGACACGGGAGAGGATACAGCGTCACCGGAGTCAACTGCAGATCTCGTCGATGAGACGAAGACGAAGCTTAGGGAGGTGAATTCCCTCGGCTGGTGGCTTCCGATCGTCTATGAGAAGGGGTATACAACAGAGAATACGGTCGTCACGGTCGACGGCGTAGACGTGACCAGTGCACTGACGAAGGTGACGGATGATGGAAGCATTGGCAAACTCGCACTGCTGACGACGCCGGGTACCATCCGGATCCGCAGTAAGGAAGATTCGAATAAGTACGAGACGATCGAGCTGAGTGCGGAGGCGAAGGAAACTTCGGCGCAGAGCGATGCAGAGGATACAGAATCTGATGTCATGACAGAGGGCGGCGCAGTTTATACCGGAGAAGCTTATCTTCCAGAGAAGATTCTGGGGCATGCAACGGTTCCAATGTGGGATTACTATCTCACGAACTATGACGATGCGGGCAAAGCACGTGTGACGCCGACGAAGACCACCTATGATCTTGGGGAGACGAAGACGGTGCATGCAAGCTACGCACCGGACGCCATCCTGAAGGAAGATGAGAAGGGCAATGTCAGCGGTACCGTGATGATCATGTTTAATTACAACACAGAGGACGAGAAGAGCTGGTTTGATGGCATCAATAAGCTCGCGCTGGTGTCCTATGACGAGCAGAAGAAGACGCTCAATGCGGATCTTACGTTCGAGATGAAGAAGAATGTTCAGCATGGCAAGGGCCGTGTCGGTGAGCTGGAGATTCCGATCGGACAGACGAATTTCCGGAACAACGGTCGCTATTATGTACGCGTGACGTCGAGTGCAGGCGAGACCACCCTGGTTCCAATCCATGTGGTCAATGAGAAGAAGCCGGAGCTCACACTGAAGGAAACTGCGCAGTCCGGAAAGAATCTGCATTTTGCGGTCAGCAATCTCATATATGGCATCACGTCGCCGGTGGAGCGTGTCACCCTGAAGACGCCGAATGGCGACATCGAGGAGCTTCAGAAATTTGATGACTGGTATCTGCTGAGTCAGAATCTGTTTGTGCTTTACAACGACAAGACGAATCATCTTGCAACGAAGGGAAAGTATACACTGACGATTTATGCAAACGGATTCCAGACCTTCTCGAAGAGCTTCAGTGTGACGAGTGGAGAGGCATCCGGGGAGAAAGCGAAGTCGGCACGAAAGAGCAGAAGTGCCTACAGTGTCGATGCCGTAAGCTCGGCGACGTCGGGCGGCTCCGGCAGTGGCAGCACCGACAGCGACAGCTCCAGCAGTCTGGCGGTCTCTGCAAATCTGATCTTCGATACGGATCTGCTGGTCAATGCCTACATCCTCGAGGATGCGGACGAGGCGAATGATGCCGCGAACGCTGTGATTGCATGGTGGGAGAGTACCATCCCGGATGCGGTCTACAGTCTCGATGATACAGCTCTATATGATTGGGATGATTACGTAGATGAGTGCGAGGGCGAGAAAACGGAGAATGACCGTATGCTTCCGTATGCGGAGTACTGTGAGCGTGGAGAAATCTATGCGAGCCACCCGGCAGTCGCAAAGGAAGTGCTCGAGGATGGACTCTTAGGTGACATCCAGCAGAGCAGCAGCTTCATTCCGAAGGATGATACCGAGCATGGCACGGAGACGGATCTCAGCCTGAAGGCAAAGTATGATGAAGGTGCAGAAGCATTTACCGCAACGAAGGGTGATTCCGAAAAGTACTACGCCGATGCGACATTTGAGGTTACGGGAAGTGAAGGAGATTTCCTGAAGAATCTCGATTCGATGACGATTCAATCCCTGAATGAGGACGATGCGAAGCTTCGATATGTATATGCGGAGGGCGTATCCAGCCGCGACGATGTGTACTATGAGGTTTCAGAGAATGGAAAGTCGGTAACACTTCATCAGGTACAGCCAGGCGAGTATGAGCTCACGCTCTATGCGAAGTACTATGAAGACGTGGCACTGAAGTGTACATTTATGGTTGAGGCGAAAAAGGCTGAGGAAACACCGGACGAGAGTGATATCGAGATTACGGCAGCGGCTGTTCGTAAAGAAGACGGCTTCTTTGCCCAAGGATATGTCATTCAGTTCAGCTATAACGATGGAAGCGGCATCACCGGATCTGATCTCGAAAAAGCGCTGGAGACGTATGTAAAGAGTATCGAGGGCGTTACGGTTGGCACGACTGAGTATTCAGTCGCCACTTCCAGATTCAACTTCGGAGCTGGTCAGTTCTTACCGTTTACCTATGACAGTGCCTATGGAAACCAGAAGGACAGCCTTCTTCTTTCCTTCAGCGGCTTTGATACGACGGGTGATACCACCGTCACCATCGGCGCGGGAGATGGCTATCCGGAAGTTGAATTCATCATCGATCAGAACGGAAAGCTGAAAAAGGCGGCGACGTCTGAAAGCAGCATTTCCGAGGAAGTGAAGGCATCGGATGAAGAAGTGGTTTCCGAAGAGGGTGTACTTACGGACGGTGACACGGTGATCTCTGGAAAAACAGATGCAAAGGGAAATGCAGAAGCAGATACAGAAGCAAATATAGAAGCAAAGACAGAAGCAAATACAAAAGTAAATTCAGAAGCAAAGACTGAGCTGAATGCAGGGGCTGAGAAGACAGACGCCAGAGATGCTCTTAAGCAGGAAAACACAAAGGTAGAAGCTTCAGAGGATACAGAGAAGGAGGACGCAAAGGCCGGAGTTTCTGAGGATGCGGAGCAGGACGATGAAAAGGCAGCGTCTTCAGCTGATGCCAGGGAGAATGTGAAGACCGAATCCGCAGATGATATCGAGCCGGCGCAAGATGATCAGGAGGAAACGGATACAGAATCCTTCGAAGAATAAGGATCTTTAAAAAATAAGAATCAGGAAACAGGCGGGCAGCAGTACCTGCCGGATGTTATCAGCCGCTGTTTGCCATGAAGATTATCTGAGCTCCCGGAGAAATCCGGGAGCTTTTTATGTCCGGAAGTTTTTATGTAAATATACTTCACAAGTGTTCAGAAAGCTGATATAAAGAGGGATGCCTGCATCGATTTCGGCTTATATGCGGGGCAGAGGACAGCGCTCTCAAAATGAAGCTTCCATGCGGCGAGGCTGCAGAGACGGAAGCGATGCGCAGATGAGAGCAGAGTGCTGAGGGGGAGCTATGAAGAAAGCAATCAGTATGACCGAGGGGCCGCTGGCGAAGCAGATTCTGTTTGTGAGTCTGCCGCTTATGCTGTCGAACCTGTTACAGGTACTGTTCAATATATCGGATGTGGCCATCGTCGGTCGCTTCGCGGGTTCGACGGCGCTCGGATCCGTTGGATCCACGAGTATCTTCGTCACGCTGTTTACGGGATTCCTGATCGGACTCGGCGGCGGCATCAATGTACTGGTTGCGCGCTATTACGGCGCCGGACGCGCGAAGGATGTGAAGAAGACGGTCGGGTCGTCGCTGATCATCAGTCTGGTCGCAGGCGTAATCCTCCTGCTCGTCGGACTTTTCGGGTCGCCTGCGCTGCTCCAGACCATCAACACGAAGCCGGATCTGCTGCCGGGGGCGGTCATGTACCTGCGGGTCTACTTCCTCGGTATGCCGGCGCTCGCGCTGTACAACTACGGCAACGCGGTCTTCAGTGCGATCGGCGATACGAAGAAGCCGCTCACCTTCCTTGCGATTGCGGGCGTACTGAACGTGGTGCTGAATCTGTTCTTCGTCATCGCGTGTCAGCTGAGCGTCGTCGGCGTCGCTCTGGCGAGTGCGATTTCCCAGTGTGTGTCTGCGGGACTGATCCTCCATGCGCTGACGAAGGTGCAGGACAGCTATGCGCTGCATCTCAGGGAGGTGAAGTTTGACCGCGTGATCGGGCAACGCGTACTGATGCTTGGCGTGCCGGCGGGGCTTCAGAATGCCGTGTTTGCCTTCGCGAACCTCTTTATCCAGGCCGGTGTCAACTCCTTCGATTCGCTGATGGTAAAGGGGAACTCGGCTGCCGCCAATGCAGACAACCTGATCTATGATGCCATGGCCGCGATCTATATGGCCTGTGCAAGCTTCATGAGTCAGAACTATGGTGCCGGCAAGGCCGAGCGTGTGAAGAAGAGCTTCCTTATCAGCATGGCTTATTCCTTCGCCATCGGCCTCGTGCTCGGCGGGAGTCTCCTGCTGTTCGGACGGGAGTTCCTCGCGCTGTTCACGACGGAGCCGGCGGTCATCGACGCCGGTATGAAACGAATCGGCGTCATGGGCCTCGCGTACTGCATCTCCGCCTTCATGGACTGCACCATCGCTGCCTGCCGCGGCCTCGGTGAGACCGTCGTGCCGACCATCCTCGTGGTCCTCGGCTCCTGCGTCTTCCGTGTCATCTGGGTGTATACGATCTTCGCTCACTTCCACACGATCCCGTCGCTGTACCTCCTGTATCCGTTCTCCTGGGGACTGACGGCCATCGCGGAGCTTATCTACTTCGCCCGCATCTATAAAAAGGCGATGCGGATCTACCAGCATTAATATAGACATGGCGTGAGCCGCTCGGGAATTCCTGGGCGGCTCTTTTTCGTCTTAAGAATTTCGTAAGAGGGTCTGACCCTATAAACTTTCGGATTAAAAAATGGATGGATTGATGGCATTCTTAAGAGTTATGCCGGTGAAAACCGGACAGAATAGAAAATCCATTTTCGAAAAGTGACGAAATCACGTAAGTGTAAGCGCTTTATATGACTAATTTGTCATAATCATCGTCAAAGTGATGGACAAATTCTAAAGAAATTGTTAAAATATTCTAAAGTTAAGAATTTCACAATTCAAAACGATGAAATAGTATACAAATACCGTTATTTTAAAGCCCGTTTGAACGCGGCTTTTTTTGAGCAGTAAGAAAGGATGCGATACAAATGAAGGAATTTTCTTATGTTATCAAGGATGAGATCGGACTGCATGCGAGACCAGCCGGATTACTGGTGAAGGAAGCGAAGAAGTTCGAGAGTGCAGTGACGCTTTCCTGCAAGGGAAAAACGGCCGCTGCCGGTAAGCTGATCGCCATCATGAGCATGGGCGTGAAGCAGGGCGATGAGGTGACGGTGC
>CALAOB010000017.1 GCA_937927445.1 uncultured Oribacterium sp. | reverse complement strand
AGGGGGCAGGGGGTGTTTGAAGATGCCCGTTTCACAAACGGGCATTTTCTTGATTATTCGGCGCATCCATACTATGATGTAAGCTAATTCTGTTTTTTTGAGGTGAGTCGATGAAATGTCCGAAATGTGGTGCTGAGATATCAGATTATGCGAGCAGCTGTCCGGAGTGTGGTACGCCGATCGTGAAGATCCGCCCGAAGCGTGTCTGCATGAACTGTGGCGCGGAGGTGCCGGATGATGCGAGCGTATGTCCTGGCTGTGGCCGTCCCGTGAAGCGTCGTGAACACCAGCAGGCACACGCGGCCAATGCAGGCGACGCGAACGCAGGTGGCGCTACGTCGATGCATGACAACGGTGCGAATGCAGGCGGCGCTTCGGCGACACATGGCCGGGACGCGAATGCAGGTGGCACTTCAGCGACACAAGGCAGCGGCGCTTCATTTACTGCGCGCATTCGTCAGAGCTGGAAGAGGGATAAGTATGCCTGGCTCCAGGCGGTGCTCCCGATCGTCCTCGCCTTTCTGTATCATATCAATCTGCTGCAGGATAAGATGTCGTTCAATCTGATGAACACGGCACTGATCTTCGAGGGCCTGATTTTCTTCTTCGGCTACCTCGACGTGAAGGAGATCAGTCAGCGCCCGGAGATGTACGGTGGCGTCGCCTTCAGCAGCCGCTACATGTACCTCAGCTATTTCCTGCCGGTGATGAGCTTCTTCGAGCGGCGACAGCTCCCGGGCATGAAGCGAAATGCGCTCTACCCGATCTTGCACGCCGTGCTCCTCGCGATCTTCGTCATCCTGATGCTCTTCACATCGGATGAAGAGATGTTACTCCAGGCTGGCGGCGCACTTTAAGAGATTCCATAATCGTGGCCTCGGAGGGCCTGCAACAGCTCTGTTGCAGGCCCTCCGAATTTTACCGGTTTACTAAAACAGGGGAAGCTGATAAGATAATGATGAGTATTCCATGGAGGAATAAGAGACAGGAGGAACTGTGAGCGAGAACAGGAAGCCGGTGATCGAGCCGGATTTTTATGGGGATTTCCACTGTATCGGTGGGCAATGCTCTTTCACCTGCTGCAAGGAGTGGAAGATCGCAGTCGACCACGAGACGAAGAAGCGCTGGCGGAAGATGGACGTGCCGAGCACGGTTCTGGAAAGCGGTCGTGTGCCGGAACATGTATGCCGGTATCTGACGGACAGCGTGGAGAACGGTCGACGCGAAGTGTTGGACGGTAAGGATGCTCATAAGACTTCAGATACGGATGCCGGAACCGCGGGCAATGCTGCGACGGCTGTGGAGACAGCGCTTTCGAAGAAAACATTGCATCTTGACCGCTTCGTGATGAAGAAGGATGGCGGTGATATCATCGAACTTTTGCCGAATATGCGCTGCCCGTTCCTGGAGGATTCGGAGCTCTGCCGGCTGGTGCTGGATTACGGAGAGGAGTGCCTCTCCGAGACCTGTCATGTCTTTCCGAGAGAAACGCATGAATTTCCTGATCGGACGGAGCGTACACTGGTCAGCTGCTGTCCGGAAATCGTGGATCGCCTGCATGCATTACATGAACTGCACTTCACGAATCTCCCGTATCAGGATCGGGCGTTCCTGCTGAAAGGAAACGATAAGCTGTTTCAGATCCGGAACATCATGATGTACTGGCTCAAGGATGCGTCGGTTTCAAACGAAGTCAATCTGAAACGCTGTCTCTTCATGCTCCTCGATCTTTTCGGCAAGAAGACGAAAGGAAAGATGCCGAATCCTGCCGAGTGCCTGAAGGAAGAGGATGTAGCAAAGCTGACAGAGATGATCCTCGCGATGCCGAAGGACGCGCAGGCGTCGATTGAGGAGCAGAATGCGCTGTTCCTTGATATCACGGAGAACTACCGGAAGGAAGGGCGCTATCAGGGACTGCTGAATCCGCTCTATGCGATGGCAGAGCAGCTGAGTCGTGAATTTCAGGAGGCGGATGCTGCGCGAATGGATGTGGTCTGTGCGTTGCACGCGGAGGTCGTGGTGGCCTATGCGCCGCTTCTCCGGAATTACCTCGTGGCGGAAGCATTCGCCACCCTGCTGATCCCGGGCTGCACGCTGCGGGATATGGTGCTGCAACTCGAGTGGATGATCATGGAGTATGTGCTGATCGTGCACGCGATGGTGCTGCAGCGCCTGTGCGAAGACGCACCGCTCGCTTATCCGAAGGCGCGGGAGCTGCTCATTCTAATTGCGCGGATGACGGGATATGACGGCGACGAGATCGAGGAGTATCTCAGCGACAGCTTCGAGAATCCGGTATGGCCGTGGGGCTACGCGGATTATTTACTTTCATAATTGAAATAGTTCTGGCATAGCCCGGAGGATCGACAACAGAAGTACAGTACTCCGAGGTCGGTGAAATCTAAGCTAGGAACCCTAAGCGGCACTAGGCCCTCTGCAATCGCCGAGTTTTCTTTATGAAAACTCAGCGTTGCAGAGGGTGCTAAGGAAAAATCACTCCAAGTGCCGCTAAGGGAACCTGGCTTGATTTCACACGGCCTCTTCGTATGACTTCTGTTCTCGCGCCTCCGGGACCATACCGGAACTGTAATATATAATTAAAGGAGTTTTACAATGAAGAAGATTGCGATTATCGGTTGTGGTTTCCTCGGAAACATCATCGCAGACGCGATGAAGAAGGGACTGCTCGCAGATTATGCGCTTGCGGGTGCGATGAGCCACCAGAAGGCCTCGGCGGAGAAGCTCTGCGAGGGTCTCGGTGGGGAAGCGGTGGAGACGCTGGACGAGCTGCTGGCGCTGAACCCGGATATGGTCATCGAGACTGCGTCGGTGGCGATGGTTCGTGAGGCCTGCATTCCGACGCTCGAGCACGGGGCGGATTTCATCCCTCTTTCGATCGGTGCATTTGCAGATGCCGCGTTCTATCAGAAGGCACAGGAGGCTGCACGTGCGCATGGCGTACACATCTACATCCCGCACGGTGCAGTCGGTGGCTTCGATGTGCTGCAGACCATCGCGCTGATGGCAGAGGCCGGCGACATGGAAATTAAGGCCGGCATCGAGACCCGCAAGGGGCCGAAGTCCCTCCGGAATACGCCGGTGTACAAGGATGAAATGGCCGGCACCGAGGAGGTCGAGGCGTTTTACGGTACCTGCCAGGATGCGATCGCGCTGCTTCCGACGAAGGTCAATGTTGCCGTCGCGCAGTCCCTCGCGACCATCGGACCGGAGAAGGCGACCGCACGGATCACTTCTGTGCCGGAATTCATCGGCGATGACCATAAGATCACCGTGGAGACCGAGGGCCTGAAGGCCATCGTGGATATCTATTCCAGCACCTCGGCCATCGCCGGCTGGTCCATCGTGGCGCTGCTGCGGAACCTCAGCAGTCCGGTTTCGTTCTTCTGATCGCGGAGGTCCAGCGTGCGCGCCCGGAGCATTGCCCTGCAGGATATGCGCCGGGGACGTCGGACGATCTGGTGTCGTGATTTGATCGAAGGCCATCGCGCTTTCATTAGGGAGTAAGCTATGAAGAAATTTAGAAAACTTGTATCGATCGATAAGGTGGCGCTGACGGAGACGGGTATCCGCGAGCTGCAGAACTACGCTGAAAGCATCGAACTCGCGCAGGATATTCCGGAGAATGACGAGGAGATCGTTGCGCAGATCGGGGATGCGGACGCGGTGCTGCTGTCCGCGAACTCACGGCTCGAGGCCGATGTGATGACGCAGGCGCCGAACCTGCGCTATGTCGGCATGTGCTGCAGTCTCTACAGCGAGGAGAGTGCCAATGTTGACATCCCGTACGCACGTGCTCATGGGATCGAGGTGAAGGGCATCCGCGACTATGGTGATCACGGCGTCGTGGAGTACGTGATCTACCAGCTCGTGAAGCTGCTGCACGGCTACGAGGGCCGGATGTGGAAGTCAGCACCGATGGAGATCACCGGACTGAAGGTCGGCTTCGTCGGCCTCGGCACCTCCGGCGGTATGACGGCGGATGCGCTGCATTTCCTGGGCGCGGATATCTCGTATTTTGCACGCGCTGAGAAGCCGGAGCGGACCGCACAGGGCTACCACTTCAAGGATCTCCGGACGCTGCTTTCGGAGTCGGATGTCATCATCACGGCGCTCAATAAGAACGTCATCCTGCTGCATGAGGATGAGTTCGAGGCGCTCGGTAACGGCAAAATCATGTTCAACACTTCGATCGGACCGGCGGCGGATATGGAGCCGCTCCGGAAGTGGCTGGAGAATCCGGAGAACATCTTCTGCTGTGATACGAAGGGGGCGATCGGTGAGATCGCGGATGAGGTGATGGCGTACCCGAACGTGTACTGCATGAACGCCAGCGCCGGTATGACCTGCCAGGCCTACGAGCTGCTGAGCCGGAAGGTACTGGATAATATCCGAAGTGTGTTGGAGGTGTGACCGTGCAACATCCCGGAGAGTCTGCACCAGAAGTACAGTACTCCGAGACCGGTTCAATCTAAGCCAGGGACCCTAAGTGGCACTAGGCCCTCTGCAATCGCTGAGTTTTCCTGATGAAAACTCAGCGTTGACAGAGGGTTCCAAGGAGAGATAACACCAAGTGCCGCTAAGGGAACCTGGCTTGATTTCACACGGTCTCTCCGTATGACTTCTGGTGCAGGCTCTCCGGGATTACTTTACTTTCAGGCTTCTCGTATAGAACGATTCAGTGTGTTCAGAACCAGTTTTTTATCGGCGGACCAGAGCGGTGCGAGGAGCAGTCGCTTTGGTCCGTCGCCGGTTATGCGGTGAATCACGGTGTCGGGTGGGAGAAGCTTCAGACACTTTACGACTAGGGTGCAGTATTCGTCGAGGGTCAGGGTGCGGAAGGGCTCTGCTTCATACATGCGTCCGAGTTCGGTGCCGCGGAGGACATGGAGGAGCTGGAGCTTGATGCCGTCGAGTGTGGGCTTGAGTGCGCTCAGGTAGCGGATGGTCGCGAGCATGTCGTCTTCCGTTTCCCATGGGAAGCCGAGGATGACGTGTACGATGACGGTGAAGTCAGCTGCCTTCAGGCGGCGGTAGGCGTCGTCGAAGACGGCGAGCGGATAGCCGCGGTGGATGCGTTCCACTGTCGTTTCATGGATCGACTGGAGTCCGAGCTCGATCCAGATGTCCTTGCCGGATTCCTCTCGGAGCCGGCGAAGCATCGCGAGCATCTCGTCCGGGAGACAATCGGGACGGGTACCGAGGGAAAGGGCGACGATTTCCGGCTGTGCGAGTGCCTCTCGATAGAGGGCTTCGAGACGATCAACCGGGCCGTAGGTGTTCGTATAGGACTGGAAGTACGCGATGTACTTCTGCTCCCCGGCGGCGCGGTTCTTCGGGAGCTTTGCCTCGACACGTGCCTTCGCGAGCCGGAGCTGCTCCTTCAGCGGAAGCAGCGGCGCTGCGAAATCGCCGGAGCCACCCTCCGAGCAGAAGATGCAGCCGCCATAGGAAAGGGTGCCGTCCCGGTTCGGGCAGGAGCAGCCGGACTGCAGCGAGAGCTTGTAAACCTTCGTGCCGTAATGTTCTTTTAGATAATCAGATAGCATATATATTTTCATAGGCGTAGTATAGCACAGCATTGCAGAGGGAGACAGATGGACGGATTCCAGAAATGGTCGTATGAATGTTGATAGACGGACATCCAGAATCGGTAATGTGGATTATTTGAAATCACTACGTTTGTATTAAATCTGAGGATTCTCAGAAACCCAGGGGTTAAAACGCTCGGGGATGAGACTTTGAAAACCCCGGGGATGAAACCTCGGGGTTTTCTCGTGTGAAAAAACGTTGTAATATAGAGCCTGAAAATAATTCTAAGAGGAGATTTCAATATGAAGATTACGATGCTTGGTACGGGCAATGCGCTCGTGTCGGAGGTGTACAATACCTGCTATGTGCTGACGGATGAGGAGAAGCAGGGGACTGAGAAGTACTTCATGGTGGACGCCGGTGGCGGCGGACAGATCGTGCATCAGCTGAAGTATGCGGGACTGAACTGGATGGATATGCGGGAGATCTTCCTGACCCACAAGCATATCGACCACTTCACGGGGATGATCTGGATGGTGCGTCTCATCACGCAGAACATGAAGTCCGGGAAGTACGAGGGGGAGGCCAATATCTATGGCCACAAGGAAGTCATCGAGCTGCTCGATGATATCTCCCGGAAGCTGCTGCAGCCTGGTCAGGTGAAGTTCATCGGCGACCGCCTGCACCTGATCCCGGTCGAGGATGGCGAGACCCGTGTGATCAATGGACACAAGGTGACCTTCTTCGATATCGGCTCGACGAAGGCGAAGCAGTTCGGCTATCTCTATGAGATGAGCGATGGTCGGAAGATCTGCTGCTGTGGTGATGAGCCGTACAATGCGGAGTTCGAGGAGAAGTACGCGAAGGGGGCCGACTGGCTGCTTCACGAGGCGTTCTGTCTCTATGAGGAGCGGGACAGCTTCCATCCGTACGAGAAGCATCACTCCACGGTGAAGGATGCGGCGGAGCTGGCGGAGAGTCTGCAGGTGCCGAATCTTCTTCTCTATCATACGGAGGACAAGAACATCGCGCGTCGGAAGGAGCTTTATATGGCAGAGGCGCAGGCTTCGTACACCGGTCATGTCGTGGTGCCGGATGATCTCGAGAGCGTCGAGCTGTAAGGTTATTTTGGGGGGAGAGTTATGGGAACAAATTATGTGGCGTACTGGAAGACGCTGCCATACAAGCTGATGGTGGGGCTCAAGTGGATCGGTTTCGGTGTGCTGACGGGCATCCTCGTCGGGGGTGTGTCGGCGCTGTTCGCGAAGGCCATCGTGCTGGCGACGGGCTTCCGTCTGGCGCATACCTGGATCGTGTTTTTACTGCCGCTCGCGGGTCTTTTCATCGTCTGGTTCTATCATCGGCTCGGTGCGCGGAAGCCACGGGGGACGAACCTCGTGCTGGAGGCGATTCGCGAGAGTGAGCGGGTGCCGGTGAAGATGGCGCCGCTCATCATCGTGTCGACGGTGCTGACGCATCTCTTCGGCGGTTCGGCCGGACGAGAGGGCGCTGCGCTGCAGGTCGGCGGTTCGCTCGGTCATGGGCTCGGGCAGCTGCTGCACTTCCGGAAGGAGGAGCGCCGCCGGACCATCATGTGCGGCATGAGTGCGGCCTTTTCGGCACTGTTTGGAACGCCGCTGGCCGCGACGGTGCTTTCGATGGAGATCAGTACCGTCGGCGTCATGTATTACTCCTCGCTCGTACCGTGCGCGGTGTCTGCATTGACCGCACACTTCGTGGCGCAGGCGATCAACCCGGGGAGCGAGGCGATGCTGCTTGCGGCCGTGCCGGCCTTCCATGTGCGCGATGCCGTCTGCACGATGCTCTTCGCGTGGGCGTGTGCGCTGGTGTCGATCCTCTTTGCGACCTCAATGCACAGCAGTAAGAAGCTGCTGCAGAAGTACTTTCCGAACGACTACATCCGCGTGGCGGTGTCCGGCGTGATCATCGTCGTGCTGACGCTGCTCGTGGGCGACCAGACCTACAACGGTACCGGCTCGAATATCATCGCGAGCTGCATCGAGAATCCGACGTTCAAGCTCGCGTTCTATGCCTTCCTGCTGAAGATTCTGTTCACCTCGGTGACCCTCGGCGGTGGCTTCCAGGGCGGCGAGATCGTGCCGTCGCTCTTCATCGGCGCGACCTTCGGACACGTGGTCGGCAGCTTCACCGGCATGGACCCGGCGCTCTGCTCCGCGATCGGCATGGCCTGCGTCTTCTGCGGCGTGACGAACTGTCCGCTTGCCTCGCTGCTCATCGCGTTTGAGATGTTCGGCTTCGACGCATCGTCGTATTTTATCCTCGCAATCGCGATCACCTATCTGTTCTCTGGAAACTATGGTATCTACGGCGCGCAGAAGATCCGCTTCAGTAAGTGGGATCCGGCGGAGATCGACGCGAATACACACTGACCCGACGGGGACAGTTTGACGAAAGGCTCTTATGCCGGTACTCGGAGCTCTGTCTGTACGGCCCCGCCGATTACCTCGTGGACGCCGTGATCAAGCGCTTCGAGCTGGACTGAAAAAACGGACCTGGTTCTATAGAACCGGGTCCGTTTTTTCTTAAGTAGTTGCGTCGATGGCGAGCTTGATCGCGCCCATGATGCCCTGGTCGTCGTGGAGGGAGGCCGGGACGATGTAGTGGTCGAGGTCGGCGAGCTCGTCGGTGCGGATATAGCCGTTCACCATGGTCCGGACCTTCTCGCGGATCAGCGGGAAGAGCTGCTCCTGGTGCATGACACCGCCGCCCAGGATGATGATCTGCGGGCTCAGTGTCATGATGAGGGTGGTGCAGGCCTCTGCGATGTAGTGTGCTTCGATGTCCCATACCTTCGGATCATCCTTCAGGGTGATGGCTTTCTGCCCCCAGCGCTCTTCGATGGCCGGGCCGGCGGCCATGCCCTCGAAGCAGCTGCCATGGTAAGGACAGTGACCTTCGTAGTGATCTTCTGGATGCTTTACCATCGGGATGTGTCCGAACTCCGGGTGAAGCATGCCGTGTACGAGATGACCGCCGGAGAGGACACCGGCACCGACGCCGGTACCGATTGTGATGTAGACGGCATCCGTGAGCCCGCGCGCCTGTCCGTAGGTGACCTCGCCGAGGAGAGAGCCGTTGACGTCGGTGTCGAAGCCGACCGGCACGCCGAGCGCGCGCTTCAGTATGCCGACGATGTCAACATGAGCCCAGCCCGGCTTCGGGGTCGTCGTGATATAGCCGTAGGTCGGCGAGTTCCGGCGAAGATCGACCGGACCGAAGCAGGCCACGCCGAGAGACAAGATCCCCTTATCGCGGAACCAGTCGATGATCGCAGACAGCGTTTCCTCCGGCGTAGTCGTCGGGAGGGACGTCTGCGCGAGAATCGTTCCGTTTTCGTCGCCGAGCGCACACACCATCTTCGTGCCGCCGGCCTCTAAAGCACCGTAAAGCATCATTTCATATCCTCCTGTTAGATATTGTAAAGCATGAATGCGTGAAGGAAAAGCAGAGAATACACAATGTACCCTCTTTAAAAAAGAGGGTACGGAGAAAGGGGGATTCAAACAGTAATGTGTGGTCTGCTTTATAAATACCGGATGAAGAAGTTCTGTGCGGCCTGTACGCGCTCCTTCTCACCGGCTTCGTGGGCGAAGCCCGGGAGGATGGTCAGCTCCGTATGGATGCCATGCTCCTGGAAGTTCTTCTGCAGGCTCTTCATGCGGGCCACGCGGTTGTCACCGTACGGGGAGTCGCCGATAAACTTGTTATCGAGCTCGCCGACACTGATGAGGACGGGTACCTTCTTTACGGCTTCGAGGTCGACATCATAACCGAAGTAATCCTTGAAATCACGGATGCCCCAGAAGTAGTCCTCGTCCGGATTCAGGAAGGTCGGACGGCCAGGTGCACCGATGGAGCAGGCCTTCAGACGATCCGGGTGCGCGAAGAGGAAGCGGTTTACGAACTGTCCGCCACCGGAGTGACCGAACATGAAGAACTGATCGGTGTGCACGCCCGGATAGCGCTTCGCCATATCCTCGATCATATCGAGGAGGATCAGATCGTAGCGGATGCCGTCGCAGGAGAGGAGCTTATAGCTGTTGAAGTCGTCGCGCTGAATGAGACCGCCCGGGAACATCGGCGCGAGCACCGCCATGTGATACTTGTCCGCAAGCTCCTTTGCCTGTTTGATATACTCTTCGATCGCACAGCCGGTTCCGTGAATGATGACCATGAGAGAGTAGTCGTGCTCTGCTTCATCGTAGTAGCAGTCCGGAAGATGCACCCAGTAGTGGAAGCGCTGATCGGTCGGACAGTGCCAGAGCATATTTAAGTAAGCATTGCCGAACAGATTTTTCTGCTGTTCGAGCGTAAGATTCGATGCCAATGGATTCTGATTTGCCATACTGTACCTCCAGGATTACAGGAATTTACCGAAGACGAAGCTTGCGACGACGAGCATGATGGCACCACCGATTCTGGAAGAAATCTGAGCGTAGGACATCAGTTCCATGCGGTGTGCGGCACCGAGACACTGTACGTCGCCGGCACCACCGCCGTTCGCCATGCAGAGTCCGGCCGTCAGCATTCCTTCCACAGGATAGAAGTGGAACAGCTTGCCGACGATGAAGGTTCCGATCATCGCACCGATGACGGTCGCCATGATGATAACGATATACGCCGGGTTCGTGAAGACCTTTGCGTAGTCCGTGAGGTTCGTACCGATACCGACCGTGATCATCAGCGGGAAGGACATATACTTTACGAAGAACTGCTGCATGCCCTTCGCGCCGGCCTTGACGTTTTCCGGAAGAACGTTCGTCATGTTGAGAATCGCCATCAGGATGACCATGAACGCGAAGGTATGAATGCTGAAACCGAGGTTCGCGTGATTGATGATGGAGATGTGCTTTGCGTAGAGGCTTGCGACATTGAAGCATACGACGCCGAGCGCGAGACCGGTTGCGTAGTCGGCTGCGGTCGGCTTTACCTCGCTTGCCTTCGTGGTGACATTTTCTTCACCAGCCATCAGCTGACCATTACCCGTCAGGGATGGCTTGATCTGGCCGAGCTTGTTCAGGAGTGCAGACATGAAGACGGCGCAGAGATTGCCAATGCTGATGATCGCAAAGGCAGATGCATACCAGGAGGAAGCGTCCCCGCCAGTGGCTGCTGCCCACATCTTACTCATATGCGTGATGCCGGCACCATTACCACCACCCATAACCGGGATTGCGTAGGTGGCGATCGCTTCGATGGCACCGACACCGGTGATCGCACCGACGAGTCCGGCGAGACCGAGTGCACCGGCGATACCAGCGATGATCGTCGGGATAAAGCCGGCGAAGGACTTGATGAGCATCTTACGATCGACCGAGAGCACGGAGCCGGTGATCAGGACGAGAATGTAGAGATCAAGGAAACCGGTGGAGCCGTTGAAGGTATTGAGGGCTTCCATTGAGCCTTCACCGATCAGGTGGAAGGTGTTCATCGCACCGGCCACGAGGCAGGAGAAGAGCATGCCGCCACCGAACCAGGTCTTCCAGACCGGGATGTGATCACCGACCCAGCCGAGCAGCGTGCCGATAATCATCGCGAAAGCGAGTGCGCCGACCATGTTGGTCAGCATCCAGTCGTTCGCTGCCATCACCATCATCAGTACACTGAATATAAGGTACATCCACAGAGGGAACCCAAGGATCTTCGTTTCTTTTAAAGTATTCACAGTAAATCCTCCTAAAGAGTGATACAGATTTTTTAAAGCACTTTCAATTACCGGTAAATTTGATAAACGAATTGTAGAATAAACAGACACGATTGTGCAAGATTGTGACGATGGCGATTCTTCTATGGGATGATAACCATTTGGAATGGACAGAGTGCCATGAAACAGAAAAAGAAGCATTCGTCCTGTACTGCGATTTGAACGACGAATGCTCCTTCTTTTTTTGTTATGAACCCGATTCCAAAATGTTATCGATTTTTTGCAGATGCGCTGATCATATAGCGCCAGACGATTTCTGCAGAAGGGGATAAGCTGCGGCCCTTCTTTCGGGCGACGATAACATAGCGATACAGAGGCTCACCTTTGATCGTACCATAGACCGGGTTTTGGCCAGTAGATGAATTACGGATCGTCGTGTGCGGCAGCAGGGCGATGCCACAGCCACTGCAGGCAACGAGATAGCGTGTGTCGACATAATCGATGCGCTGCGGATGGATCGGTGTGATGTGATATTTCCTGAAAAACGAATTTTCGGCATCATACAGCCCCTGGCCCGGTGTCGCCAGAAGATAGCGGAGCGCCGGATTACGGAAACGGCTGATGTCGATCTCAACCGGATGCTCGAGTGAATTCCCGGAGATGTCGAGGCCCTCCAGAATCGGAGATTCCTGTGGGATAACAAATATGAGCGGATCCTCCTGCACCGGCATATACTCGATGTTTTCGGAGTGCACCGGCTCTGTATAGATCGCCAGATCGACGGATTCGCTCTCCAGATCGTCCTCACACTGCTGGGAGCTGCGGTTCAGATAATTCAACTGGATCTCCGGATGGGCCAGCATGAACGGCGCCGCCTGTGCACCCGCATAGGCACCACCACGATGCGTCGTGGCGATCAGCACCGGCTCGGACGGAAGCTGGTTGAACTGCCGAAGATTGTCCATCATCTCAGTTTCGAGCTGTACATAGCGACGCGCAAAATCGAGGAAAATCTCCCCCTGCGGTGTTACACTCACCGGACTGTGCGTACGGTCAAACGGTGCAAAGCCCAGCTCCTTCTCGAGCTTGTTAAGCTGTTTGGTCAATGCCGGCTGCGAGATAAAGAGATGCTTCGCCGCCTGCGTGATATTTCGGCATTTTTCTACCTCGAGCACATAATGGAAAATGCTTGTATCCATGGAAACCTCCGGAATCGATGTCTTGGTGATAGTATATCAGAAGCGGAGCGAAAAGTATCTGGGGATCAGATAAGCTCAGATAATTTCTCTAATTCATCCAGATTTACTCCGTATACTCCGGTATAAGGGTATTGACGAAAACACTTCCCGAAGGTTTTTAAAATCTGTAAAAAGGCTCTTGCATAAAATGGGATATACGAATTCTGAAGATAGGCGGCGACCATAGTCCGCTTTAATCCATTTTCCCCAAGCTGAAATAATCCAGGTGACTGTTCAAACTGTACATTTTTTAAACTGAGATCGCTGACAAATGAAAAGCCCATATTCTGAGCAGTCAGACGATAGGCCGTCTGAACATTTGCAGTGGTGAATACTTCTTCCGGCTTAACGTGATATGTACGAAGAAATTCTCTTGTCAGGTGACCCATACTCAAATTATCCGGAAGAAGAATAAATGGCTGCTGATCGAGCAGAGGGATATTCTGATCTTCCAGTAATGAAATCTGTCGATCAGGTTGTTGAAAGCGCATGATAGCATGCGTCTTAGGTGCAGCAAGATATAGCTGCTCTGTAAAGATATATTCATATGCGATATCTGATGGATAAGAAGGCCTGGTCAGAATACAGAAGTCGATTTTTCCAGCAAGTAAAAGCGCCAGTACTTCGTCCGATCCTTTTTCGAATAATTCGAAGTGTACATTAGGAAATCTTTTCCGGTAAACAGGCAATATATATGGAAGAATATATGCGCCTGTATTAGCGGGAGTGCCGATTCGAATCGTTCCGGCATTTTCTTCGACGATGTCTTCTAGCGCTTTACTTAGCTCGGTTTCCATATTCCGTATTTTTTTAGAATATTCCAGATAGCATTCGCCTGCATAGGTGAGTTTAATCGGATATGAACTACGATCAAAAAACTGCGTGTGATACTGCTGCTCCAGACTATACAGAATTTTACTTAAGTATGGCTGCGAAATGAATAATTCTTTTGCTGCTTTTGAAATGCTCCTGTTGCGGGCGATTGCAGAAATATATTCGTAATTGTTGTAAATCATAATTATTCCTTTCTGGCTATAACCTATATGCTTCTCGACGATTAGACGCGATAAAAACAACAGACTATAATGGGAATATCTAATAAAACCCGGGAAATAATAAAAAATTATATCACAATGCGGAATTTGTTATTGCCATTTAGTAATAATGTTATAACCTGAAATATCCGCTGTCAAGAAAGGAGCATTATGA
The DNA here is from genome assembly GCA_937927445.1 of uncultured Oribacterium sp. Taxonomy (GTDB): domain Bacteria; phylum Bacillota; class Clostridia; order Lachnospirales; family Lachnospiraceae; genus Oribacterium. Next base: position 3,971 of record CALAOB010000017.1, on the reverse strand, counting down.
GCAAAATGGATTCTATACAGAGAGCATTTCAGTATGTGGATGAACATTTTGATTCTTCTATTGAAGATTTAAAAAAAGTCTGTTCTTACCGAAGTGTTGCATCCGATTCGGAGGGGATTCAGAAAACATCAGAATATATCATACAGAAATTACAGTCACTTGGGTTAAACCCGGAAAAATATCCGGTTGCCGATGGAAATCCGGTTCTGTATGGACATAAAAGCGGAAAAAGTGATCATACCATAATGTTCTACAATCATTACGATGTTATGCCAGAGGGCGCGTTAGAACGTTGGGTCAGTCCTCCATTTGCGCCGGAAGTACGAGATGACCGCCTCTGGGGAAGAGGTGTTTCGGACAATAAGGGCGGCTTATTCTGCCGGCTGCATGCCATTGAGGCAATTCTTGCTGCCAATGGTGAACTTCCTATGAATGTCAAGGTATTCAACGAAGGCGATGAGGAGTATCATAGCCCTTCTCTGAAGAAATTTATCGCATCTGATGTTGAGCGCTTTAGGAAGATGATTGATGCAGATGCGATTATCTGGGAAAACAGTCGGAACGACGAGTGTGATCGGCCATGGGCGAGCTTCGGCGTAGGTGGTTCTTTCAGTATCGATCTTTCGGTCAAGAGTATTCGAGAAGATGCACATTCCCGTATGGGCGTAATGCTTCCAAATGCGGCATGGCGACTGGTATGGGCACTGGCCTCTCTGAAAAATGAGCAGGAGGAGATTCTGGTAGATGGCTTCTATGACACGGTTGCACCGGTTACAGAATCAGAACGAAAGGTACTGGAAGCGTTCCCTTATGAGGAGGAAAAAATCAAAGAAAGATACGGAATTGATCATTTTCTTCTGAATAAGACCGGCTACGATCTGAAAGAACGTATATATACACAGCCGTCGCTTACCATTTGCGGAATTGATGCTGGAGAAGCAGCGAAGGGCCTTCGCGGCGTGGTTCCATGTCAGGCGAAGGCGAAACTGAGCTGCCGACTGATGATGAATCAGAATGCAGAAGAAATCGCACAGCTGATCCGTGATCATTTCCATAAGCATGGATTTGATGATATCGATGTCAAAATCGATGGATGCATTTCTCCGGTAAGAACCAGCGTAGATATCCCTTTACGGACCTGTCTGGAACATGCAGCTTCAGAGGTTTATGAAAAGCCGCTTGTAATAGAACTTGCGCAGCTGGGAGGTGGACCGGCTGAACTGTTCCGAAATGTCAACCCGGACATCCCGATCGTAGGCATTGGACCGGCAAATACCGGCTCTGCTCATCATGCGCCAAATGAAAATATTTACTTGGAGCATTATAAAAACGCAATCAAAATGACGATTGCACTACTGTATGAATATGGAGAGATGGAATAGTTCGAAGGTAAATGCATTATTCACAGGAGATAATGCGCCGACATGTTTACAGTAAAGGGGGATTTTATGAAAACAGGTAAGATTTCAGAGTTTAAACTGGCTTGGATGCCACTTCCACTATTTATCGTGCTGTTTGCAGTTCTGATTCTTTCACAGATTACCGGAAGTTTAAAGGCAAATCTGTATACAGGACTGATGATTTGTGCACTTTTCGGCTGCCTGATGAGAGCAGTGGTAGATAATGTGCCGCTGATTAAGAAAACACTGGGAGGATCGTTTGTAGCCTTTGCGTGTGCGTTTCTTGTATTTTTTAATCTGATTCCAGATACATGGATCGAAGCATGTAATACCTTCATTAATGGAGACATTGATTTCCTGACCTGCTTCGTTATGACGCTGATCTGCGGCTCGATTCTCAGCATGGATCGGGATCTCCTGATTGCAGTTGGCGTTCGTTATTTCGTCCCTGTTATCCTGGGAATCGTGATTTCGTATTCACTGGCAGCATGTGTCGGTCAGGTCATGGGACTCGGATGGAAGCATACGCTTCTTTACATCGCCGGTCCGATTATGGGTGGTGGTAATGGTGCAGGTTCTATGCCTATGTCTGAGATATACGCAGGCATAACCGGAGAAGATCAAGGCGCGGTGTACTCGCAATTGCATGCCATGGTAACACTTGGAAACTGGCTTTCAATTGGTGGTGCGGTAATCTTAAATATCGTGGGTGAGAAGTTCAAGTCCACGACCGGAAATGGAAAGCTTCTGAAAAACGGCAATGTCAATGCCGGCGAAGTCACCTATGATTTCACTTTTGAGCTTTCTGATCTGCTGATCGGAATCTGCCTTGTGTCAGGCGTTTTCCTGACGGGCCGCATTCTTTCTAAAATCTTTCCGGTAGTACATGCGTATGCATGGTCGATCGTCTTTGTTGCCGCGATTAAGATCCTCAATCTGGTTCCGAAAAAATGGGAGTTTGCCGCTTACAAGCTGTATCAGTTTGTAAACAGCAAGTGTCAGATTATTTTAACCGCAGGTCTCGGAATTGCTATGTGGAATCTCGCAGCACTGTTCGAAGCGCTTACGGTTCAGAGCCTCATCATCTGTACGGTAACTGTAGTAGGTGGTGTGATCGGTGCATGGATCGGAGGAAAAATCGTCGGATTCTATCCAGTGGAGTCTGCAATCACTGGTGGTCTGTGCATGAGTAATGCCGGCGGATCCGGAGATATCTATGTCCTTTCCAGTGCGGATCGTATGGAACTGATGCCATTTGCGCAGGTATCGTCCAGACTTGGAGGTGCGATCGTTTTGGCACTACAGAGCATACTGGCATCGATGTGGCTGTAAATTTGAAACTGTAGTAAAACACCCTGGCTGAAACAGCCAGGGTGTTTTGATTGAAGTTCAAGTTTAGTACTACACGAATCATACTGTAGCGAGACCTGACCCCATCAGGAAGTTTTTAAATAGAGATTCACTGAAAAACAGAGCCTCCGGATGTCGGAGACTCTGTTTTTTAAGCGATATGAATTACTCCTCGACGGTAACCTTCGTCATGGTGACTGCGACTACAGGAGCGTCCTGCCAGCCGGTCGGAGTAGAAGCGATACGGTCTACCTCATCCATGCCGTCGATGACCTTACCGAAAGCAGCGTACTGACCATCGAGGTAGGAAGCATCTGCATGCATGATGAAGAACTGGGAACCAGCGGAGTCCGGATCCATCGCACGCGCCATGGAAATCACACCACGCTTGTGCTGAAGATCATTCTTTACGCCGTTGGAAGAGAACTCACCCTTGATGTTCCAGCCCGGACCGCCGGTGCCGTTGCCCTCTGGATCACCGCCCTGGATCATGAAGCCAGGAATGATGCGGTGGAAGGTCAGACCATCATAGAAGCCCTGCTTTACGAGCTTTACGAAATTCTCTACCGTAATCGGCGCGATCTCAGGATACAGCTCGAGCTTGATATCCTTGTCGTCGTCCATATGAATCGTTACGATTGGATTAGCCATAATTGAAAACCTCTTTTCATTGATTTATCTCTATGGATTCTATCAGTAAAACGCAGGCAGAACAATAGAAAATGGCAGATTCGCTGTTGAACTGACATAGAAGTTCGTACGGCAAAGCCCGGAGGGCTGGCAACAGAAGCACAGTACTCCGAGCTCGGAAGACTCTAAAATTCTGCCCCCAAGAAGTACTAAGCCCTCTGCAATCGCTGAGTTTTCCTGATGAAAACTCAGCGTTGACAGAGGGTTCCAAGGAGAGATGGCCCTAAGTACTTCTAGGGGGCAGAATTTTTATTCTTCACGACCTCTCCGTATGGCTTCTGTTGCCGGTCCTCCGGGCTTTCGCCTAAACAGTTACGAATCGGTTCAGAAGGAAGGACTATCTTATTCCGAAAACAGGTGCAGATGCACCTCATTTCGGAATAGACGCATCATAAATCAAAGTCAGGATAAAGCTTCAGCATCTCAAAGATTTCAAACGATATGATGATTCAATCAGATATAACTAAAAAGAATGCGGGCAGACTGTCCGAAAACTAGATGGTAGGTCGTCCTAACTGGAATTGGTTGAAT
>CALAOB010000016.1 GCA_937927445.1 uncultured Oribacterium sp. | reverse complement strand
CTCCTCCTCTGCGGCAGCGATCAGGCGGTCGTCCGCGTGGAAGGCCATGGTGCCGACGCGCGGGATCTCACCGAGCTGGTAGCCGAAGTTCGTCGCATCCATGTCGTACTGCACCGCATCCTCGGAGAGGACAATGTCTCCGATATTGATGTGGGCGTCGAGGGATCCGGCGATGCCGGTGTTGATGACGCAGTCCACCGCGAAACGGTCGATCAGCACCGCTGTGCAGGCGCCAGCATTGACCTTGCCAATGCCGGAGCGCACCACGGTGACGTCCTTCCCGTTCAGCTGACCGGTCACGAAGGTGAGTCCGTTGTGTACTTCGGTCACTGCGTCGGTGATGTCCGCCTTCAGCTTCTCGACCTCTTCATCCATTGCTCCAATAATTCCAATCATTTCTAAACCTCTCGTATATCCCAGCCTCGCTGAGCGAGGCACAGGATGTATTTATTTTCGATTCCGTCCGTCGCCGAGCGAGGCGGATCCTGCCTCCCCGGAGCTTTTCCGAAAGCCGCCGGCGGGGCGTACCTCTGGCGCTGGAATCCTTCAGAAACGCCGGCGGGCGTCTTACTTCTTTTTACTGTCGACAACTTCCCGCAGCACGGTGATGACCTGGTCGACGCCATTTCCCTGCTGGGACTGCTCCATCGCGGCGATGTACTGCTCGCGCTTCGCATAGACGGTTTCGATGGCCGTCGAGAGGAGCGTCGAGTCCTTCTCCATCGCATGCTGGTCGAGGACGTAGCTGAAGCCCTGCTTCTCGAAGGACTCCGCGTTCAGGATCTGGTCGCCGCGGCTCTGGTCGAGCGGCAGCGGGATCAGGATATTCGGCTTCTTCAGTGCCAGCAGCTCGCAGATGACATTGGCACCGGCGCGGGAAATCACGACGTCGGCGAGGGCGTAGAGATTCCGAAGTCCGTCGGACAGGAACTCGTACTGCTTGTAGCCCGGCGTGTCCGCGAGCGCCTCGTCGAGGTTGCCCTTACCGCAGATGTGGATCACGTCGTACTTCTCGAGGAGCTGCGGCAGCATCGCGCGGAGCGCTGTGTTGATCGCCACGGAGCCGAGGGAACCGCCGATCTCCATCAGCACCGGCTTTTCACCGCTGAATCCGGTCATCGCGAGGCCCTCCTCGCGGGTGCCCTGGAGCAGCTTCTCACGAATCGGCGAACCCGTCAGCACGGCCTTGCCCACCGGCAGGGACTTCGTCGTCTCCGGGAAGCTGCAGCAGATCCGGCTCGCGGCACGAAGGCAGAGCTTATTCGCGAGGCCCGGCGTCATGTCGGACTCGTGCGTCACCACCGGGATATGCAGGGCATGCGCCGCCCAGACCACCGGCACGGCCACGAAGCCGCCCTTACTGAACACGATGTCCGGCTGGATCTGCCGAAGCGCCCGCTTCGCCTCTCCGTAGCCCTTCAGCACACGGATCGGGTCCGAAAAATTCTTAAGATCGAAGTAACGGCGCAGCTTACCCGTGGAGATCCCTGTGTACGGCACCTCCTCGCGCTCCATCATCTTCTTCTCGATGCCGTCGTAGGAACCGATGTAGTGCACCTCATAGCCATCCGCCCGCAGGCGTGGCATCAGTGCGATATTTGCAGTGACATGGCCGGCGGTACCCCCACCGGTCAGCACGATCTTTTTCGTCATCATCGAATGAAATTCTCCCATCTATGCTGCGGCCCCCAGCATTGGCCCAGACAGCGTGAACCGCCTGCGTCATCGCACCGGTCCAGGCGCAGTGAAGCGCCCGCGTCCGCCCGAGGGCACAGCGACATGTCCTCAGCGCTCGTTATTCAGCGCCGCCTGCAGCTTCTCGCAGGTATCCGCGAGCTCCGCCGCGTCGGTCGTGCCCGGCTTCCAGAGCACCATCTCGTCCTCTGTGCCGTAGCGCGGAATCACGTGTGTGTGGAAATGATGCACGGTCTGACCAGCCGCCTCGCCGTTGTTCTGCACGACATTGAAACCCTTCGCGCCGAGCGCCTCCATCTCCGCGATGCCGATGCGACGTGCGAGCGGCATCACCTGCGCCACCACCTCGTCCGGCAGCTTCGTGAGGTCCTCATAATGCTCCTTCGGGATGATCAGGACGTGGCCCACCGTCGCCGGGCTCGCGTCGAAAATCACGCGGAAGGTGTCGTCCTCGTAGAGGGTGGTCGTCGGAATATCTCCATTGGCAAGCTTACAGAAAATACAATTCTCGTCTCTCATATGCTATACTCCTTTCGGATGCGGCTTCCTGCGCCGCAGATTACAGAACATTATAGTATTTCGAGCCACATTTCACAACATAGAAAGGAACGAAGACGAAGATGAATTTACCGAAGGATCCCGTCATGCTGATGAGCTACCTCAACACCCAGCTCCGCGACAACTACGACTCGCTCGAGGCCCTCTGTGACGCGCTCGACGCCGACCAGGCCGCCATCGAAGCGACGCTCGCCAGCATTGACTATCACTACAACAAGGAACTGAATCAGTTCAAGTAAATACGAAGCCCGTGCGCCGATGCCGGCGATGTACGCTCAGATTTGCCCTAGGTCAGCTTTCAGTGTACATCCGCGTCGTCCGCGCCGGCGCTTCATGAAATAGACAGGAGAAACTACTATGAGATGTGTCATCCAGGTCGTCAATCACGCCTCCGTCACGGTCGACGGTGAACAGATCGGCCACATCGGCCGCGGCTTTCTCATCCTCCTCGGCGTCGCCGAAACAGATACAGAGGAGCTCGCGGACCGCATGGTGAAGAAAATCTGCGGCCTCCGGATCTTCCCGGACGAAAACGGCAAGACCAACTGCTCCCTCGCCGATGTCGGTGGCGAGCTGCTCGTCGTGAGCCAGTTCACCCTCTATGCGAACTGTAAGAAGGGCAACCGCCCGAGCTTCATCGAGGCCGGTTCCCCGGAGAAGGCCAATGCTCTCTACGAGTATTTCATGGCCGAGTGCCGGAAGTACGTACCGACCGTCGAGCACGGCCGCTTCGGCGCCGACATGAAGGTCGAGCTCCTGAACGACGGACCATTCACCCTGATGCTGGACTCCCAGCAGCTGTTCGGGGAATAAACTTTATAAAGAGGGGACAGGCTACACAGCCTGTCCCCTCTCTTTCTACTCTACCGCATTAACGGCGATTTCTCTTCGTGAATCGAATACCGAACCATCCGAGCAGTACCAGTACGGCTGCCAGGAATCCGAAACCAAAGATCGACATCATGGACTCATCGCCCGTTCTCGTCTTTCCTCTGTTCGCTCCCTTTACATTACCGCCATCCTGGCCGTTCTTGTTCTTGCCACGGTTCGCACCTCTTACTCGACCATACTCGTCGGTCTCGACCTCCTCGGACGGACCACCATGTCCACCACCCGGAGTCGTCGTTTCTACCGGTGTGGTTTCCGGTACGGTCGTCTCCGCAGGCGTCGTCTCTGCCGGTGTCGTCTCTGGAAGCGGATGCGGATGATTTCCACCACCGCCTCCTCCGCCGCCACTCGGAGTCGTCGTTTCTGCCGGTGTGGTTTCCGGTACCGTCGTCTCTGTCGGTGTAGTCTCCGGCACCGTCGTCTCTGCAGGTGTAGTCTCTGCCGGTGTGGTCTCCGGCACTGTCGTCTCCTCAGGCTTCTTACGGTCAATCATGACTACCTTGTCTACCGCCTTTCCGTCCACGGTGATCGTTCCGTCGATCGCCACAGTGAATGTGATATCATCTGCAACCAGATAACCACTCGGCGCAGAAACCTCATGGAACTTGTATGTGCCCGGCTTCAGCTCAAATGTACGCGCTGTCGTCGTAGACGTCCACTGATCCACCAGTGCTCCCGTACCATCGGTCAGCTCAAGAACTGCACCCTCAAGCTCGGAACCACCCGCGTCGGTCTTGCTGATCGTGACATGGTGGTCACTGTATTCATCGATCATCGTGATCTCTGTCACTTCCTTTTCACCGATCTTGATCTTTCCTGCTGCATCTACACTGAATGTGATATCTGCTGCATTCTTATATCCGCTCGGTGCACTTTCCTCATGAAGAGTGTATGTGCCTGGCTTTACCTTCACACTGTATCCGGCATCTGTTGTTGTCCATTCGGCAATCTTCTCGCTTCCTTTAAGCAGCTGAAGCTTGGCGCCCGGAAGGAGCTCTCCTCCTACCTTCTGCTTATTGATCGTAACGGAGTGATCACTATAATCATCGATCATCGTGATCTCTGTCACTTCCTTTTCACCGATCTTGATCTTTCCTG
>CALAOB010000015.1 GCA_937927445.1 uncultured Oribacterium sp. | reverse complement strand
CGATCCGGTAGACCTGCCCCTCATGCGCGAGGCGCAGCGTCCCGCCGAAACGCTCCGGCGCATCCCACGGCCGGTACTTCTTGTGCAGCTTCGCGGCGCTCCCGACGCCGGGCCGCCGCTCGAGCCCGTAGAGCATCGCCTGCAGAAACGCATGCAGCGTCGACTTGCCGGCCTCGTTGTGCCCGTACAGGATGTTCATGCCCTCGGCGAAGCGGAGATCCAGGTCGTGGAACTTGCCGAAGCCGTCGATATGGAGGTCGATCAATCGCATCACAGACCTCCTTTCTGCGACTGCAGCAGCGCATGAATACCATAGAACAGCGCCTTCTTCTCGATTTCACTCATGTCATCCGGATTCTCCCGCAGAAGCTTCCGGATGTAAAAGCCGATCATGTCGGACGGATGCTCCCGGTACAGCGCGACGAAATCGTACTGTGGCTCGGACACGTCCTCGACCGTCACGATGCGGTAGCGCTCCCGGAGCGGTGCGAGATCGAAGCTCACCTCCGGATCATGCTTCCCCGTGATGCGCAGCCGGTAGATATTCTGCGTGCCCCGCTTCTCAATCTCCGCGGAGATCAGGCGCTGCAGCTCCTCGTTCGACGTGCGCTCCGTCACCGCGATCTGCAGCGGAACATAGCTCGCCGCCGCGAGTGGCACGAACTCCAGCTTCTGGATCCGGTGCGTGATCGGGTGGATGTCCCCGACGTAGATGCCGTGCGCCCCGGTCTCACTCTGCTCGAGCGACTCCGGCGTGCCCGCATAGATCACACGGCGCTCGACGAGCTCGGTCGGCTTGTGGATGTGCCCGAGGGCGACATAGTCGAAGGGCAGTGCGGCCAATGTCTCTGTCTCCACCGGCATGTGGTCCCGGTCACCGCCGTGCGCCAGCAGGATGTGGATGTGGCCATCCTCCGCCGGATGGATTCCGTCGATCACCGTCTCCCGCAGCTCACGCGTATGGTAGGAGAAGCCGAACACCTCGGTATTGATATCATCGAAGTACAGCGACTGCGGCGTATCCTCGAGGATCCAGTGAACATTCGGACTCCAGTTGAAGCTCAGCAGCGCCGAGTTCGCCTCGATCCGATCATGCTCCCCCGAGATGATCACCACGTGCGTCGACGGAATCGTCCCGAACAGATAGTTCAGCTCCTGCAGATCCTTATTCATCGGCTGACGGTGAAACAGATCCCCCGCGATGAACAGACAGTCCACATTCGACTCCCGACACCTCTCGATGATACGACGAAACGTCGCCCTGATATCATTGGCACGATCCCGGCCCCACGGCTGATCCGCATCCGGCACCATCCCCCAGTGCACATCCGCAACATGAATAAAACGCATGACAGCTCCCCTGTTAAAAGTTCATAGTTCCCTTTATTTTAACGTAATTACGCAGAAATATAAAGATAAAGAAAGCGCCGGAGACATTGAAAACGGGGAAGCCTTACGCTATAATCAGTTAAATCATCGCGATTTTCCGCGGTTTTCTGAGATAATCTGAGATAGAAACAGAGGTTAGAGATGAAAGTTACTACATTAAGAGAGATTTTCAAGAATAAAGAAGCCTACTATGATCAGGAAGTGACGGTCGGCGGCTGGGTCCGCTCGAACCGTGATTCGAAGCAGTTCGGTTTCCTGACGATTTCCGATGGTACCTTCTTCACCCCGCTTCAGGTCGTTTACCATGACACCATGGCGAACTTCCAGGAGGTGGCGAAGTACGGTGTCGGCGCGGCCGTCATCGTAAAGGGTAAGCTCGTAGCGACACCGGATGCGAAGCAGGCGTTCGAGGTGCAGGCGGACGAGGTCATGCTCGAGGGTGCGTCCTCTCCGGACTATCCGCTGCAGAAGAAGCGTCATACGCTCGAGTACCTTCGTACGATCGACCATCTGCGTCCGAGAACCAACACCTTCCAGGCCGTATTTAAGATCCGTTCCCTGGTAGCGTTTGCGATCCACCAGTTCTTCCAGGAGCGTGGCTTCGTATACGTACACACTCCGATCATCACCGCTTCCGATGCAGAGGGTGCAGGTGAGATGTTCCAGGTAACCACACTTCCGCTCGACCAGGTTCCGATGACCGAGGACGGCAAGGTAGATTTCAGCCAGGACTTCTTTAACAAGAAGACGAGCCTCACGGTGTCCGGTCAGCTCTACGGCGAGACCTTCGCGCAGGCGTTCCGCAACATCTACACCTTCGGACCGACCTTCCGTGCCGAGAACTCGAACACCCAGCGTCATGCGGCGGAGTTCTGGATGATCGAGCCGGAGCTTGCATATGCAGACCTCGATGATGTCATCCAGTGCGAGGAGGATATGCTGAAGTATATGATTCAGTATGTGCTGGACAATGCTCCTGAAGAGATGGCCTTCCTCAACCAGTTCGTCGACAAGGGACTGCTTGATCGTCTCCACCACGTTCTGAACTCCGAGTTCGCACGTGTGACCTATACCGATGCAGTGAATGAGCTCATGAAGCACAACGACGAGTTCGAGTACAAGGTAAGCTGGGGCGTGGATCTTCAGACCGAGCACGAGCGTTACCTCACCGAGAAGCTGTACAAGCGTCCGGTATTCGTAACGGACTATCCGAAGGACATCAAGGCCTTCTACATGAAGCAGAATCCAGATGGAAAGACCGTCGCTGCCGTCGACTGTCTCGTTCCGGGTATCGGCGAGATCATGGGCGGCTCACAGCGTGAGGAGGACTACGATAAGCTTCTGAAGCGCATGAACGAGATGGGCATGGAGATGGATCAGTATGATTTCTATCTCGATCTTCGTAAGTATGGCACGACCCGCCATGGCGGTTTCGGCCTCGGCTTCGAGCGTGCCGTAATGTACATCACCGGCATGTCGAACATCCGCGACGTGGTTCCGTATCCGAGAACCGTCGGTAACTGTGATATCTAAATAAGTGATGAGCGCAATGCGCCGGGGCGATGCCCCGGCGTTTTTTCTTTTGTATTCTCAAACACGACGTAATATGCAATATTGTGTAATTATTACGAATACACTGTGTAAAATTCGTCATTTCACTGTCAAAATAACCATTTTCTTAGTTAACATGCGGGACCTAGAGTGCTATACTATGTACAGCTAGATATTTTTCTACTACTTATATTACTAATGAGGTGATGACGTGATTAAAAAAGAAATGATCGCCATGCTGCTCGCTGGCGGCCAGGGCTCTCGCCTTGGCGTACTCACAAAGAATGTCGCAAAACCTGCTGTATCCTTCGGTGGAAAGTACTCTATCATCGACTTCCCACTGTCGAACTGCATCAATTCAGGTGTAGATACCGTCGGCGTTTTGACACAGTACAAGCCTTTACGTCTGAATGCCCACATCGGAATCGGTATTCCGTGGGATCTGGACCGTAACAGAGGAGGCGTAACGATTCTGCAGCCGTATGAGTCGCAGAACGGTGCGGACTGGTTCTCAGGCACAGCAAACGCGATCTACCAGAACATCGAGTATATCGATAACTACAGCCCGGAGTATGTACTCATCCTTTCCGGTGACCACATCTATAAGATGGATTATGAGGTTATGCTCGAGTACCATAAGGCGATGAATGCCGACTGTACGATCGCGTCGATGCCTGTTCCGATGGAAGAGGCGAGCCGTTTCGGTATCACTGTAACCGATGAGAATAACCGTATCATCGACTTCCAGGAGAAGCCGAAGGTACCGAAGTCAAATCTTGCGTCCATGGGTATCTACATCTTCTCATGGCCGGTGCTCCGTGAAGCACTCATCACGAACAAGGACGTTCCGGGTGAGGACTTCGGTAAGCACATCATCCCTTATCTTTTCAATAAGGGCAGCCGCATCTTCGCATATGAGTTTAACGGCTACTGGAAGGATGTCGGAACCCTCGAGTCCTACTGGCAGGCCAACATGGAGCTTGTATCGATCATTCCGGAGTTCAACCTCTACGAGGAGTACTGGAAGATCTATACCGATACGAAGAACCCGGCACCACAGTTTATTTCCCAGAACTCTCACGTAGAGCGCTGCATCATCGCAGAGGGCTGTGAGATTCACGGTGAGGTCCATAATTCTGTCATCGGCGAGGGTGTTACCATCGAGTCCGGTGCAGTGGTGAACGATTCCGTTATCATGTCCGGTGCAACCATCGGTGCAGGTACCAGAATCGATAAGGGCGTCATCGCACAGAACGTAAAGATCGGTCAGAACTGTGAGATCGGTGTCGGTGAGTTCGAGCCGAGTGTATATGATCAGAGAGTTTACAACGCAGAGCTGGCCACCATCGGCGAGAATTCTGTGATTCCGGACAATGTAAAGGTCGGAAGAAACACCGCAATCTATGGCGTAACGACAGCAGAGGATTATCCTGACGGATTACTCGCAAGCGGCGGAGCAATCATTAAGGAGGACGGAACATTATGAGAGCGATAGGTATTATTTTAGCAGGTGGTAATAACAAGCGTATGCGGGAGCTTTCAAATAAGAGAGCGATCGCAGCGATGCCGGTAGCCGGATCCTTCCGTGCCATCGACTTCGCCCTTTCCAACATGTCGAACTCTCATGTTCAGAGAGTAGCTGTACTGACACAGTACAACTCCAGATCTCTGAACCAGCACCTTTCCTCCTCGAAGTGGTGGGATTTCGGTCGTAAGCAGGGTGGTCTGTATGTTTATACACCGACCATCACTGCAGATCACAGCGACTGGTTCCGTGGCACCGCCGATGCACTGTATCAGAACCTCGATTTCCTGAAGCAGTCGCATGAGCCGTATGTCATCATCGCTTCCGGCGATGGCATCTACAAGCTCGACTACGCAAAGGTGCTCGAGCATCACATCAACAAGAAGGCAGATGTCACCGTGGTGGTGAAGACCATGGAGCCGAACACGGATGTTTCCCGCTTCGGCTGCGTAAAGATGAACGAGGACGGCCGTATCGTTGACTTCGAGGAGAAGCCGATCGCGACCGACGCGAACACCATCTCCTGCGGTATCTATGTTATCCGTCGTCGTCAGCTGATCGAGCTCCTCGAGAAGGCACACGATGAGGATCGTACCGATTTCGTCAGCGATATCCTGGTACGCTATAAGAACGTCAAGCGGATCTATGGTTATAAGATCGACACCTACTGGGCAAACATCGCGTCCGTCGACGCGTACTATAAGACCAACATGGATTTCCTGAACCGTGACATCCGCGAGTTCTTCTTCAAGGAGCTGCCGGGTATCTACACGAAGCTCGAGGATAACCCTCCTGCGAAGTATAATCCGGACTGCAACGTGCGTCACTCGATTCTCGCAAGTGGCTGTATCATCAACGGTACCGTCGAGAATTCCGTCCTGTTCCGTAAGGTTTATGTCGGAAACAACTGCGTGATCAAGAACTCCATCATCCTGAATGATGTATACATCGGCGACAATACCGTCATCGAGAACTGCATCGTCGAGAGCCGGGATACGATCCGTGCCAACACGACCTACATCGGTACGCCGGACGACATCAAGATCGTCGTAGAAAAGAATACACGATATCAGATGTAACAGGAGGACCGAAGCATGCAGATAACAGATGTACGGATCCGCAAGGTGGATAAGGAAGGCAAGATGAAGGCGATCGTCTCCATCACCTTCGATAATGAGTTCGTCATCCACGACATCAAGGTGATCGAGGGTGAGAAGGGTCTCTTCATCGCGATGCCGTCCAGAAAGACGGCGGACGGCGAGTACAGAGACATCGCACATCCGATCAAGTCTTCGACCAGAGAAGCGATCCAGGAGATCATCCTGGATAAGTATCAGGCGGAGATGATTTCCGAGACGGAAGGATATTAAGATTTATATGGGTGCCCGGAGGGCTGCCACTGGCAGTTCTCCGGGCGCTTTTTTACGCCCACTTGTTCGATATACTGGATGTGAAAATAACTGAATTTGTGGTATTATGGCTTGTACGGTGGGACCGGATGGAGAGGGGAATCTCTCCATCTGGTGCCGCTTTTGTGATGCTTTATATATCATGGAGGAAATTTATGTATCTGATTGCGGGTCTTGGAAATCCGGAGAAGAAATATATCGGTACACGTCATAATACGGGGTTTGCGGCGGTGGAGGCGCTCTGCGAGAAGCTGGGCGGTCTGAAGCTGAACGAGACGAAGTTTCAGGGTGTCTATACGAAGGCGCGGGTGATGACGCCGGCGGGGCCGGAGCAGCTCATCATCGTGAAGCCGCTGACCTACATGAATCTGTCGGGCAACTGCATCGCGCCGCTCGCAAACTTCTATAAGATTCCGGCGGAGCAGGTCATCGTGGTGTCGGATGACATCAACCTTGATGTCGGTCGCATGCGGATCCGAAAGGGCGGCTCAGCGGGCGGCCACAATGGCCTCAAGTCCATCATCCAGTGCCTCGGCACGGATCAGTTCCCGCGGGTACGGGTCGGTGTCGGCCAGAAGCCGGAGTACATGGACCTCGCGGATCATGTGCTCGCGAAGTTCGACAAGAACGACACCGCAGTGATGGCGGATACCTACGATGCGGTGGCGGACGCCATCCTCGACATCGTGAACCAGGGCGTGGAACACGCGATGAATCACTATAATCCGATGAACTGCGCGAAGGCGTAAGCCTGCGCGCCCACGATACCGACGACGCAGCGCCGCCCTGTGCGCGCTACGTTTTCTGACGGACAGGATCCGGCACATCGGGCACTGCGCCGTCATGCCGGATCCTGCACTCCATGTGCTCAGTAGAGGAAGTACGATGATCAACCCATTTCTGAAAACCGAAAGCTATCAGGCGCTGCAGCAGGCCCTCACCGACGGTGTGGGTCCGCTTGCGGTGACCGGAACCGTGGATCCGGTGAAGGCCCAGCTCCTGGTGTCGCTCCAGCACAGCTGGAAGACGGGCGCGCGGGCGCTCCGGACCTCATCGACAGCGGCAACCTCTGATGCCAGGAAGGCAGCACAGGCGATGAAGAGCGGAAACGGCAAGCGTCCGTGGAAGCTGCTGGTCGTGAAGGACGAGGCGACGGGCAAGCGCTTCGTGCGCGACATCCATGCTTTTTCGGAGCAGGCGTGGTACTACCCGGCCAAGGATTTCCTCTTCTACCAGGCGGATACCCAGGGAACGCTCATCACCCGGCAGCGCGTCGAGGTGCTGAAGCACATCATGGAGGACGACGGCGGTGTCGTGGTCGCCAGCATTGACGCACTCATGGACCGGGTGCTCGGACGGGAGAATTTCTCGGAGTCCGTGCTGACGGTCGAGCCGGGGATGACGATGGAGATGGAGGCACTCTCTACGAAGCTGTCGCGTCTCGGCTATGAGCGCGTGGTCGAGGTCGACGCGATGGGCGAGTACTCGATCCGCGGCGGCATCGTCGACGTCTACCCGTTCACCTCGGAAAATCCGGTCCGCATTGAGTTCTGGGACACCGAGGTCGACGGCATCCGAACCTTCGACGCGGAGACGCAGCGCTCGATCGACACCCTGGACAGCGTGGAGATCTACCCGGCGTCCGATCGTGCGGGCAGCGCGTCCGGCGAGAAGCAGGAGGTGAGCCTCCTCGATTATTTCGATGAGCGGACCCTGCTCTTCCTCGATGAGCCGGACCGTCTCCGGGAGCGGGGCACGGCGGTCGAAACCGAGTTCCGCGAGAGCTTCGAGGCGCGGGTGGAGGAGATGCAGCACCACGCGAAGCTGGCGGCGACCCTCGAGGCGCAGGGCCTCGCGGAGAAGGACGAGCGCGATCCGGACAAGCTGATCTACGGCATCGACCAGATCATGGAGCGGCTCGACACGCCGCGGACGATCGCCTTCAGTGCCCTCGGCACGAACCTGAGCGCACTGAAGACGAAGCTGAGCGTCCATTTCGAGACGGCGGAGGTGACGCCGTATAACAAGTCCGGCTTCGAGATGCTGCTGAAGGACCTTCAGCGCTGGCAGAGCGAGCAGTACCAGAT
>CALAOB010000014.1 GCA_937927445.1 uncultured Oribacterium sp. | reverse complement strand
TCCATAAATGGGGGTGCCTACTTTATTTTGTGTCCACACTTATGGGTACAGTATATACTATGCCTGCAGTTAAAATTTCAGAGTTTCCTCGCTGTAGGCATGATGATGTTTTTTGAAGCTTGCCATGCCTGCGCTCATTGATTCTAAGTATTATCGGATAGTCATGACGATGATTTTTAGCACGCAACATGCCTATGCTGTATCTTTTTGAAACATTCTAATGATGATGACTGGGCGGCCTTGGAAAAATGCTGCATCATCAGGGCAGAATTCTTACCTGATGCCAACAACTCGCTTCAATTCTTCTTGATTTTTGTTGGCATCAGCTTCATTTTCTTCCGGTTTGATGCAGCATCCTGGCCTCCAAATCCCCGCTTACCATTGGCATCAAAGTAGTTTTTCGCTGTTTTGATACAGCATCACCCGCTTGAACTAAAACAAGCGCCGATTTTTTGTTTGCCTGCATGGGGCGGGTCCGATATGTAAGTAGATAAACGATGTATACCCGGGTGGGCAGGCAAACAAAAAGAGACGCCTGGTATGGACATCCCTTGAAAATCAGGCAGGTTACAAAGTCACCCAGGCTGAACTATTGCTCGTCTTGAGCAGTGCTTCTGTTATAACTCCGATGCCGGAATGGAATCATGCGCGGATGGAATTATCTGTATCCACGTGCTATAATTCAAAAATGCTTGATGATGTATCAGGCATCAAATGAATATAATTTTCATATTATAAAGCAAGGGCGCTTCAGGTTTTTCCTGGAGCGCCTTTTTGTGAACACGCGTATATCCGCGATTGGTGGCGAAGCTTCAGGCTCGAGCGTCAGGTGCGCGAGCCGAGGGGCGGGCTTTCAGGAAAAGCAGCGCAGTGAAATGGGATATAGGCTTGAAATGGAGGAGAGTGTTATGCGTACAGCGGCGAAACTGATGGTGGAGTGTCTGGTGACGGAGGGGGTCCAGTACATCTTCGGCATCCCGGGGGAGGAGAATCTGGAGCTGATCCAGGCGATCGCGGATGAGCCGCGGCTCCACTTCGTCGTGGTGCGGCACGAGCAGGGTGCGGCGTTCATGGCGGATGTGTATGGGCGTCTCACCGGGAAGGCAGGCGTGTGTCTCGCGACGCTGGGGCCGGGCGCGACGAATCTCGTGACGGGCGTGGCGGATGCGAATCTCGATGGTGCGCCGCTCGTGGCGATCACCGGTCAGGTCAGCTCGGATCAGATGCACCTGACGAGCCATCAGAACCTCGACCTCGCGAAGATCTTCGAGCCGATCACGAAGCGCACGAAGCTGGTCATGCGTCCGGACACGGTCAATGAAATCGTCCGTCTCGCTTTCAAGTACGCGGAGGGTGGAGCCGGCCGCATGGGGGCCGCCCACATTGACCTCCCGGTGGATATCGCGAAGATGCAGGTGAGCGGGCTCGAGATGCCGCTCATGAAGGACGTGGTCTGCCAGCAGGAGGCCGAGGAATCGCAGATCCAGATGGCGGCGGAGTCGATCCGCACGGCACGGAAGCCGCTGATTTTCGTCGGGAACAATGCCGTACATTATGCTTCCTCTCAGGTGATCACGGCGTTCGCGGAGAAGCTGCATATTCCGGTCGTCAACACCATGATGGCGAAGGGCATCGTCTCGGCGGACAACCGCTACTCGATGATGACCATCGGTATCCCGCAGCGGGATTATGTGAACCGGCTCTTCGAGGAGGCGGATCTCGTCATCTGTATCGGCTATGATCTGATGGAGCTGAAGCCGTCGAAGTGGAACGCGGAGCGGAATCACCGTATCGTGCATATCTCGAACTGGCAGGCGGATATCAGCAAGTACTACCAGTGTGAGGTGCAGGTGAACGGTGAGATCGATTCCTCGCTCGCACGTCTCGGGGAGCTGCTGGAGGCGAAGGAGGAGCCGAACTGGGCCTTCGCGATCAAGGAGCGCTTCGAGGAGTCCATCGAGGAGGCGGTGCACTCGGATGCCTTCCCGATGAAGCCGCAGCGGATCGTGGCGGATATCCGGAAGGCGCTTTCGGATCCGGAGGACATCCTGATCTCCGATGTCGGCGCGCACAAGATGTGGATCGGTCGTCTGTACGGCTGCTATAAGCCGGAAACCTGCATCATCTCGAATGGCTTCGCCAGCATGGGCATCGGTGTGCCGGGTGCCGTCGCGGCGAAGCTGGTCTATCCGGAGCGCCGTGTACTGGTGGCGACAGGCGATGGCGGCTTCATGATGAACTCGCAGGAGCTGGAGACGGCGGTGCGGCTCGGCGTGAACTTCGTCGTCGTGATCTTCCATGACAGCGAGTATGGTCTCATCAAGTGGAAGGAAGAGGAGCAGTATGGTCGCGCGGCCTTCGTCGATTTCACGAACCCGGATTTCGTGGCGCTCGCGGAAGCGATGCACTGCAAGGGCGTGCGCGTGAACTCCGCGGCGGAGCTCGGTGAAGCGATCCGAAAGGGCTTCGAGGAGAAGGTACCGGTGATCATCGACACGCCGGTGGATTACAGCGCGAACGAAGAGCTCAGCGCGGAGCTGAGAAGTCTGTAAACAGAAGATAAGGCAGGGGCCCGGTGGGCGGGCTCTGAATACACGGTTTCTCCGTATGGTATTCAGAGCCTGTCCTCCGGGCCCCTGATTTTATTTATCTTACACTATAATACTGCTCGTGCTTCGCTACATCCTCGAAGAGCACGTAGAAGAGGCGTCCGTAGCTGCTGTGCTCGACGATGCGTCCATGGGCGAGGACCTGCACCTGCGAGCCGTCGTGGCGAACGAGCGAGTAACGGACATAGGCATTGATGTCGGCGCAGTCTGCATTGACCTGCGTCCAGACGCTCGTCTGTACCGAATCCTGCTCGGATGGGGCGACGAGGTTCCGGAAGCTGCGCTTCGTATAGTCGAAGAAGGCCGGCATGTCGTCGCATCCGGTGAGACGGAGCATCTCGCAGTTCGCATAGAGAAGCTCGTCGTCCGTCGGATCTGCGCGGTAGATGATGAACGCGCCCGGGAGATTCATGGAGATGTCGTTCAGCCGGAAGCCGAGCTGGGTGCGGATCGCGTTGAAGCCGTCCTCGTAGGCCTGACAGCCGTTCTTGCCGTGTAGCTTCACCTCGTAGAGCGCGGCGTCGGCGTAGCGCATGAGGCCCTCACGGGTACTGGTCTGGGTCGGATACTCGGCGTAGCCCATCGAGATCGTGAAGGCGTGTGGCTGGTCGTCGTGTACGAAGGTTTTCGGCACGGCGCAGAAGGAGCGGAGCTTCTCCGCGACGCTCTCGCTGTCTCTTATACACATCTGACGCTGCCGACGATCTACTC
>CALAOB010000013.1 GCA_937927445.1 uncultured Oribacterium sp. | reverse complement strand
TCAGCGATTGCAGAGGGCCTAGTGCCGCTTAGGGTCCCCGGCTTAGATTGAACCGATCTCGGAGTACTGTGCCTCCGTTGCCGCCCCTCCGGGCCCCTGACTGAACTGCTACAGTAATTCACCCTGGCCGAAAGGAATTATGAAATGAATATTGATTTCAGTAAAAAGCCGCTCATCATCCTCGCCGGCCCGACCGCCGTAGGGAAGACGAGCACCTCGGTGGCGCTGGCGAAGGCCATAGACGGTGAGATCGTCTCGGCGGACTCCGTCCAGGTCTACCGCGGCCTCGACATCGGCTCCGCGAAGGTGACGACGCAGGAGATGGACGGTGTGCCGCACCACCTCATCGACGTCATCGACGTCGACACCGATTATGACGTGCAGACCTTCCAGCAGATGGCGTCGGAAGCGATCGACGGCATCTACCGGCGCGGCCATATCCCGATCCTCGTCGGCGGTACCGGCTTCTATATCCAGGCGCTTCTCTATGGCATCGACTTCACGGAAGAGGATGATACGAAGCATCAGGAAGTATCGGCCCGCCTCCAGGCGATCGCCGACCAGCCGGGCGGAGCAGAGCAGCTCTACGAACGCCTCCGTGAGGTCGACCCGGCGTCGACCGAAAAGATCCACGCCCACAATATCCGTCGCGTGATCCGCGCCCTCAGCTTCTACGAGCTCCACGGCACCCCGATCTCTGCCCATAACGAAGAGGAGAGGACGAAGACCGCCATCTACGACAGTGTCTTCTTCGTCCTGAATGACGAACGGGAGAAGCTCTACGCGCGTATCAACCAGCGCGTCGAGGGGATGCTGTCGGACGGCCTCCTCGACGAGTGCATCCGGCTCCGTGCCCGGAACCTGCCGCCGGAGCGCACCTCGATGAAGGGGATCGGCTACCGCGAGGTCCTCGCGGCGCTCGACACGATCCTCGCGTATCAGAAGGGGATTTCCGTTGAAGAAGCCTCGAAATCCGTGGTTTCCGAGGCGGAACTCCGGGCCCTCCCGCTTGAAACCTCGGAGAATCGTGTTATAATGGCTCAGGCTGTCGCTAAGATTCAGCAGAACTCGCGGAATTATGCGAAGCGCCAGCTCACCTGGTTTCGCCGCGAACGCGACGTCCACTGGGTCGAGCTTCAGAATTTTGAATATAAGAAGGAAAAGATAGTAGAATGGATAATCGAGACATGTTCCGCGCACTGGGCATAAAGGAAGAAGTATATACACTCTGTGAGGAGGCCCTCGCCGACCTCCGCGACCGCTTCGCAGAGATCGACAGCATCGCCGAGTACAATCAGCTGAAGGTTGTGAAGGCCTTCCAGGACGCGCACGTATCCGAGGCGCATCTCTATGGCACCACCGGCTACGGCTACGACGATATCGGTCGTGATACCCTCGAGCAGGTGTATGCCAATGTCTTCGGCACCGAGGATGCACTCGTCCGCTCACAGATCACCTCCGGCACCCACGCCCTCGGCATCGCCCTCGCCGGCAACACCCGTCCGGGGGACGAGATCCTCTGTCCGGCCGGCGGCCCGTATGACACCCTCGAGGAGATCATCGGCATCCGCCCATCCACCGGCAGCCTCGCCGAGTACGGCATCACGTACCGTCAGGTCGACCTGCTGCCGGACGGCGGCTTCGACTACGACGGCATCCGTGCCGCCATCAACGAGCGTACGCATCTCGTCGAGATCCAGCGCTCGAAGGGCTACGCAAGCCGGGATACCTTCTCTCCGGAGAGCATCGGCGAGCTCATCGCCTTCGTGAAGTCCCTAAAGCCGGACGTGATCTGCATGGTCGATAACTGCTACGGTGAGTTCACCCGCCGTGAGGAGCCGTCCCTGTACGGAGCCGACATGGTCGTAGGCTCTCTCATCAAGAACCCGGGCGGCGGACTCGCGCCACTCGGCGGCTACATCGCCGGCACGAAGGACTGCGTGGAGCGTGCAGCCGTACGCCTCACGACCCCGGGCCTCGGTAAGGAGGTCGGTGCTTCCCTCGATAACAACAAGCTGTTCTACCAGGGCCTCTTCATGTCCCCGGTGATCACGGCCAATGCTGAGAAAACCGCCATCTTCGCCGCAAAGGTGTATGAGCGCTTAGGCTTCCAGTGCCACCCGAGTGCAGACACCACCCGCTACGATATCATCCAGGCCATCACCCTCGGCTCCGAGGAGGCCATGGTTGCGTTCTGCCAGGGCATCCAGGCAGCCGCACCGATCGACAGCTTCGTCACCCCGTATCCGGACGATATGCCGGGCTACGACAGCAAGGTCATCATGGCGGCCGGTGCCTTCGTTCAGGGCAGCTCCATCGAGCTCTCTGCCGACGGTCCGATCCGTGCACCGTACAACGTCTACTTCCAGGGCGGCCTCACCTGGTACCACGGAAAGCTCGGCATCATGATGTCCGTACAGAAGATGCTGGAAAAGGGCCTCATCACGATTTAAATATTAAAAAACAAGACACAGAATCATCACAAAACCGTAAACTCTTAGGCGTTTACGGTTTTGCCGCTTTATGTTAGAATAAGGCATCGTGGGCTCCATGTTCTTCCCTGGGACAAGGAGTAAATATGTGTAGTAAATGGAATAATCTGAAACCTGAGGAGATGCCGTACGAGAAGTGCATGACGCTGGGGGCGGAGAGCCTCACCGACGCAGAGCTCCTCGCGATCCTGCTGCGCACCGGCACGAAGAATCACACGGTGCTGGAGGTGGCAGAAAAGGTGCTGTCGATGAATCCGGAATTTGACGGACTCGTCGGGATGATGCACTTTACGCCGGAGGAGTACCGGCAGGTGGAGGGCATCGGCCGTGTGAAGGCCGTTCAGCTCAGCGTCGTCGGTGAAATCGCGCATCGCATCTGGCAGCGGGCGAAGAGAGTGAAGCATACCGTGTTTTCGCGCCCTGAGCTGGTGGCAGAGTACTATATGGAGGACCTCCGGTATCTTGATCATGAGGTCGTCCGCATCCTCTACCTCGACTACCAGATGCAGCTTCTGAAGGATAAGCTCCTTTCGACCGGCACCTGCTGTCGTTCTGCGATTTCATCACGGGAGATCTTCATCGAAGCGCTCGGCATTCATGCCGCCTGCTTCATCATGGTGCACAATCACCCGAGCGGAGATCCGGCACCGTCGGAGGAGGATATCCAGTTCACGCGTGAGCTGGAAAAGGCCGCACAGCTCGTCGGGATCCGCCTCATCGATCATGTCATCATCGGCGACCATCGCTATATCAGCTTCAGAGAACAGGAATTAATCAGTGGAAAACAGGAAGAGTAAATATATCTTTATTGTTCTTACGGTACTATGCGTCATGATGATCGTCCTTTCCAGTGTAAAGGACGGTCTCATGAACCCGATCCGAAACACCATCGGCTATGTGCTGGTGCCGCTCCAGACCGGCGTGAACCGCGTGGGCTACGGGCTTTATGAGGAGCTCGAGGATCATCGCAGCCTGAAGGCCGTACAGGAGGAGAACAAGCGCTTAAATGAACAGATCGACCTGCTCACGGAGGAGAACAACCGGCTCGCCCAGAACGAGGGCGAGCTGAGTCGCCTCCGTGATCTTTATGCCCTGGATCAGGATTACCTTCAGTATGAGAAGGTAGCCGCCCGCGTCATCGCAAAGGATTCCGAGAACTGGTTCCAGGTCTTTCGTATCGATAAGGGCTCCCAGGACGGCATCCGTGTCGATCAGAACGTCATGGCGAACGGCGGACTCGTCGGCATCGTGACCGACGTCGGCCTGAATTACGCGACCGTCCGTTCCATCATCGACGACGAGTCCCGCGTTTCTGCGATGTGCCTGCAGTCGAGCAGCACCTGCATCGTCGCCGGCGACCTGACCCTTTACCAGCAGGGACGGCTCCGCATCACCGACATGCAGAAGGACGCGACGATTAAGGACGGTGACCGCATCGTCACCTCCAACATCTCCTCGAAGTTCATGCCGGGGATCCTCATCGGCTATGCCGTCGATATCCAGGATGACGAGAAGAAGCTGATGAAGACCGGCTATCTGATCCCGGCAGCCGATTTCGATGATCTCACCGAGGTCCTCGTGCTGAAGGATGTAAAGTCCGACCACTTCCTCGACACGAATGAGGGGCAGGATGTCCTGATGAAGAACCTGACGGACACAACGGCCGCCGAGGAGAGTACTGCCGCTGAGGAGAGCGCGGCTGCTGAGGAGAGTGCTGCCGCCGAGGAGAGTGCCACTGCCGCAGACGGGCAGAGCATCGCGTCCAAGGAGGCGTCTTCACAGTGGTCCGGGATGGAAGGGCTGACACCGCTCAGCGACATCACCGGCCAGACAAGTGCCGCCGACGAGAGCACAGACGAGAATGCAGGGTGAGGTCGGATAGGATATGAACGCAGTTACGAAACGAAAATTACCGAAATGGAAGCCTTTGAAGCGGAAGACGAAGCAGCGTCTTCGTATCCTCTTTTATATCGCATCCTTGGGGCTTGCGTTCCTGATTCAGACCAGCGTATTTCCGCTGATTCCGTTTCTCGCCGCTTCCCCGAACCTGCTGCTGATCCTGACTTTCTCCTTCGGCTTCCTGCACGGCAGCCTGCCGGGGATGATCTACGGACTCGGCGCCGGCCTCCTGATGGACCTGTTCTACTCCGGTCCCTTCGGTTTCTACAGCCTCGTCTTCGTCCTGATCGGGTATCTCAACGGCTTCTTCAGCCGCTTCTACTACGAAGAGTACATCACCCTGCCGATGTTCATGTGCGTGTTCAATCTCCTGATCTACCATATCTACATCTATATGTTCCGCTTCCTGATCCGACTGAAGCTGAATCTTCTGTACTATGGACTGCACGTCGTACTGCCATCCATCGTATTTTCACTACTCGTCACACTGGTACTGTACCGTTTCTTCTTCTCCGCCCATGAGCGGATCGAACGCTAGAGGAGTCTTCATTGTTCAAGGAATTACTGAGCGCAGTTAAAGAATTTATCATCCGTTTCGTCAGCTCCCGTCTCTTTGCACTGGGGCTGATTTTCACGATTTTGTTTGCGGTGCTTGCAGGACGCCTGTTCGAGCTCCAGATCGTGAACGGAGATCAGTACCTCTCGGATTACCAGAACCGTACCCTGACGAAGGTGACCACGGTCGGCACGAGGGGCAATATCTATGACCGCGACGGTCGTCTCCTCGCGTATAACGAGCTTCAGTACAACATCACGATCGCCGACAACGGGGCCTACGACACGACGGATAAGGGCATCAACCGCCGGAATCTGATGCTGTATCACCTGACGCAGATCATCGAGAAGTACGGCTATTCCGTCGACGGACAGTATAAGATCAGGCTCGATGAGAATCATGAATTTCAGTTCACGACGAGCTCTGAAAATGACCGGAAGCGCTTCATCGCGAACATCCGCGGGCGCAATGTCTCCGACCTCAGCGAGAAGGACTTTGACGTCAGTGCACGGGAGGCCTTCAACACCTCGAAGCGTCGTTACCGCTTCGATAACATCAAGGATGAAAACGGCATGGCTGTCGTCCTCGATGACGAGACCGCCCTCGACATGATCAATATTTTCTTCACCATGCGGCTCACCGCCTACCAGCGCTACCAGACCACGACCATCGTAAAGAACGTGTCGAAGGAGTGCATGGCGGAGATCCTCGAGGCGAAGGGGGAGCTGCAGGGCGTCGATATCGAAAATGTTTCCGTGCGAAAGTACAACTATGCGCCGTATCTCAGCCACATCGTCGGCTATACCGGTCAGGTCCGGGAGGACCAGCTCGCGGAGCTCCGAAAGACCGATGAGAGCTACGAGCTGAACGACACCGTCGGTGTCTGGGGTCTCGAGAAGAGCATGGAGTCCGAGCTGAAGGGCCAGAAGGGCTACCGCGAGATGTACCTGAACTCCGTCGGCTCTGTCCTCGAGGTCGTCTCGGAATCCGAGGCGAAGGCGGGCAATGATATCTATACCACCATCTCCGCGAACGACCAGATCGCAATCTACCACCTGCTCGAGCAGGAGCTGGCCGGCATTCTCGCCTCGAAGATCGTCGAGTCGGATGCTCCGCAGAATGCGCACGTAAAGCAGTCCCAGATCACCATCCCGGTGAAGGACGCCTACTTCCAGCTCATCAATAATAACGTGCTGGATTCCGGCCATTTCGCCCAGGCGACGCCGGGCAGCGCCGAGCGCCAGATCGCGGACATCTTCAGCAGTAATAAGGAGAAGAACCTTCAGCGCATCGAGAACGAGCTCCTGAACCCGAGCACGAGTGATCTGAATGCGCTTCCGAAGGATATGCAGGCCTTCATCGTCTACATCTATGACTACCTTCTGAGCGATGCTTCGGGCATGATTCAGAGCTCGAATCAGACGTTCAAGGATTCGGAGGCCTACCAGGCATGGCGAAACGACACCATCAGTCTCCACGACTTCATCATCGCCGGCATCGAGGGGGCATGGCTCGATACCTCGAAGCTGTCCCTTTCCGAGGACTACTATGATACCGAAAACATCTACCAGCTCCTCGTCGAGCAGCTGATGGAGCGTCTCCGGGACGATACGGATTTTGATAAGGTCCTCTATAAGTACGCGATCGCGGACAACACCCTCCAGGGCTATCTCTTACTGATGGCACTCTTCGAGCAGGGCGTGCTCCCGGAGGATGCGCAGGCGTATCTTCAGCTCTCGACCGGTGACGCACACTATGCCTATACCTTCCTCGTGAAGAAGGTCCGGCAGATTGCATTGACCCCGGCACAGCTCGCGCTGGATCCATGCAACGGCTCAGTCGTCGTGACGGATGTGAAGACCGGAAAGATCCGGGCTCTCGTCACCTATCCGGGCTTCGACAACAACCGGATCACGGACAGCGACTACCTCGCGAAGGTGAACAAGGACCTGTCCCTGCCGCTCCTCAACAACGCGACCCAGACCCAGCTCGCGCCTGGTTCGACCTTCAAGCCGATCACCTCGATCGCCGCGCTGGAAGAGGGCGTCATCGACCTCTCGACCATCATCGACTGTACGGGTATCTATAAGGAAGTCGTACCGAACATCAAGTGCTGGATCTATCCGGAGAAGCACGGCGAGGAGAATATCATCGACGGTATCAAGAACTCCTGTAACTTCTTCTTCGCGGAGGTTGGCCATCGCCTGGCGACGGACCCGAACGGCATCTACAGCCAGACCCTCGGTCTCGAACGGATTGCGAAGTACGCGGCTGCCTTCGGACTCGATTCCCTCTCGGGCGTCGAAATCGATGAGACGAAGCCGCACATCTCGGATTACGATCCGGAGCGTTCTGCGATGGGTCAGGGTAATCACGCGTACAACAACGTGCAGCTCGCCCGCTATATCACCGCCGTCGCAAACCGTGGCACGGTCTTTGACCTCTCGATCCTCGATAAGGTGACGGATTCCGACGGCAACGTCCTCCGCACGATCGAGCCGAAGGTGAAGGACCAGCTCGAGTTCAGCACGGTGACCTGGAATGCAGTCCAGACGGGACTCCGCGAGATGATCACGGAAGGTGTCGCGAAGAACGTCTTCAGCGGTCAGAACATCCCGATCGCCGGTAAGACCGGTACCGCCCAGGAGCGTGAGGATCGTGGTAACCACGCGGTCTTCGTTTCCTACGCGCCGTATGACAACCCGGAGATCGCCGTCACCGTGAACATCCCGTACGGATATTCCTCCGGTAACGCCGCGAGTCTCGCAAACAACGTATACAATTACTGCTATGGCAAGGACAGTCTCGAGGCCATCCTTTCACGGGATGCGTCCTACGTTTCCTCAGTCAATGTTTCCGACTAAGCATCGTCACCTGCCGCGCTGTGTGTGCCTGCTTCCTCTGGAACCGGCACACACGGCAGCGCAGGCCGTCCTTCATAGAAGAGCAGTTCATAGAAGAGTAGACTTATGAGGTTTGATTACAATTTTAAGCATTATGATTTCCGGCTCGTCCTCTACATGATCGTGCTGAACATCTTCGGCGTGCTCGTCATGCGCTCGGCCGTCGGTGCCGAGAGCTTCCAGGACGTACAGGTCGTGCGTCAGATCCTGGGCTCCTTCGCGGGGCTCGCGATCTGCATCGCCCTGTCGCTCGTGGACTATCGCTGGATCGTGCAGCAGGCGAACCTGATCTATATGTTCTGCGTCCTGCTCCTTGCGGGCGTTCTGATCTACGGAACCGCCGCCGGACACGATGCGGTCCGCTGGATCCAGCTGCCGGTCATCGGTCAGGTCCAGCCGGCCGAGTTTGTGAAGATCGGACTCATCGTGTTCTTCGCGGCCTATTTTCAGCGGGCGAAGGATCAGATCAACCTGCCGCACATCGTCCTCATGGCCTTCGTGTGGTTTACGATCCCGATCCTGCTGATCCTTCTGCAGCCGAACCTGAGTACGAGTATCATCATCACGATCATCGTGGCGGCCATGGTCTTTGCGTCGAATATCAGCTTCCGCTGGATCCTCGGTGTGCTCCTCGCCATCGTTCCCTTCGCCCTGATCTTCGTCTATCTGTTCCGGTCGGGTCTCTATGATAAGATCCCGCTGCTCCGTGGCTATCAGGCACAGCGTATTCTGACCTTCCTGAACCCGTCGGAGAACACCCAGACCTTCTACCAGCAGATGTACTCCATGATGGCGATCGGCTCCGGAAAGCTGACGGGCAAGGGCCTCTACAACAACTCCATCTTCTCCGTAAAAAACGGTAATTTCCTCGCAGAGGAGGATAATGACTTCATTTTTGCGGTCGTAGGAGAGGAGCTTGGCTTCCGCGGAGCGATGATAATTATCATATTATTCTTGTTGATTATCGTAGAATGTCTTATAATAGCAAGGAAGGCGCGAAATTTAAGTGGACGTCTGATATGTGTCGGCATGATGGCATGGATCGGCTTTCAGACGTATACGCACATTGCGGTCACCACGGGAATCTTCCCGAATACCGGTATCACACTTCCTTTTTTCTCGAGAGGCGTAAGTTCACTGGTTTCCGTCTATGCCGGTATGGGCATCGTATTGAATGTAGCATTGCAGAGAAGCGATCGTGCGTAAGTTGACGCTCCTTTTCGCAAGGACGTCCTGCTTCGCTGTTGTAAAAAGAAAACGTAAGATCAGAGAGGTCTAAACAATGAATGTCGGATTAATCGCACATGATTCAAAGAAGAAGCTGATGCAGAACTTCTGCATCGCCTACCGTGGTATCCTGAGCAAGCATGAGCTCTATGCAACCGGTACCACCGGACTCCTCATCGAGGAGGTCACGAATCTTCGTATTCATAAATTCCTGCCGGGAGAGACGGGTGGTGCCCGTCAGCTGGCATCGCAGATCGAGCAGGGAAACCTCGATATGGTGATCTTCTTGCGGGACCCTCTGCATGTAAAGGCAGAGGAGCCGGAGGTCAACTCCGTCGTTCGCCTGTGTGACAGCTACAACATCCCGATCGGAACGAACCTCGCGACCGCCGAGCTTCTGATCAAGGCGCTGGAGCGTGGCGATCTCGAGTGGCGGAACATCTGATGGAGACATTGGCTTCACGAGGGACGACACCCGGATGAAGACCGCAGTCAGCATCCCCGCGTACAGGTATGCGCGGAGACCACGCGGATGCAGCAGAGAATCGAAGATTATTCAGGAGATAAACAGATACATGCTTAGACAGAATCGAAAGAATCGGGATCGCAGCATGAAAATATCCGGAGGGAGCTTCCAGCGAAGACTCCTTCCGGTTCTTTTATGCGTATTTTTGATGATGCCGCTCGCCGGCTGCGGGCGGAAAAAGCTGGAGCACAGCTACGACATCCGCATGGGACTCACCCGCATGAACGCGGTCAGTGTCAGTGATGTCTCCGGAAAGCACGCCGACGGCTTCTCGAAGGGCCTCGCGCTCCCGGATGCGAAGCAGACGGTCGGGGCAGACGGCCTCACGGCGGAAGCGGCCCTCCTCGTCTCAAACGAGGGCGATGATCCACAGGTGCTCGTCTCGAAGAATCCGTATGTCCGCACCTATCCGGCGTCCATCACGAAGGTGATGACGGCGCTCGTGTGCCTTCGGAATGTCGACGACCTGCAGCAGGAGTTCACGGTCACGCAGAACTCGAAGATCAACGTCTCCGGATCCTCCATGGCCTATGTCCACCCGGGGGAGACCCTCACCATCGAGGAGCTTCTCTATGGTATGCTGTTGCCGTCTGGAAATGATGCCGCGGTCGCCGTCGCGGAGGCCACCGCCGGCTCCGTCGATACCTTCGTCCAGATGATGAACGAAACCGCGATGGAGATCGGTGCCACCGGCTGCCACTTCGTAAACGTCAATGGACTCCCGGACGAGAATCACTATATGACGCCGTATGATATCTACCTGACGATGCACGCGGCCCTCGAGTACGACGCCTTCCGCGAGATCGTCGGAAGCGTGCACTACGACCCGGAGTATAAGGACGCAAACGGCATGCCGAAGAAGCAGGAGTGGACCGTCTCGAACAAGTACATGCTCGGTGAAGTCCCGACCCCGGACGGCCTCCGTGTCCTCGGCGGAAAGACCGGCACCACGAAGGCCGCCGGCTACTGCCTCACCCAGGCGACCGAAAAAGAGGCCACCGGCGAAGAGTATATCAGCACTGTCATGAAGGCGAAAACCCGCGATGATCTGTATGCCAATATGACGATGCTTCTGGAGAAAATCCACTGAGTTAAACCCCGTTTTTTAGAAGCCATGTTCTGTGATTGCTCCTTGAATTAGACCCCCGAATGAGCTATACTAAAGCCACAAAAGTTAGGAGGTACTTGACTATGGTACAGTTGATTGTAGGCAAGAGAGGCAAAGGTAAGACCAAGCAGCTTCTTGATAAGGCAAACTCAGTAGTGAAGGAAGCCAACGGCAGCGTTGATTTCCTCGATAAGTCGGCACAGCATATGTATGAGCTCAGTAATAAGATCCGTCTTATTAACGTAAATGAGTTCCCAATCGATTCCGAAGATGCGTTCATCGGCTTCGTAAGCGGTATTATTTCTCAGGATCACGACCTCGAGTACATGTTCCTGGACAGCTTCCT
Organism: uncultured Oribacterium sp.; assembly: GCA_937927445.1. Classification (GTDB taxonomy): domain Bacteria; phylum Bacillota; class Clostridia; order Lachnospirales; family Lachnospiraceae; genus Oribacterium. The sequence goes on along the minus strand of CALAOB010000013.1, from coordinate 12,405 downwards.
TAAGCTTTCTTCTCTTGAGGGCGCAGATATCACAAACTGCATCAAGCGCTTAGAGGATCTCGGCGATAAGTACAAGGTAACCTTCGTACTGAGCGTATCGATGGATGCCGATGAGCTTCCTGACAGCGTGAAGAAGGATGTAGCGATCGCGCTTTAATCCACAGTTCACAATGGCCGTTAAACAGCAAGTAAAATCTACAGCTAAATACAGAAGACCATTTCAATTCAATGTAGGGATGATAATCTTCGCGATTATCTTTCTCTACATTGTTTTTAGTGTATACTCCTATGTCTCCCGTGACCAGATCCGATATTATGAGGTCCAGAAGGGGAGCATTGTCCGTGACCAGCAGTATACCGGTATCGCCATCCGGCAGGAGCAGGCCGTGAATGCCACGAGCTCCGGCTATGTGCACTACTATATCCAGGATGGCCGGAGAGTGGCCGTCAGCAGTGATGTCTATACCATCGATGAAACCGGTGCACTCCAGTCCTATCTGAAGGAGCATCCGGAGCTCACGACGGAGATGACGAGTGAGCAGATCTCGGATATCCGCTATCGTCTGTCCCAGTTTTCACAGTCCTTCAAAAACAGTAATTTCTCTGCACTGTATAACACGAAATACTCGCTCGACGCGTCTGCGCTCGAGTATTCCAGTGTGTCGAGTGCGCAGGACCTCGATGATGTGTTTCAGAAGCTCGGCATCAACTATGTGCGGGTGAGCGCTGATCAGGCCGGGGTGGTGTCCTATGCCATCGACGGTGATGAGGGGCTGACGGCCGATGCCGTGACCGCGGATCTCTTCACGATGAGCGGGTATAAGCGGAACATCACGAAACCGGGTGCCCTGATGGAGAGCGGACAGCCGGTCTATAAGCTGATCACGAGCGAGAAGTGGAGTCTCGTTTTCCAGCTCGATGATGAGGCGAAGGCGAAGTACCAGGATGTGAAGAAGGTAAAGGTTCACTTTACGGAATCGGATCTGACGGTGAGTGCGGCGCTTCAGGTCTTCACGGGGAAGGATGGGAACAGCTACGGTCAGCTCGATTTCACCGAGCTGATGGAGCAGTTCTGTGACGAGCGTTTCATCCAGTTTGACATCGTGACGAATGATCAGAAGGGACTCAAGATTCCGGTGACCGCGGTCACGGAGAAGGACTTCTACATCGTGCCGAAGGCGTTTAAGACGACGGGACCGGATGGCAGCACGGGCTTCTATCGGGAGACCGTGGCACAGGACGGTTCCGGTGCTTCCGTCGAGTTCGTACCGACGGACATCTACCGTATCGATGATCAGTACTGCTACCTCAGCATTCCGGATGACAGTGCTACGAGTTCGATCCGAACGAATAACATCCTCGTGCGACCGGAGGCAGCGACGAGCGGGCAGCTCGATTCGACGCAGACCTATCCGGTGGGACCGGTGAAGTCCCTGCAGGGTGTCTACAACATCAACCGTGGTTACTGTATCTTCCGGCAGATCGTGCCGATCGAGCAGAACACGGATTACATCATCGTCGCAGAGAATACAGATTACGGCATCTCGGTCTATGATCATATCGTGCTGAATGCGTCACTCGTGAAGGACGGACAGCTCGTTTACCAGTGATTTTTCATATATGTTACGCAGGGAGCATCCTTGTCGTCTGTATACAGACGACATCCGGTGAATGGATTCGGATTCCCGGAAGATTGTTTCTTCTGAAAAACATCGGTCGAGCATCCGAATAGACCTTTACAAAAAGTGAAAATGATGTAAAATTTCACTATTCTGTGTTTTCGTATCAAAACACGGAGCTGTATTTATTGACAAGCAAAGATAATTGTATAAAATAGACCTTATGAATAGTAGGGAAACTGCGTGTACACGGGGGTTAAGTAAATGAGCTTTATCAGTAATATCATGAAATCCATGCGCGTCGATCAGGATGATGATTACGATCTCGACGATGATTATAACTATGACGACGATTATGAGGACGAGCCACAGCGTGGTGGCAATATCTTCTCGAGATCGAAGTCGCAGGATATGGACGACGACGGAGCAGAGGACCGTCCGTTAAAGCCGACACTTTTCTCCAGAAAGTCACAGGCGCAGCCGCAGCCGGCACATAGAGGTATGGAGGTCACCATGATCAAGCCGACCTCGATGGACGATTCCCGAGAGATCTGTGATTATCTGCTTCAGGGCAAGGCGGTCGTTCTCAATATGGAGGGCCTTCATATGGAGATCGCGCAGCGCATCATCGACTTCACATCCGGTGCAGCGTATTCTCTGGAGGGAAATCTTCAGAAGATTTCGAACTATATTTTCATCGCGACACCGCCAAATGTGGAGCTGTCCGGTGATTTCCAGAACATTCTGGCAGCGACCACTGATGTGAACATCGGTGGGCTGAATCTTCGGGTTTAATCAAAATGATACAGGGCGGAGGGGCTTCGGCTCCTCCGCTCTTTACGTTGTGTGGCAGGTGCCCCGGAGGGCCGGCAACAGAAGCACAGTACTGCGCGCTCGGAAAGCTCTAAGCCGAGGCAAGTTCTTCACACCGCCTGATTTTCAAGCGATGTCCATACCGGGCGTCTCTTTTGTTTGCCTGCCCACCCATGGTACATCTATTATCAATTTACATATCGAACCCGCCCCCCATGCAGGCAAACAAAAAAATCGACGCTATATCCGTTTCCTTCGCCATCATGCACGCGATGGGCAGATGATCTGATTTTCAGAATTCAGCATTGCCAGTGATATTGCCAGCGTTGACAGATGAACTTATTTTCAGGATTCAGTATTACCAGTGCCTTACCAGTGTTGGCAGATGTCTTGATTTCCAGAATTCAGCATTGCCAGCGTTGACAAACGGGCAGATTTCTGAAATTCTGCATTGTTGTCGTTGACAGATACCTTGATTTCCAGAATTTAGCATTGCTGGATTTTTACAAAATCGAGCAATCCAGAAATTCTACATTGCTGCTTTTTCGCAGAATGAAGATTTCCAAGAAACTACATTGCCGGTTTCACTGATTTTTTTCACAGTATGGGCTGAAACAAAAAATCTACATTACAAGCCGACAATGCCGATTTTCTGAAACCAGCCGTTCTGTGTAAAATCCACTGATTTTTACGTGGGTAATTGGGTTCAAAGATAGAAAATAGCAATGCTGTTTTCCTGAATGTACCCGGATTGCCAACACCAGCAATGCTGTTTTCTTGAGTGTACCCAATCCGCCAACGCCAACGATGCTGTTTTGATGGACGCCGGTGTAAATTTTCTTAATGCTGTTTTAGAATAGGCAGAAGTTTGAGAACTCCTCATGAGCTGGAGCGGGACCAATGCATACAAGAAGCCATGGATTTCATGGGGTGGGCGAATGAGGAGTGACTCAAACTCCTTAGAAGAGCCAGAGTGGTTGAACTGTTACGTCTCAACTATAACGATGTAACTGTACGGCATCTCAGTGAGTAATTTTCAGAACTGTATTTTATGGCTCCGGTATGATAAAATGAAATGAGTTTTTGCAGGGGGACGGTTAGATGTCGAGAAAATTAGATGTGATGTATCAGGGGGCTTTTTCCTACTCGATTTATATCGAGGAGAGTTTCGCGGGGCTGGCAGCGGCTGTAGAGACGCTGGGGCTTCGGGAGCGGCGTGCGCTGATCGTGACGGATGAGCATGTAGCACCGCTGTATCTCGAGGAGGTGCGCGCGGCGCTTCGTCCGTGCTTCCGTGTGCTTCATGAGCTGGTGCTGGTGCCGGGGGAGGAGCATAAGAATACGGATTCCATCGCGGAGATCTACGCGGCGGCGGTCGAGGCGAGCTTCGATCGGAATGATGTCTTCGTCGCACTCGGTGGTGGTGTCATCGGGGATATGACGGGCTTCGCGGCGGCGACGTATATGCGCGGGATCCGTTTCATTCAGATTCCGACGACGCTGCTTTCGCAGGTCGACAGCTCAATCGGCGGAAAGACGGGTGTCGATTTCCGTGCCTATAAGAACATGGTCGGTGCCTTCCATATGCCGTCGCTCGTCTACAGTAATGTGGCGACGCTTCGGAGTCTGGATGCGATCCAGTATGCCTCCGGTATGGGGGAGGTCATCAAGCACGCCCTTATCAAGAGTCGTGATTACTTTGACTACCTGAATGCACATCAGGCGGAGCTCGAGGCGCGGGATATGGCCGTGCTGATGGAGACCGTCTACCAGAGTAATCTCATCAAGCGTGCGGTGGTCGAGGTCGATCCGACCGAGAAGGGGGAGCGTCAGTTGCTGAACTTCGGTCATACCCTGGGGCATGCGATCGAGAAGTGCTCGAACTTCAGCTACAGCCATGGTCAGTGTGTGGGGTTCGGCTGTCTCACGGCGATGCAGATTTCCGGGACGCTGACGACGGCAGAGGTCGACAGCATTGAACATCTGATGGTGGCGGTCGGTCTTGAAACCCGCTGCCGGGCGATGGACCAGGAGGAGATTCTCCAGGCGACGCGGAAGGACAAGAAGATGGACCATGGTCATGTGCGCTTCATCCTGCTGCGGCAGCTCGGCGAGGCGTATATCGATCATGCGGTGTCGGATGCGCAGATGCTCGAGGGGCTTCGGGCGATTATGAAGGAGTAAGATGAAAGAGAATTCGAAACGTTGGGGTATTTTTCTGCTGCTGGCGCTGGTGCTGGTTGGGCTTGACCAGTTCACGAAGCAGCTTGCGGTGGAGCATCTGATGGGGGCGGAGCGTGTCCCGATCATCCGGAATGTGCTTTACCTGCTGTATATCGAGAACCGCGGTGCGGCGTTCGGCAGCCTGCAGGGCGCGCAGGTTTTCTTCTATATCATCACGGTCGTGGTGCTGTGCGGCATCGTCTATGTCGTGCATCGCATCCCGCAGGGTGACCGGCATTTTCTGCCGCTGCTGCTCGTGTGTGAGCTGATCTTTTCGGGCGCGATCGGTAATTTCATCGACCGTGTCCGCCAGCAGTTTGTCGTCGATTTCATCTATTTCAGCCCGATCGACTTTCCGGTGTTCAATGTTGCCGATATCTACGTGACGGTGGGCTGCGCCCTGATGGTCGTGCTCTTCCTTTTCTACTTTAAGGATGAGGAGCTAGGCTTCCTGCATCGCAATGAGGAGCGCTGAGACCCATGAGCAAGGAAAAAGAAACAGAAATCGAGCTGGCGTTTGATGACGATGTAGATGTAGAGTCAGGCGCTGAAGCAGAGGCAGAGGCCGTCGAGATCCGTGTGCCGGCGGAGCTGTGTCCGATTCGGATCGATCAGTATCTCGCGACGCTGAAGGAGCCGGAGATTTCGCGGAGCTATGCGGCGAAGCTGCTGAAGGAGGCGCGTATCCTTCTGAACGGGAAGCCGGCGAAGGCGAGCACGAAGCTGAAGGCCGGCGATGTGCTGTCGCTGGACCTGCCGGCACCGGTGGCGCTCGACGTGGAGCCGGAGGACATCCCGCTCGACATCGTCTACGAGGATCAGGATGTGCTGATCGTGAATAAGCCGAAGGGCATGGTCGTGCATCCGGCGGCGGGGCATGCGCAGGGCACCCTCGTGAATGCGGTGATGTATCACTGCGGTTCGGAGCTGAGCTCCATCAACGGGGTGATGCGTCCGGGCATCGTCCACCGCATCGATATGAACACGACGGGACTGCTCGTAGTCTGTAAGAATGATCAGGCGCACAAGTCACTCGCGGCGCAGCTGAAGGTGCACTCCATCACCCGCCGCTACGTGGCGATCGTGATCGGAAACATCCGGGAGGACGACGGCACCGTGGATGCACCGCTCGGCCGCTCGAAGAAGGACCGAAAGAAGCAGGCCATCGACGAGCTGAACGGCCGCCCGGCGGTGACGCACTATCATGTGCTTGAGCGCTTCGGCGGTGCGTATACCCTGGTGCAGTGCACGCTCGAGACGGGGCGCACACATCAGATCCGTGTGCACATGGCCTCCCTCGGCCATCCGCTGCTCGGCGACGAGGTCTATGGGCCGAAGAAGTGCCCGTTTGACCTCCAGGGGCAGTGCCTGCACGCCCAGGTGCTGGGCTTCATTCATCCGCGAACCGGTGAGTACGTCGAGTTCAGCTCGGATTACCCTGCCTACTTTACGGAGCTTCTCGCGAAGCTACGGAATAAATTCTGCAATTAAAAACAGGAAGGGGACCCGGAAGGGCGGCAACGGAGTACTGTGCCTCCGTTGCCGCCCTTCCGGGTCCCCTTAGCTTAAATTCACGAAAAATTAAAATTTTCGGGCGCAGAGCTGTGCTATGATGAAGCCTATGAAAAAAACAGATTTCCCTATCCATATGAATAAGAAACAGACGGCAGCCACGGCAGTTTTGCTGGCTGCCGGTCTTGTTGTGTCCATCGCGGCGCAGCACTATGGCGCTGCACCGGCGGAGACGATGCCTGCAGAGACCGAGACGGTCGTCGAGGAAGAAACATTGGCCACGCTCAGCGAGCTGCCGAAGGCGAACGGCCTTAATTTCGGAGGCCTGCGTTCCTCCCTTGCGAACCTCATGGACAGTGAGAGCGCATCGCAGTTCCAGCCGGCGCCGGATAAGCTGAACCTCGCGTACTTCTACCGAGATGGCGCGGATACCAGCGATACCATCCACAGCTACGCCGGTGAGGTCTACCAGAAGCTGATGACCGCCGACAACGAGTACCTCGCGAAGATCTACGATGAGGCGGGCGTGTCGCCGCTCAATCTCGCGAAGCGCCTCGGCGTGAGCTTGAGCCGCGTCATGGGTAAGTATAACCCGAACGCCGGCGGCCAGGATCCGAATGATGCCTCGACCTGGTACATCCCGAACTTCAAAAATGTCAATGTCTCCTTCTATAACGCAGATGGCGAGCAGGTAAACGAGTACTCGAACGTCAAGGATATCATGGCAATGGCGTCCGTTTACTGCTATGCGCACGATTATCTCGACGTCGATACCTTCGAGAAGTACTGCGAGGAGCTCTACAGCAAGTCGCGGAAATATACGATCAGCATCGGAAATGTCTACTACGACAGTGGCTGTATCAACCGGACCGCGAAGGAAGAGGCGGATGACGCGAAGAAGGTCGAGGAGGCACTGGCAGCGCTGAAGCTGCAGCTGCAGGCCGCGACGAACCGGAGCGAGGGACTCCTCACACAGGATGCACTGTCGGCGGGCAGTGCGGCGATCTCTGCGCAGAATCAGCAGGTACTGAACCTGACGGGTGACAGCAGCGTCACGACGACGGCGGAGATGAAGAACTATGAAACCCAGACGGATGCCGAGGGCAATGCCGGCGGCAAGGGAATCATCTTTCATTCAGACAGTGACGGCAACGGAAGCGCAGGCAGTCAGAGCTCGGTAACGAGTGTGCCGGAGAGTGCAGCGGCTTCGACGGAAGCCGAGACGCAGACAGTCGCCCAGACGGCGGCACCGGTGCAGACCGCCGCGCCGACCCAGGCGACGGCAGCCCAGACGCAGGCCGCATCCAATAACGGCATGCTGGTGCTCGGCGCGATGCAGCCGGTGAAGAAGATGTCGACGCACAGCTCCGCAGGCGCAGCGATCGGTCGTCACGGTCTGCTCTCCGGTCTGACATCACTTCGGGAGCTGCGGGCTCGCGAGGCTTCGGATGCCGATGGAACGGCGGGCACGATGGCGCAGGCCGCGCAGGAGACGCTGGCGTCGCTGGATGGCGTCCACTATGGTACGCCGGGCAGATATGGAACGGCGCGGGCGTATGCGGAGGCGCAGAAGAACGCGCGTGCGGCGGGTTCGCTGACGAGCAGCATGCTGGTCTTCGGCGACAGTGATACCGCGGCGGCGAGTGCCGTACCGGAGACGGCGGCGGTTTCGACCGAGGCGAGTGAGACCCAGGCGGTCGTTTCTGCCACGGCGGCGCCGACGAGTACAGAAGATACGACCTACGAGACAGGTGAGAACGGGCAGAAAAAGAAGCGCTATGCGGGCTACGAGGCCGGCAAGGGCATCGATGAGGTGAATAAGCAGGCGACAAGTGCAGCGGCCGCGAGCAGCAGTGCGGGTGGTGACGTTCAGGCGACGACAGCATTGGCCGACAGCCAGCAGACCGTGATCGGTACCTTCACGGGCGAGCAGCTGAAGAACATGGATGAAAACACGCTTCGTCAGCTCGTGCAGCAGAGCCTCGCAGCCGAGGAGGCCAAGCAGAGCACGAATACTGAGACGGATGTCAAGAGCAAGAACTACTGCCCGGGCCATGTGGACCTTTATGTGAAGGTGACGATCTACGGCTTCGAGGATGCGAAGGGCCTCCGTACGGTAGCGCTCTCGGCGGATGATCAGGATGAAAACGAGGCGACGAAGAGCCTCGATGCAGCGCTCGCGCGGAACGGCTGGAACGGCTGGACCGAGGAGCAGATGGGCTATGTGCAGAAGCTGATTTCGCAGGACTGGTTCAAGACCTATGGTCTCTCAATCTCGACCATCAATCCGAAGCAGCCGCTGACGGAGGAGGAGATCTCGAAGTACCTGTCCTCGCTTCCGGAGGATATTTCGGACGAGCGGAAGGCGGTCATTAAATTTGCGCTTTCGTCGGTCGGCAAGATCCCGTATTACTGGGGCGGCAAGGCGAGTGCGGCGAGCTATGAGAAGAACGGCTTCGGTCGTGTCATCGAGGCGGACTATAAGGGCCGTGTGCTGCGGGGCCTCGACTGCTCCGGCTGGGTACAGTGGGTGTACTGGTCGGCGATCGGGAACCGGCTGAACGGCGCGAGCAGTACGGCGACGCTCATCGGTGAGGGACAGAAGATCAAGCGGTCGGAGCTGCAGCCGGGCGATATCGTCGTACGTGTCGGTGCGGACTCGCATGTCGTGATGTTCCTGCAGTGGGCCGGCAATGGAAATATGATCGTCATCCATGAGAACTCCGGTGCGAATAATGTGTCAGTGAGTGAGGTGACGGCGAACTATCCGTATTATCGGAAACTGATTCAATAAATTTTGCAAAACCTATTGACAATTCTGCAAAGAAAGAGTAATTTATCTTAGTATGCCGCGTGACGAGGTAAAAGTGTGTGAAAACACCACCGAAGCCAGCGAGTAATGATAAAAAGGAGGACCCTCGTAATGTATGCAGTAATCCTTACAGGTGGAAAGCAGTACAAGGTAAGCGAAGGCGATATCATTAGAGTTGAGAAGCTTGATGTAAAGGAAGGCGACAAGGTTACTTTCGATCAGGTGCTTGTTCTTAATGATGGCGCTATGAAGATCGGTACACCGGTCGTTGATGGTGCTAAGGTATCTGCCACTGTAACTAAGAATGGCAAGGCCAAGAAGGTTATCGTTTACAAGTACAAGAGAAAGTCTGGATACCATAAGAAGAATGGTCACAGACAGCTCTTTACAGAAGTAAAGATCGATTCTATCGGCTAATCAGTTTGTTTTTTGGAGGATAATCATGGCTCATCATAAAGGTATGGGCTCTACCAAGAATGGTAGAGATTCGGAGTCCAAGAGACTTGGACAGAAGAGAGCAGATGGTCAGTTCGTAAAGGCTGGCAATGTTCTTTACAAGCAGAACGGAACAAGAATTCACCCGGGTCTTAACGTAGGCCTCGGCAATGACTACACCCTTTTTGCAAAGGTTGATGGCGTCGTTAAGTTCGGCCGCCTCGGCAGAGACAAGAAGCAGGTTTCCGTTATGCCAGTGGATGCTGAGTAATTTACTGAGCGCTTCTACAAGAATCAAACCCTGTACTGAATCTTCAGTACAGGGTTTTTGCTTCATTATTCTGTTTTATGGATACATGGTATATAATGTATCTGTTATATTCATTTGCTCTCCGGTTGTTAGCGACAGCTTCTGTAGCTGGCGCTAGGATACAGTCGGGAAAGGAGAAAGATTCTATGTTTGCAGATATTGCAAAGGTTTTCATCAAGAGTGGTAAGGGCGGAAATGGTCATGTGTCGTTCCGTCGTGAGCTGTACGTGCCGGCGGGTGGTCCGGATGGCGGTGATGGCGGTAAGGGCGGTGATATCATCGTCGAGGTGGATAAGGGGCTGAATACGCTCGAGGATTTCCGTAATCGTCAGAAGTACATCGCGACGCCGGGTGAAGAAGGCGGCGGAAAGCGTATGCACGGTAAGAATGGTAAGGATCTGGTGATCCGTGTTCCGGAGGGAACGATCATTCGTGATTTCGAGACGAAGAAGATCATCGCGGATATGTCCGGCGAGAACCAGCGTATGGTTCTTCTGAAGGGCGGTAAGGGCGGTCTCGGTAATATGCACTTCGCAACGCCGGCCATGCAGGCACCGAAGTTCGCGCAGCCGGGTCAGGATTCCCGTGAGCTCTGGGTACAGATGGAGCTTCGTGTGATCGCGGATGTCGGTCTCGTCGGTCTTCCGAACGTGGGTAAGTCGACGATTCTGTCGATGTGCAGTAATGCGCGGCCGGAGATCGCGAACTATCACTTCACGACGCTGACGCCGCATCTCGGTGTGGTCGGCCTGAAGGGCGACCGCAGCTTCGTTATGGCGGATATTCCGGGTCTCATCGAGGGTGCCTCGGAGGGCATCGGTCTCGGTCACGAGTTCCTGCGTCATATCGAGCGTTGTAAGGTGCTGATCCACGTGGTCGATGCCGCCGGCTCGGAGGGCAGAGATCCGGTCGAGGATATCAAGACGATCAATGATGAGATCGCGAAGTATGATCCGCGGATTCTTGAGAAGCCGATGATTATCGCGTGCAATAAGACGGATCTCATCATCGATGAGCAGGGGACAGACTGTCCGCTCACGCGCATCAAGGAGATCTACGAGCCACAGGGCGTGAAGGTCTTTGCAATTTCTGCAGCGACGAATACCGGTCTTCGTGATCTGCTCGAGGCCGCCTGGACCTATGTCGAGGCCGCGGGTGCAGAGAAGACGGAGGTGTTTGAGAGTGAGGTCGATCTCGAGACGCTCGGTCATAAGGAGCAGCTCGCCATCGAGTTCAAGAAGCTGAATGCGGATACCTACTCCGTCGAGGGTCCGAAGATCGAGAAGATGCTCGGCTATACGAACCTGCAGGCAGAGAAGGGCTTCGAGTTCTTCCAGCAGTTCCTGGTCGATCAGGGCATCATCCGGAAGCTGAAGAAGATGGGCATCCAGGAGGGCGATACCATCAAGATCTACGGTCATACCTTCGAGTTCTATGATACCGATGCGTATGAGGAGGGCGACCTCCAGTCGGCGATCGATCAGGCCTTTCCGAAGCGTCATGCGGAGAAGAGTGATGATGTCGAGGACGAAGACATTGGCTACGACGAGGGTGACGAGGACGACTACGCAGAGGTCCTCGGGCTCAGCGACGAGGATGATACAGAGAACTAAGTGGGAACAGAGATTATGTTTCACCGGCTATGTGTACGAGGCTGCGCAGCGTCCATGTGATGATGCCGCTTGTGCATAGGTGAGACATCTGCATACAGGAGAATAAAATGAAGAAATATATCAGAGACAGTAAGATGCGTTCCCAGCTGAAGGGCGCAGCCATGACCATCGAGCCGGTGCTTTCCATCGGTAAGAACAGCCTGACACCGGAGTTTATCGATGCGGTGCGTGAGAATATCGTGAAGAACGAGCTCATCAAGATCAATATTCTGAAGAACTGCGATGATGATGCGAACGAGATCGCGTATACGCTGGCGGGTCGTACGCAGTCCGAGGTGGTCCAGGTGATCGGTCGGAAGATCGTGCTGTACAAGCCGAATCCGGATTTTAAGAAGCGGAAGTACGAGACCTCGAAGGCGGAGCTTGAGAAGCAGAAGAAGGGTGCGAAGCGCGCCGGTCATAAGCAGGAGATCGCGGATGCGAAGAATGCAGCGAGATCGGGCGGTTTCAGCCTTCGTTTCGTCGAGGAAGACGACGAGGAGTTCGATAACGCGTATGACGGCGAGTAAAAAAGTGGGCATCATGGGCGGGACCTTCGACCCGATCCACAACGCGCATCTCGCGCTTGCGGAGTGTGCGCAGGCGCAGCTTCAGCTCGATGAGGTCTGGTTCATGCCGGCCGGGGATCCGTACCTGAAGCACAGCCGGAAGGTGAGTCCGGCCGCCGATCGTGCGGCGATGACGGAGCTCGCCATCGCGGGTCATCCGGGCTTCTGCCTGTCGCGGCTTGAGATGGAACGGAGCGGTGAAACCTACACGTCGGAGACATTGACCATCCTGCATGATCGGTATCCGGAAGTGCACTTCTACTTCATCGTTGGTTCGGACTCGCTGTACCAGCTCGAGCGCTGGCACGAGCCGGAGACCATCCTGCGTCTCGCGACGCTGGTGGCGGCGGAGCGGGAGTATGCGGACCGGCCGCGGAGCTTCGAGGCGCAGGAGCGTTACCTCGAGGAGCGCTACGGCGCGGATGTTGCGGTGCTGCAGTTCGAGGAGATGGACATCTCG
>CALAOB010000012.1 GCA_937927445.1 uncultured Oribacterium sp. | reverse complement strand
CGGAACCGATGACGTAGCTGAAGGAGGCGGTGTCCGCTGCAGACGCTGCTCCGTCCGCTTCGCCTTCGTCCTTCCGGCAGAAGACACCGACGACGGAGGCCTTCGTGTGCTTCATGAAGTAGTCACAGCACTTCCGTACCTCGACGGCATTCATACCTTCCTCGAAGTCGATGAGTACACCGCTCATCTCCTGCAGGGACTGTGCCTTCAGCTCGTAGTAGCGGGTGTTCAGCGCGGCGATACGGCGATCCTTCCGAAAGCTGTCTGCCATGTAGGTCTTCAGCGCATCGACGATGTCGGATGGCGCTACGTTCAGGAGGCGGGAAATTTCCACCACCTGCTCGTGCTTCCGTGCAGCATCCTGAAGTGCATCGTAGCCGCAGAAAAGCTCGAGGCGGACGCCGCCCTTATGGCCGAGCACGGAGAGGATCTTGATCGGGCCGATCTCGCCGGTGGTCAGTACATGTGTGCCACAGCAGGCGCAGAGGTCAGCACCACCGAGGTCCACGATGCGTACATCGCCGGAGAGCGGCTTCTTCGAGCGGTAGTCGATCGCCTCCAGCTCTTCCGGGGTCGGCCAGATCGCGCGCACACGACGATCCTCGAGGACGATGGCATTGGCCTCCTGCTCGATGGTCATCAGCTGCTCCCAGCTGAGCGGGCCGTCGAAATCGATGGTCATCACGTCACTCATGTGGAAGCCGACATTGTGATAGCCATAGTGGCGGTGCACGAGACCGGACACGATATGCTCACCGGAGTGGTTCCGGCTGTTGCGCATGCGGCGCGCCCAGTCGATCACGCAGTGAACTGTCTCGCCGACCGTCAGCGCCCGGTCCACGGTATGCAGTACGCGGACGACGACATTGCCCCGTGCATCCCGCTGCTTCTCACCGCTCACCGGGTCGGTCACCGGCACCTCCTGCACATCCAGCACGGTGGCCTCACCGATGGTACCGTGGTCCGCATCCTGACCACCGCCCTCCGGATAGAAGCCATGGACGCTGAGCTCGACGAGCCAGTGCCCGTCCGCGGCGGTGCAGCTCGTCACCTCCGCGTCGAACTCCTTCACATAGTGATCCTGATAATAAAGTGCATTCTTATCCATTAAAGCTGTACCTCACGTGTGGCGTGCTGAAGCCATGCGAGCTTCTCACCGCTGAAGTACGGAGCCAGTGTCGCATAAACCTGCTGGTGGTACTGGTTCAGGAGCTCGATCTCATGCGGCTCCAGCAGACGGACATCGATCGCATCGAGGTCGAGCGGAACCATCGTGAGGAAGGAGAGACGGAAGAATCTTCCAAACTCGTTCTGGAAGGCCTGCTCGACGAGGGTCAAGTTCTCGAGGCGGATGCCGTGGGAGCCCTCGATGTAAATACCCGGCTCGTCAGAGGTGATGTTGCCCTCGTGAAGCGGCAGGTGCTCCATACGGCCCTGCGCCTGACGATAGCGGAACGCATTCGGACGCTCATGTACGTTCAGGCAGAAGCCGACGCCGTGGCCGGTGCCGTGGTTGTAGTTCAGGCCCTCACGCCAGAGCACCTCGCGCGCTGCAAGGTCCAGGGTGATGCCGGAAGAGCCCTCCAGGAAGATCACGTCGCCGAGACGAAGCATGGCCTTCAGCACGAGGGTGAAATGCTTCCGCTCGATCTCGCTGATCGGCCCCATCGCGATGGTACGGGTGATGTCGGTGGTACCCTCGAAGTACTGTCCACCGGAATCGAGGAGGTAGAGCCCCTTCGGCTCGATCACGCGGAAGCTCTCCGCTGTCGGTGCATAGTGTGGCAATGCCGCATTCGGACCATAGGCCGAAATCGTCGTGAAGCTCGGCTCGATATAGCCGTCCTGCTCGCCGCGATAGCGCTCCGACAGCTTCGCGGTGTTCCACTCGTTTATCTCCTCACTGCCGAGCAGCTTCTTCGCCTCCTCTGTGAGCTGTCCATCCGCGGTGAATGCGTGCTTCATGAAGTACATGAAATTTGTGACAGCGACGCCATCCTTCACATGCGCTCTCTTCATGTTCTCGATCTCCACCGGATTCTTCTGCGCCTTCCACATGGAAGTCGGGAGCATCTCGTCGAGGATGCGCACCGAATCCGGAAGCTCGCTGATCGTCGCGTAGTTGGTCTTCGCGCTCTCGAGCAGGACCGTGGTGTCCTTCAGCTGATGCACCGCCTCATAGAAGCGGTCGTATGGAGCAACCTTTACCTTAAGGTTCTCAAGGTAGGCCTTCACTTCCTCATCGAGGTCGGCCGGATTCATGAAGAGATAGGCACTCTCCGGATCGATGACCATATAGGAAAGGAAGACCGGATTGCACGGGATATCATCGGCACGAAGATTCAGAAGCCATGCGATGTCGTCGAGGCTCGTGATGATATGGAAGCCGGCGCCCTTCTGCTGCATCAGTGCACGAAGCTCCGCAAGCTTTTCTGCGGCGCTCTTGCCGGCGAAGCGATCCTCGAGGATCCATACACGGGAGCTCGCGAGAGCCGGACGCTCTGTCCATACCTGACCGACGAGATCCTGCTCTGCCTTCACGGCGACCGCCTTCTCCGCGAGACGATCCCGCAGGGTCATACCGTGATGGAAGTCGACACAGCGACCATCGAAGCCGAGGTAACCACCCTCCGGGGTCACGGAAACGAGATAATCATCGAGCGCCGGCACCCCCAGCTCGCCCATACGCATCAGCTCCACATCCCGACCGGCCAGCTCCTGCTCCGCCTGGATGAAATAACGACCATCCGTAAAAAGAGCGGCGCTGTCCTGCGTCACCACCAGATTTCCCTCACCGGTAAAACCGGACAGGAAGCGGATCGCGCGGAAATACATGCCGACATACTCACTCAAGTGAAAATCATCCGTCGGTACCAGATAGGTATCGATGTCACACTTTTTCATCTGCTGACGCAGCGCGTCCAGTGCTACATTCATTTCTATAACTCCTTTTGACTTTTTTGTAATCTTTATGCTGTTTATTTATCTTTATTATTCCCTTTAAAGTCTGCCCCTAGTCTATCATCTTTCTTATTCATTTGGAAGCGACAGGCAAGGCCCCGGAGGGCCGGCTTAGCCGCTTCTTTTTGGTCTTAATCAAGCATAGCCGCCACATGACCAGAATTTAATCCAGTCATGTGGCGGCTATGTGTAATTATAAACTGTTCTGCATAATCTCCAAGTAATTCTCAGGGAACCCAATCAGATTCAAATCAATATCGGCTCTATACTTATCTATCACTTTTTGCACAGTATTTATCAACGATTTTTTGCTTTCTTTATCAGGGAGTCTTTTTAACAATACTAATGTATACGCAAACAATGAATTATTTTTTATCTCTGGATGCTTCCTCAAAAAAGATTTTGTGAACTTTGCCGGAGGATTAAACTCAGTGTTATACATCCGAGCCGCATGTGCACATTTATTTCGTAACACAGACAGGCAGTGTAGATGGTTCTCTAACGTATCCTTTCCTACTCCGATCATATTGGCAATAGCGTCTTTTTCCGAATAATACATCGCACTGTATAATTTGGACATATTAGAGAACGACATTAATTCTACGATAACCCACAGTGGCATTTTACTGGAATACTTTAGTTTATGATGTTTTACGATCAGGCTATCCTTATAATAATTCTGCTCCCTGCCAAAAGTTTCCATCACTTCTTTATAACCTTTTTTATTGTAAAAATTGTTTTCATCATAATGCTGGTCATAAGGGGCATCCGTACATTTTGCAATTGAAAATCCATAGGATATCTGGGTTCGATAGTATATCTCTGCTTTTTCAATATACCGCCTAAATATATCACGCAATATTTCATCTACAGTATAAAGATGATATACCGTTTTAAATGTTGTACCTTCCATGTAATCGCTGTCGGAAGGATCTTTTCTAAACTGCAAAGCATACCCTGTAAATCGGTAATAGTTTACCTTCTTTAAAATATCCTTGGCTTCTTCCCTATCTGAAATAACCATCCCATGTGCAATTAACTTATCCAACTGTTCATCGAAGGTTAATGGTTTTTTCAAATCCATAGAATTACTCCTAAACGTAAAAAAGCTGAGTACAAGACTCAGCCTGGTCCCCAATGTCTATTAGACTTCGGGCAACTCTGTTGGATATAGTATAGGTGATATCAAGCAAAAAAGCAATGAGAAAAATCAGATGGCACATCCAATAAAATTCCAGATATTCAGAAGTTTTAGGCTCCTCATGAGCAGGGGGGCGGGTCCGAAACGCACCAGTATTCACAGATTCCGTGGGGTGGGCTCATGAGGAGCCGTCTTAAACTTCACCGATCAGCCAGGGCCCCGGAGGGCCGACAGCCGAAACCATACGTGAGTACTGTGTTTCTGCTGCCGACCATCCGGGGCCCTGGCGTACGATGATGTATTTACTTCAGCTCTTCGTTCCGTACGATGGTGTCGCAGTACGCGCAGCGATAGAGTGCGCGGTTCCGGTCGACGATCTTGAAAACCTGCGGAAGCTCCTGCTCGGTCGAGCTGATGCAGCGCGGGTTCTTGCAGGTCAGCACGTTCGTGAGGGTCTCCGGCAGGCTCAGTGCCTTCTTCTCCACACGTGCACCGTTCTTGATGTAGTTTACAGTGATGCCCGGATCGATGTAGCCGAGAACATCGAGGTCGAGATCCAGATCCTCGGAGATCTTTACGATGTCCTTCCGCCCCATCTTTCCGGAGCTGCAGTTCTGGATCAGCGCCACCTGTGACGTGAGGCGATCGAGGTGCAGGTACTTGTAAACCAGCATTCCCTTTCCAGCTGTGATATGGTCGAGTACGATACCATTCTCAATTCCATCTACCTTCATGTTGTGCCTCCTTACTTATCCAGTCCTAAAAGATACAGAATCAGTGCCATACGCATCTGCTTGCCGCAGCGGGTCTGGTAGAAGTACTTCGCGCGCGGATCCTGGTCCACCGCAACGGAGATCTCGTTGACTCTAGGAAGCGGATGAAGGATGGCCATATCCGCCTTCGCGGTCTTCAGCTTCTCCGGGGTCAGGATATAGATATCCTTCAGACGAAGGTAATCCTCCTCGTTGAAGAAGCGCTCCTTCTGCACACGGGTCATGTAGAGGATATCGAGCTCCGGCATCGCCTCCTCGAGGGATCTCGTCTCGACGAACTCAGCCCCCGCCTCCTTCAGCTTATCGATCTCATACTCCGGAAGACGAAGCTCCTCCGGGGAGATCAGGATATAGCGGTTATTCGGATAGCGAAGCATCGCATCGATGAGGGAATGTACAGTACGGCCGAACTTAAGGTCACCGCAGAAACCGATGGTCAGACCCTCGATGGTGCCCTTCGTACGACGGATCGTAAGAAGATCCGCGAGTGTCTGGGTCGGATGGAAGTGTCCGCCGTCGCCTGCATTGACCAGAGGAACACTGGCGTGCATCGCTGCCACGACCGGCGCACCCTCCTTCGGATGACGCATCGCGATGATGTCAACATAGTTCGATATCACATCGATCGTATCGGCCACCGACTCGCCCTTCGACGCACTCGAGTTCGACGCACCGGCGAAGCCCAGGGTCTGTCCACCCAGTGCGAGCATCGCGGACTCGAAGCTTAGTCTCGTACGCGTGGACGGCTCGAAAAACAGTGTCGCGAGCTGCTTATGTGCGCATCGATCCTGATACTTCTCCGGGTGCTGGTCGATATCATCGGCGAGATCCAGCAGATGATGAATCTCATCTACCGAAAGATCCAGAATATTTACAATACTTCTTGCCATCAGAAAGCCTCCTTCAGCCTTACTTCATATCTTAAGCCAATGTCTCGTGTTTATGCCTGATGTGTCATCCAGGACTCGTCGGAAGGATTATCACGGAACTTGAGCAGCTTCGCCTCGTCCTCCGGCTTGATGTAGTTCTCCTCGACCGCTACCTTTACGAGGGTGTCGAGGTCGCAGAGCGAGGTGTTCACCACGTTCGCTGCGTTCAGACGGTCGATGCCCTTCTGCATGCCATAGGTGAAGATGGACACGATGCCGAGTACCTCTGCGCCTGCCTCACGAAGCGGCTCTACGCAGTCGAGCACGGAACCACCGGTAGAGATCAGATCCTCGATCACGACGACCTTCTCCCCCTTCTCGAGTCTTCCCTCGATCTGATTCTTACGGCCGTGATCCTTTGCGGAACCACGCACATAGCCCATCGGAAGTCCGAGGATGTCCGCTGCGATTGCGGCATGTGCGATACCCGCGGTGCTGGTGCCCTCGAGTGCCTCTGCCTCCGGGTAGAGCTCCTTCACCTTGTCGGCGATGGCGTGCTCTACGAGGGAACGAACCTCCGGGTAGCTCAGTACCAGACGGTTGTCACAGTAAATCGGGGACTTGATGCCCGATGCCCAGGTAAATGGATCATCCGGCTTTAAAAATACTGCCTTAATGGATAACAGACCTCTTGCGATATCTTCCTTTGTTGCCATAGTTATATACTCCTGTTCTATGCTGATCGGCGGCCGTGCTCCGGACACCGCTTGGTTTCTTCTGTTCTTCTGTTCCTGCGTCCAATGCTTCCTGCTTCACATCGTCATGAAGCGCTGCGGTATCTCAGCCGACGAAATCTGCCATCGCGCGCTCGTACGCTGCGACCGGATCGGCTGCTGCGGTGATGGAACGGCCGACGACGATATAGTCCGAGCCGATCTCACGTGCCTTCGCCGGGGTCGTCACACGTGCCTGGTCGCCGACTGCATCGCCTGCGAAACGGATACCCGGGGTGATGGTCTGGAAGTCAGCACCGACCTCCTCATGGATGCGACCTGCCTCGAGCGGTGAGCATACGACACCCTCGAGTCCGGCTGCCTGCGCGTTCTTCGCATACTGAACAACGACATCTGCGATCGGACGATCGATGAGCAGCTCCTCCGTCATGGTCTCCTGGGAGGTGGAGGTGAGCTGTGTTACCGCGATCAGGATCGGACGGGTACCATCCTCTCTGGTGAGGCCCTCAACGGCAGCCTTCATCATGCGGATACCGCCGCTTGCGTGTACGTTCGTCATATCGACGCCGAGATCACGCAGGGACTGCATGCCGCCCTTCACGGTGTTCGGGATATCGTGAAGCTTCAGGTCGAGGAAGACCTTGTGACCACGCTTCTTGATCTCGCGCACGATCTGTGGTCCCTCGGCATAGAAAAGCTCCATACCGATCTTCACGAACGGCTTACGGCCGGTGAACTGATCGAGAAAGCGGTAGGTTTCCTCCGCGCTCGGAAAATCCAGTGCAATAATTACGTCCTTACCCATATATTCCTCCTATATATTAAATATTTATTCCACACAGCCGATGATGTCGCTGAGACGCTCGATGCCGAGCTCTGCGCATACCTCCGGCAGGTCCTCGATGATGTCACGGCAGACATACGGATTCACGAGGTTGGCTGCGCCGACCTCGACTGCACTGGCACCGGCCATCATCATCTCGATGACTTCCTTCGCTGTGGAGACACCGCCCATACCGATGACCGGAAGCTTCACCGCGTGGGATACCTGGTAAACCATACGGACCGCGACCGGGAAGATCGCCGGACCGGAGAAGCCGCCCATCTTGTTCTTGATGACCGGCTGGCGACGACGGATGTCGATGCGCATGCCGAGCAGGGTATTGATGAGGGCGAGGCCGTCTGCGCCGGCCTCCTCTGCCGCCTTCGCGATCGATACGATGTCCGTAACGTTCGGGCTCAGCTTGATGTATACCGGTTTCTTCGCGACCTTCTTCACCTCACGGGTGACCGCCGCCACGTTTTCTGCGCTGGTACCGAAGGCCATGCCACCGCCATGTACGTTCGGGCAGGAGACATTGACCTCGAGGATACCGACCTCCGGCACCTCACTCATGGCCTCGGCGAGCTGTACGTACTCCGGGATGCTGAAGCCGGAGATATTCGCCACGAGTGGCTTATGGAAGTGCTCCCGAAGCTCCGGAAGCTCCTTCTCGATGACCTCGTGCATGCCCGGGTTCTGGAGACCGACGGAGTTGATCATACCGGACGGACACTCCGCGATACGCGGAAGCTCGTTGCCGTAACGCTCCTCGACGGTCGTTCCCTTGAAGGAGATGGAGCCGAGGATATCAAGATCATAGAGATCCCAGTATTCCTTGCCGTAGCCGAAGGTTCCGGAGGCCGGAATGACCGGGTTTGTCAGTTTGATGCCAGAAAGCTCTGTCGTGATATCTACCATACGATCTCCTCCCATGTGAAAATAGGGCCATCCTTGCAGACGCGCTTGAAGCCGTGCTTCGTCTTCTTGCTGCAGCCCATGCAGGCACCGAAGCCGCAGCCCATGCGTGCCTCGAAGCTGAACTGTCCATCCTTTACACTGTTGTATACGGCCTTCAGCATCGGCTCCGGGCCGCAGGCGAAGGCGTAGTCGTGGTGATCACCGAAGATATCGGTGACGAAGCCCTTCGCGCCGTGACTGCCATCGACGGTGGCAACATTGACCGGCACCCCGAGCTCGCGGAACTCCTGCTCGTAGAACACGTCGTCCTTCGAGTTGAAGCCGAGAGCCACATACGGGGTGATGCCCTGCTGCTTCAGTGCCTTCGCCAGTGCGTACATCGGTGGTACACCGACACCGCCGCCGGCGATGACCGGGTTCTTCGGGATATTCCGGAGGTCATAGCCGTTACCTAAGCCGGTCAGTGCGGTCAGGTACTCGCCCGGCTCCATGAAGCTCAGGTCCTCGGTGCCCTCACCGACGACCTTATAGATCAGGGTCAGCTTTCCCTCGCTCCAGTCGCACACGGAAATCGGGCGACGGAGATAGCGTCCCGGAATCCTGATTTCAACGAACTGGCCCGGCTTCGTGATGTCCGAGGTGTCGCCGTCCAGTGTCATACGGAAGATGTCCTGGGCGATCATTTCGTTGCTCAGTACTTTAAATTCAACGTCCTTCATAGGTCTCTGATTCTCCTCCTGTTCTGTATTCTTATCGAAAGGCTTTGTCCGCGCCCTGCGGGCTCTGCCTGATGCTCAGATTATATCATGTATCGCTCGTGCGATGCATTTAAGTGATCAACGCCCGGCAGTTCCGTGCCTGATGTGGCTCCGTGGCCGTCGCTCAGCGCTCGATGCCCTTCTCGCGGTCATAGACCTCGCGGCCAGCGACGAAGGTCTTCACGACCTCGCCCTGCACCTCCATGCCATCGTAGAGGGTGCTGTGTCCCTGGGAGTAGAACTTCGTACTGTCGACGGTCCATACCTTATCGAGGTCGAGGATCGTGAGATCCGCTTCGACGCCATCCTCGATGTACTGCGGGCCGGCGATGCCGAAGGTCCGACGCGGATTCACGCACATGAGCTCGATGAGCTTCTCCAGTGTGATCGCGCCCTCACCGGATGCCGGATGCTCCGGGTCACGCAGTACCAGGTTCCGGTACAGGGACGGGAAGCAGGTCTCGAGACCGACGATGCCGAAGGAAGACTTGTCAAGGCCTCTCGACTTCTCCTCCGCGCTGTGCGGTGCATGGTCCGTGATGATGCAGTCGATGGTGCCGTCCTTGATGCCCTCGAGGAGCGCATGACGGTCCTCGGCGCTGCGGATCGGCGGATTCATCTTCCAGCTTCCGGACTCCTGCAGGTCCATATCGGTAAACATGAGGTAGTGTGGTCCGGTCTCGGCGGTCACATGTGTGCCGGCCTTCTTCGCCGCACGAATGATCTCGACGGATTCCTTCGTAGAGACGTGGCAGACATGGTAGCGCACACCGGTCTCTGCGGCGAGGCGTACATCCCTCTCAACCTGCTTCCACTCGGACGCAGAGTTGATGCCGATGTGGTGGTGAAGACGTGCATACTCGCCGTCGTGGATGCAGCCGCCCGGTACGAGCTCACGCTCATCCTCGCAGTGCGCTACGATCATACGGTCGAGGCTCTTCGCCCGCTGCATCGCCTCCCGCATGGTGGCTTCGTCCTGCATGCCCTTTCCGTCATCGGAGTAGGCGATGACATACGGTGCGATCTCCTCCATCTTTCCGAGGGCGCCGCGGCCGGTCTGCTGCTCGGTGATGGTGCCATACGGATACACATGCACCAGTGCATCCTTTTTGATCGCGTCGAGCTCCGGCTGCAGGTTCTCGAGACTTGATGGTGCCGGCTTCAGGTTCGGCATCGCGCAGACCGCGGTATAGCCGCCGTGCGCCGCAGCATCCGTGCCGGTGCGGATCGTTTCCTTATACGAAAAACCGGGCTCACGTAAATGTACATGTACATCAACGAAGCCCGGAATCATGAACAAACCGTTTAAATCATAAACGGCATCAATGGTATCAGATGTTAAATTGTCAATGGAATCAGTGAACAGAACTCTGTGATCAGAGATCAGAACGTCCTGCTTTCGAAAGCCCTGTTTCGTGAAAATCGATGCATTTTTAAGAAGAGTAGACATGGTTCCTCCTATCCGTGCGGTCCTTAGTTCCGAGATACTATAGCACAGGGAGTACCCCTTTGCAAGGGGCGAAATCACACTGCCGGAGACCCGGAAGGCAGGCCCTGGAAACGCAGTACTTCGCGTTCGGAAAAATCTGAAATTGTCTACTCGTCCCAGCCTTCGCGCGGCATGATGATCATCATGTCGATGTACTTTTCGCCTGGTGCCAGGTGGACATCAGCCTGTACGGTGTGTGGCGGGAGGTCGTTGGTGTCCTCGAGTTCGAGCTGGATCCAGTTGATGGCGTTATAGCGGGCATCGGCGAGGGCTTCCTCTTCGGTCGGGCCAACGCCGTAGCAGTCGTCGAGGTCCAGGAAATCGACGCGGTAGCCGTCGTTTGTCTTGTTGCGAATGATTGCAGGGTAATATAAGGTCATGGTTTAATCGTCCTCTCTTCCAAACTGTTTGCGATATTTATGTGGTGTCTGTCCCATGAAGGAACGGAAGATCTTGATGAAGTTTCCTATATTATGGAAGCCGCACTGTTCCGCGATCTCATAGACGTGCGTGTCGGAGTCCTTCAGGAGGCGGGCCGCCTGCTCCACGCGATAGGCATTGATATAATCGAGTGGAGACTCGCCGGTCACGCTTCCGAAGAAGCGGATGAAGTACTGCTCGTTGAGTCCGGTGAGCTCGGAGAGGTTCCGAACATAGATCTTCTCCTGGTAGTGCTCGCGGATATACTGTATGGTCTCCTTGATGGCGAGCACCTGCTTCTCGGAGTCGCTCTCCTCGCGTTCGTGAACGAGGCCGTTCGCGTCGAACATGGCGATGAGGCGCAGGAGGTCGGCCATGATCATCAGCTGATCGGCAACCGCCGGAAGTGCGTAGGTCCGGACACTGCTGTCCTCCTGCTCGGTCTTCGTTCCGTAGTCACGGAAGCGGCGCACCATCTCGTTAAACAGGCGCAGGATCTGCAGGAAACCGAAATCCGATACGGTGATGAAGTCGGAAAAGCAGAGCTGTCCGCCGGCGAGCGGCTCGAGCAGGGCGGTATTGACCGGGTCCTCCGCCTGACGGAAGCAGAGATCCGCGAGATGAAAGCGGAGGGAGTAGGCATTGCCCTTCGTCCCGATGGACTCGAGCTTGCGCAGCACACCGGCGTTCACGATGCAGATGCACTCATCCTGGATCTCATACTCCCGGAGGTTCAGGCTCAGCTTGTAGTGCCCGTTTTTAAAATAGATGATTTCCGGGTCATCATGCCAGTCCAGACTGACCTTCAGCCGCTCTTCTGCTGTGTTGATTGACTCATAAAGTATCGCGTTCATCCTGTCTCCGATTCCGACTATTGCCGACTATACTCTCCCAAAATAATATAAAGTCATGATAGCATAATTTTTTTACGCAATCAAACCATTTTGTGTGGGGCGATTTTTCGAAAAATCAGTTTTATGTCAGAGGAGCTCTCCATAGCGACGGACATAGGCCTTTTTCAGGACCGTAGCGAGCACCATGTAGAGGAGGATGCACGGAATCAGATACGCGAAGTACGCAGCCGGAAGGGCGACGAAGCCGAGCTCAGCGCCGAGCGGTGTAAACGGGATGAGCGTGATGAGCGCGATACCGGCCATCGTCAGCAGGGTGAGCGGTGCCGAGGCGCGGCTCTGGATGAACGGAATCTTCGGTGTGCGGATCATGTGAATCACCAGTGTCTGGCTCCACATGGACTCGACAAACCACCCTGCCTGGAAGAGGCCGATGTAACGGGCCTGCATGGCGAGTAGTTCCGCACCGCTGTAGTGCGTCGCGAGCTCACTGAAGCGGAGGCCGCCGGAGACGAAGAGCGGGCAGAACACGAAGTACATAAAGAGGTAGGTCGTGAAGTCGAACACCGAGCTCGTCGGTCCGATCCAGATCATGAATTTCCCGACACTCGAAGCATCCCACTTCCGCGGCTTCGCGATGAACTCTTCGTCGACATTATCCCATGGAATCGCGGTGCAGCTGAGATCGTAGATCAGGTTCAGGAGGATCAGGTGCACGCTCATCATCGGCAGGAACGGCAGCAGCGCCGCGGCCGCCAGTACCGAGAACATATTGCCGAAATTCGAGCTCGCGGTCATCTTGATGTACTTGATCATGTTTGCGTAGGTCTTCCGCCCCTCGATGATGCCCTGCTCAAGCACCATCAGGTCCTTCTCGAGAAGGATGATATCGGCGGATTCCTTCGCCACATCGACGGCGGTATCCACCGAGATGCCGATATCGGCGGACTTCATCGCAGCCGCATCATTGATGCCATCCCCCATGAAGCCGACAGTGTGCCCGTTTGCGCGGAGTACGGAAACGATACGCGCCTTCTGGTCCGGCGTCAGCTTCGCGAAGACATCGGTCTTCTCCGCCGCCGCGGCGAGCTCCATATCGTTCATGTGGTCAATGTCGACGCCGAGCAGCATGTTCCGAACCTCGAGTCCGACCTGGCGGCAGATCGTCCGGGTCACCTTATCGTTATCGCCGGTCAGAATCTTCGTCGTCACGCCATGATCCTTCAGAGCCTGGATCGCGGCGGCAGTCGATTCCTTCGGCGGGTCCAGGAAGGCGAGGTATCCAATCAGTACCATGTCGCGCTCATCCTTCACGCCGAAGGCCTCGGTCGTGGATGGATCATTTTTCTGTGCGATGGCGAGGACACGGAAGCCCTTGTCGTTCAGCTCATCGACGGTTTCCAGGATGCGTGCCCGAAGCGCGTCACTGAGTGGCTGTACCGTACCGTCACACTCCGCATAGCTGCAGATGGAGAGCATTTCCTCGACAGCGCCCTTCGTCACCATCTGGGTCTTTCCTGCCTTATTCTGTACGACGGTCGTCAGACGGCGGCGCTTAAAGTCAAACGGGATCTCATCAACCTTTACATAGTTTTCAGAAAGATCAAGGAGACTCCCATCCGCAGCTTCCTCTTCCTCGGTTCGCCGGATGATGGCGAGGTCCATCAGATTCTTATATCCGGTCTGGAAATAGCTGTTGAGATACGCATGGCGGAGCACCCGCGCATCGTCCTCGCCATTCACGTTCAGGTGATACTCCAGCACGACCTGATCCTGTGTGAGCGTACCGGTCTTATCCGTGCAGAGGATATCGATCGCACCGAAGTTCTGGATAGAATTCAGATTCTTCACGATGGTCTGCTTCTTACTCATCGAGACCGCGCCCTTCGCGAGACAGGTCGTGACGATCATCGGGAGCATCTCCGGTGTCAGCCCGACCGCTACGGAGATCCCGAAGAGAAAGGCCTGCAGCCAGTCTCCCTTCGTGATGCCGTTGATGAAGAACACAAGCGGTACCATGACCAGCATGAAACGGATCAGCACCCATGAAACAGCATTGACCCCCTTCGTAAAGCTGGTCTCCACGGCCTCTCCCGCGATGGCCGACGCCATCGAACCAAAGAGGGTACGGTCACCGGTGCTTACGACGACTGCACGAGCGCTGCCGGAGATGACATTACTGCCCATGAAGGCGATGTTGCCATACTCGGTGACACTCTCCTTCTCTGAACTGCGGAGAGCCGTCTTTTCAATCGGCTCACTCTCGCCAGTCAGGCTCGACTGGCTGACGAAGAGATCCTTCGCCTCGAGGATGCGCACGTCCGCCGGAATCATATCCCCGGCGGAAAGGTGCACAATGTCGCCGACCACGAGATCATCCATCGGGATCTCGATCTTTTCCTGGTCCTTCCGGGTCACGGTGCAGGTCGTCGTGATCATGGCGAGGAGCTTCTCTGCGGCGTTTCCGCTTCTCGACTCCTGGACGAAGCGAAGCGTGCCGGAAATCACGACCATCGTCAGGATGATAACGACCGTCAGCGGATCGAAGTCCTCCGGCACGCAGCCGAAAAGTGAATAGTGCGGAAAGACCATATCCGTCATCGTGGACACGATGGCGAGACAGAACAGGATGGCGGTAAATGGATTGATAAATGCGCCGGCGAGGCGCTGCGCGAGCGACTTCTTCTTTTCACGGGTCACCTTGTTGCTTCCATATTTACTGCGGCTCACGAGGACCGCCTCGGCATCCAGACCAGCTCCAGACGTGTGGAGTATCTTCAGAAGCTCCTCCGCGGCATTCGTCGCCGCATACTGGATGCGCTCGTTCTGCTCATCCCGGATCACGGCTCTTCTCGCCTCTTCCCGAACCGCAATGCGATGCTTTTTCTTATTCATAGCTGTTCCCTCCTTCGGTTTCTTCAGATTTTGTGTGGGTTTCTCATTTCTGTATGTCCTCCCTTCAGCACAACGAGGATACAAAAATCGCAAGGAAATGCACATGGCG
The DNA here is from genome assembly GCA_937927445.1 of uncultured Oribacterium sp. Taxonomy (GTDB): domain Bacteria; phylum Bacillota; class Clostridia; order Lachnospirales; family Lachnospiraceae; genus Oribacterium. Next base: position 4,871 of record CALAOB010000012.1, on the reverse strand, counting down.
AAAGCCTTGCGATTTCCTTGCGATTCGGCAAGAAGTTTATGGGGTCTGACCCCATTACGAAATTCTTAAGACGACGTGGCGGAGTCAGGTCCCCGGGGTGTCGGCGAATTTGTAGCCGATGCCCCAGATGGTGAGGATATAGGTCGGGGCGTCGGGGTTCGGTTCGATCTTCTTCCGGAGCTTCCGGATGAAGGCCATGATGTTGCTGTCGTCGAGGAGGTAGTCCTCCGACCATACCGCGCGATAGATCTGCTCCTTCGTGAAGACCTCGCCGCGGTTCTCGGCAAGGAAATACAGGATATCGTACTCTTTCGGGGTCAGACTGATTTCCCTGCCGGCCATCACGACGCGCCGACGCTTCGGGTAGATTTCAAGCTTCCCGATGTGCAGCTCCTCCGATGGAAGCGAAGCCGCAGAGACGGCCTCTCCGGACATACTGAGAAGAAGTGTATCTACATCCCCCGCAAGCATACGGAGAAGACCGGCACGCAGTTCCCCGGCACAGTCCGTCGCCGGAGCATCCTTCAGGAGCTTATCGAGAAGCCAGCTGCAGAGCTTCGCATCCACCGGGATCAGGTCAATGTTCTTTTTCATAGGACCCTCCTTTCAGATCAGCTCATGATACTTCTTCTGGTAAACGCTTTTCGCAATGGTTGTGAGCAGCATATAGCAGACCGCTACGAGCAGAAGAAAAGTGAAGTAAACAGGCGGCAGCTTCGTAAGTCCAAACAGCGCTGCAGCTCGTGTGAAGGTAATCGCAGTGAAGGCCACGATGCCCGCCAGGGTAATGCAGACGACCGGTACGGATGGCCGACTCTGAAGAAATGGTATCCGGCGCGTGCGCAGAAAATGAAGAATCAGCACCTGTGTCCACATGGACTCCAGGAACCAGCCGGTCTGAAACACAGCCACATACCGAAGCTGCAGCACCGGGTCCTGAAGCTGGAGGTAGGTCGCACCACCGCAGAGTGCTGGACATAAACCGAAGTACAGAAACAGGAAGCTTGCGATATCAAACAGCGAGCTGATCGGCCCGAAGGACAGCATGAAGCGACCGAGCGAGCGACCAGACCAGTCCCGCGGCACTGCCAGCTCTTCGTCATCGACATGATCCCACGGAAGGATGATGCAGAGTACATCGTAGAGAAGATTCAGCAGGAGAATCTGCAGTGCGCTCATCGGAAGAAACGGAAGGAAGGCACTCGCACAGACGATGGAAAGAATATTTCCGAAGTTCGAGCTGGCGGTGATCTTGATATACTTCAGCATGTTTGTAAAGGTTTTCCGTCCCTCCAGGATGCCCTGCTCCAGCACACCGAGGTCCTTTTCGAGCAGAACGACATCCGCCGCATCCTTCGCTGCGTCGACCGCCGTATCCACCGAAATGCCGACATTGGCCTCGCAGAGCGCCGGGATATCGTTGATCCCATCCCCGAGGAATCCGACCGTATGTCCGTTTGCACGGAGGGCCGATACGATGCGGACCTTCTGACCCGGTGTAAGCTCCGCGAAGACATGGCACTTCTCCACTTCCTGCGCGAGCGCTGTGTCACTCAGCTCATCCAGTCCCTCCCCCGTGAGCATATGCTCCACCGGGATACCGACACGGCGACAGACGGACGAGGCCACGGCCAGCTGGTCGCCGGTCAGAATCTTCGGCGTCACCCGGAGGCGCTGAAGTGCCTCGACCGAGCTCTTCGCACTCGCCTTCGGTGCATCGAAAAAGGCGAGATATCCCACGAGGATCATATCCTTCTCATCGCTTCGCTCAAGTATCGGCGTTTCCTTCATCGGTTTCCGTGCGACCGCGATGACCTTCATCCCATCCTCGAGCATCTCCTCCACGATGGCATCGACGCTCTCCCGCTCATCCACGCTGATCGGCAGGACCGTTCCCCGGTACTCCACCTTCGTACAGCGCGCCACAATGTGCTGGATATCTCCCTTCATGATAAGCTGCACATTTCCCTCCCCGTCCGTGACGAGGGTACTCACGAACTTCCGCGCATGATCGAACGGAATCTCATCGATTTTACGATATCTGGAAAGCAGCTCCTGAAAATGCCGTTCCCGGCCCGGCATGGTCGGACAGGCGAGTACAGCATTATCGATCGGATTCCGTACCCCGGAATGATAGGCACTGTTCACGTATGCGAGATCCAGCACATCCTCGCTTTCGTTTCCGACCACATCCATATAGTACTCGAGGAGGATACTCTCATTCGTCAGGGTACCGGTCTTATCCATGCAGAGCACATCCATGCTGCCGAAGCTCTGCATGGCATTGATATCCTTTATGATCGTACGCTTTCGGCTCATCACGAGACTGCCACGGGCGAGGCAGGCGGTGATCACCATCGGCAGAAGCTCCGGCATCAGACCGACGGCGACCGACAATGCGAAAGCGAAGGACTCCAGCCACTTCCCGCCGGTGACGCCAAGAATGACAAATACGATCGGAATCAGCACCGCGATGAAACGCAGCATCACCCAGGCGATGGAATTCGCTCCCTGCTCGAAGGCGCTCGGCTCCTCCCTGTCCGTCTTCGAAAAGCTGCCGTACAACGTATTCTTCCCGACCGCCAGCACGACGCCCTCTGCTTTTCCACTGATGACGGTCGTCGCCATGAAGGCGAGATTCTCGAGCTCGGTCAATGTCTCTGCAGTGCCGAAATGGCACGCCGCGGCGGTCTTCTCCAGAATCGCACTTTCGCCGGTGATGGCCGCCTGCGATATAAAAAGATCCGTCACCTTCGTAAGACGCAGATCTGCCGGCACCCGATCCCCCGCCGACAGGAGAACGATGTCCCCGACTACCAGCTCTTCTGCTGCAATCTCATGAAGCTCCCCATCCCGTCGCACCTGCGTCCGCTCATGAACCAGCCGTTCCAGCTGCTCCGCTGCATTTTTTGCCTTCAGCTCCTGCACCAGACGAATCGCACCACTGATCAATATCATTGAAAATATGATGATCGCCGTCGTGGCGTTCCGCGCGAAGTTCGACGCAAGAAGCACATCCGTCACCAGCGAAATGCTGCCGAGCACGAAAAGGATCGAGTTAAACGGATTGATGAAGGCCCGGCGGACACAGCGTATTCGCGTGCCATCCTTCTCCCCGCTGAAAACATTGGCCCCGTATCGTGCCCGCATCTCCGCAACCTGCGCGGCAGACAGCCCCACCGGCGAAGTACCGATCTCCTCGTAGATCTCCGAAACCTCACGATACGCGTATTTTTTTATGTGACTGTTCAGCAGCGTGGTCTTCAACACAGCGGACCTCCCTCTAATTTCTATGAAATCATTCTACCATTATCACATAAAAGCCCGGAGGATATTCTTGCTTTTTTCTTGCTATGCCGCTTAGAGGTTCCGACTTGGATTTTCCCAAGCTCGTAGTACTGTGTTTCCGATGGCGTTCCTCCGACCTCTCACCCAACACATAAAAAGGCGTCCACCACAGAGGTGAACGCCTGAATGTTTATTCCTCGCCGCGATCGTAGGTCTCGAGCTTCTCGAGGGCCTCGACCTTCCAGCTGTCCCAGTAGCCGCCACGGATCGCGTTGCGGATCTCCTCGGTCAGGTGGTTATAGAAATACAGATTATGCAGTACGCACATGCGCATGCCGAGGATTTCCTTCGCCTTCAGGAGGTGACGGATGTAGGCACGGCTGTAGCCGCCGGTGTAGCTGCCATCCGCAAGCTTACGTCCCGCACATACCGGGCACTTGCAGCCCTCCTCGATCGGACGATGGTCGAGCTCATACTTCTGATTAAACAGATTGATCTTTCCCTTGTGCGTATAGACATGACCATGACGTCCGTTTCTCGACGGGTATACACAGTCGAAGAAGTCAATGCCTCTGTCCACGGCTTCGATGATGTTCGCCGGGGTACCGACGCCCATGAGGTAGGTCGGCTTCTCTTTCGGCAGATGCGGCACCACGACATCGAGGATGTGGTACATCTGCTCGTGGGTCTCGCCGACCGCGAGGCCACCGACCGCATAGCCGTCGAGGTTCATCGCAGAAATCGTATCGGCATGGGCCGTACGGATGTCCTCGAAGATACCACCCTGGTTGATGGCGAAGAGCAGCTGCTCCTTATTCACGGTATCCGGCAGGCTGTTGAGACGGGCCATCTCATCCTTACAGCGCTGCAGCCAGCGGGTCGTACGCTCGACGGACGGCACGATGTACTTCCGGTCCTCGAGGGCCGGCGGGCACTCGTCGAAGGCCATCGCGATGGTCGAGCCGAGATTGGACTGGATCTGCATCGACTCCTCCGGGCCCATAAAGATACGGCGACCGTCGATGTGGCTGTGGAAGGTAACACCCTCCTCCTTGATCTTCCGTCCGGTGCCGGCCAGGGAAAAGACCTGGAATCCGCCGGAGTCGGTCAGGATCGGACGATCCCAGTTCATAAACCGGTGGAGACCACCGAACTCCTTGATGAGCTGATCACCGGTACGCACGTGCAGGTGGTAGGTGTTGCTGAGCTCGACCTGGGTGCCGATCTCCCGAAGATCATCCGTCGACACGCCGCCCTTGATGGCAGCGACGGTGCCGACATTCATGAAGACCGGTGTTTCGATGCTTCCATGCACCGTCTCCATGTGAGCGGATTTCGCGCGTCCGCTGGTCGCGACAATTTCATACTTCATTCTCTGAACCTCGATTGCTTGATTCTCTCAAACGCAGACCGGGAAAGCAGCCCGGCGCGCATAACCCATGGGGGTCAGCCCCCCTTTCTGAAAGGCGTAAGTGGGGTGAATCCTTTTCCGAGGGGGTCTGACCCCTTGGCCAGGATTCCGGTTTTACAATCGAGTAGGAGGCGGTGACTAACCGCCGTCCTCTCACACCACCGTGCGTACC
>CALAOB010000011.1 GCA_937927445.1 uncultured Oribacterium sp. | reverse complement strand
CACAGCAGGCGCGTGCCTTCGCCGGACTGCTGCTGTCCCTCCTTCTGCTGCTGGTGGGTGTCTATTGTCTCCTTCATTTCAGCGGGAACATCCTGCCAGGTGTCGTGCTGCTCGGTCTCGCGGCGCTCGCGCTGCTGCTCTCCATCGGCCGCTTCGTGCGAAGCACCGGGGCGAAGAGTGAGGATCAGGAGCGCATGGCGGCGATGCAGAACATGAGTGTGGAGTTCGAGCGCCTCAACCAGGAGCTGAATCGCTTCCTCGGCCGCTTTTATCCGGATATGGAGTACAGCACTGCCACGGATTATCTCGCCGTGGCGGAGGGTGACGATGCCGGCGGCGAAGACATCGACCGAAGACACCCGAACCGGGCAGCGTTGCTCCGCCGGCTCGGCACGGACATGCTCGCCTACAGCCGGCTCACGGATATCCGGACGCTCGCCATCGAGCTTTCGAAGCGGCAGCAGGCGCAGGCTGCGTTTGAGCAGAGCCACGATATGGAGCCGCTGCGCGCCATCCGGCGACCGGCGGAGGCGGCGGAGAGTCTCGCGGCACTGAGTCAGCAGATGCAGACGCTGCGGGGCCAGATGGAGGAGCTCGATGCCCGGATCCAGCAGCTGTCTTCGCAGCAGGAAACGTCGGAACGCCGTCTCGCGGAGCTTTACGAGATGGAGCGGCACGCGCAGCAGGCCCTCGAGGAGCTCGCCGCGATGGAGCAGCGCTACCACCTCCTGACGCTCGTCCGCGACCACCTCACGAAGGCACGGAACGACTTTACGAAGCAGTACATGGACCCGATGATGGACGCGTTCACGAAGTACTACCGTATCCTGGCCAATGCCTCGGACGAGGCGCTGGCGACCACCCCGGGTGGAACGGTGCCGGAGACGATTCCGTTCCGCATGGATGCGGATTTCAACGTGCATCTCCTCGCCGAGGGAGAGGAGCGCAATACAGAGCTGCTTTCGGCCGGCTACCGGAACCTCGTGGAGCTCGCACGGCGCATGGCCTTCATTGACGCCATGTATGAGGAGGAGAAGCCGTTCATCCTCCTCGATGACCCGTTCATCAACCTCGATCCGCCGAAGGTCGAGGGCGGCATGCGCTTCCTCGAAGCCATCGCACGCGAGTACCAGGTGATCTACTTCACCTGCCATGACAGCCGTAAATAAAAAGACGACCGCCGCGGCGGTCGTCTTTTTTAACGCTTTCTTGATTTCTTTCCGGCGTCCGAAGTGGCTTCCGCCTCTTCATCAACGAGGTTCTGTGAAACGGTCATCTCCTGATTATCGATGTGCTCCTTCATCAGTGTCTTCGCACGGATGAGATCACGGATCCGGATCGCCTGCAGGATCTCTTCATGCTCGTGTACGAGGATGCCACGTTTTGCCTCATCCTTGATGTACTCGAGACGATAGCGGTACATCTGCTCCCGGAGATTATTGATCATCTGGACGAGCTTCTCGTTTCCGGAAGCCTTATAGATGATATCGTGGTAAGCCTCATCGGCCTCGGCGATTTCGATTTCTGTGCCGCCGTTTTTCACGACCTTCTGAAAATGATCTTCGGCCGCACTCAGCTCACGAAGTTCCTCATCCGAGATCCGCTGGCAGGCGAGATCGGTCGCCAGCTCCTCCAGTGCGCCACGTACCTCGAGGGTATCCTGCAGATTCTTGTGGGAGATCTTCGCAACCTCAGCACCACGACGCGGAATCATGAGCACCAGGCCCTCCAGCTCCAGCTTTCGGATCGCCTCACGGATCGGGGTACGGGAAACGCCGAGCTTCTCGGCCAGCTGGATCTCCATGAGACGCTCGCCCGGCTTCAGCTCGCCTTTCAGAATCGCCTGACGGAGTGTGTTGAACACGAGATCCCGTAAAGGAAGATATTCATTCATATTAACTGTAAAATCATTCATCACTGTACTTGTCCTCCGAAGAAAGTCGTTCACTGACGAGCCCGACGGCCCGATGCGCTTCTGGATGGTTGCTGCCATGGTTCGGTGAGGTATACCTGTTTCGCGAGACCGCTTCCCTTCGCGGAAAGCAGTGCCTGATAGCAGGCCTGTGCCTTTTCAGGATCATCGAAGAGGCCGAATACCGTCGGGCCGGAGCCGGACATCATGGCATTCAGTGCGCCGAGCTCCATCATACGCTCTTTGATGGATTCGATTTCCGGATGCTGCCGGCTGGTGACGGTTTCAAGGATATTGCCCATCTGTCCGGCGACCGCGCGTACATCCTGCGCCTTCAGAGCTTCGATCACCTGGTCGACATCTGGATGCACCTCCGCCGGGAGCGTGTTTACATGCAGGTTCTCATAGACCGCCTTCGTCGATACGGAGATCGCCGGCTTTGCAAGCACGATCGAGCAGGCCGGCAGTGCCGGAAGCGGGGTCAGGATTTCCCCGATACCCTCGGAAAGAGCCGTCCCGCGCATGAGACAGAACGGGATATCCGCCCCGAGCTGTACGCCGCGCTTCTTCAGTTCATCCAGGCTGAGCCGGAGATCAAACAGACGGTTCATACCATACAGCACCGCCGCCGCATCCGCAGAACCGCCCGCCATACCGGCGGCCACCGGGATGACCTTTCGAAGATGCATCTTCACGCCACCTTCGATCGAAAACTCATCCATCAGCATCTTCGCTGCCCGGTACATGAGATTGTTCTCATTGACCGGCAGAAACGGCAGATTGGTTTTCAACACGATACCGGGTGTGTCGGTTCGCTCCATATCGATGTTGTCATGGAGCTTCACGGTCTGCATGATCATGCGGACATCATGATAACCGTTCGGGCGCTGCCGCAGCACGTCGAGCGACAGATTGATTTTTCCATACGCCTGAAGCTTGATGTGATTCATAACTCCCTGTTTCCTCACTTTGTATTTTGGCCTTTGTATACATTACTCTTATTTTAGGGCATTCCGTTACGTAAAGCAAGCACTCCTCCGGGCCCGAGCTCACTGATTTCTAAACAAATTATTAAATTTGGCGGTGGATGCGGAAAACAGCGGTTTTTCGACGTTTTCTGTGAAACTGTTGAATTGACAAAAGAAAAGTGGATGAGTATACTCTCTGACATGAGTGACAGAGTGTCACTTTTAGTGACGATATGTCACCTGTTTGATAAAACGATACCGGCACAGACGTGAAGCGGCGAGCTGCGGAGCGTTCGAGGTGCCGTAAAGGAGAGGAGAATCTATGGCGACGGAAAGATTTCTTAAGCTTTCCCAGGACAAAAAGGACAGAATATTACAGGCAGCAAGGCATGAATTTGCGAGGGTCCCGTTTGAGGATGCCTCGATCAATCAGATTATCAGGGAAGCCGGGATCTCCCGCGGCAGCTTCTATACCTACTTCGAGGATAAGATGGATCTTCTCCACTATGTATTCCGTGACGAGGGGATGAAGAATGAACAGTACTTCCGGGAGCTTCTGCTTCGGAAGCAGGGAAACTACTGGGAAGCGCTTCATGAATGGGTCTTCAGCATCGAAAAGCTCATTGACGACGGCACCATCCAGGAAGACATCAACATCATGACGCAGAGCGGGATGATGCAGCGCGTCATCGCATTTTCGGAAAGTGGAAAGATGGATCATGCGGAGATCGCGAAGACGGAGTGGTTTCGAAAACAGGTCGATCCGGGCTGCTTCCGCCACGTTGACCGGCCGGGGCAGTTCGCTGCCATCATCCGACTCGGTATGGCCATCGCGATGATGACCCTCATGGCGCTCATCGGACATGCGAAGGAGCATCACGAACGTATCCTTCGGAACTTTGAGATGGAAATCGCGGTTCTCAGGGAAGGCGCGGATCCGCAGTTCCGTACGGAAGAGGAGCCTGCCGGCGAAGGAAACGCAGGCGCGTAAGCCACATGCGTTCAGGGCGACGACATTGACCTCGTGCAGTAAAGGTCGGAAGATATAACGGGAAAAGTACAAAATCAGAAAAACAGGAGAATATATATGAAGAAACAGATAAAAATTGCCATCGGTGCCGTCGTCGTGCTCGGCTTTGCAGGCCTCGTGGCGACGCGTATGATGAAGCCACAGGAGGAGATTCAGACGAAGGGACTGCCGGCGGTGACGCTGACCACGGCGACCGAGGGAAGCATCGAGCAGACGACCTCGCTTATGGGCACGGTTCAGCCGTCCGATACCTACTATATCACCCCGAAGGTGGCCGGTGAGCTGGTCGAGATCTATGTACAGAACGGTCAGTCCGTCGAGGCGGGTGCGCCGATCGCGAAGATCGATAACCAGAAGCAGATCGATGCCGCGAAGTCGCAGATGGAGGCAGCCAATGCTTCCGTTCAGGCGGCTTCGCAACAGGCAGCGACGGCGCAGGATGCGGTGAATCGTATGACACCGCTCTACGAGTCCGGCGATATCTCCGTACAGAGCTATAATCAGACCGCGAACTCCGCGAAGGCAGCGGCTTCCCAGGTGGATGCCGCGAAGGCCCAGGCGGCGAGCGCGAAGCTGAACTATGAGACCCAGGTGGAGTTTGCCACGGTGACCGCACCGGCGGCCGGCGTTGTACAGAATCAGAACATGACCTTGCACGGTATGGTGTCCCAGTCTTCCCAGCTCTGCGTCATCACCGGTACCGGCGCGAAGGTCGTCAAGTTTAACGTGACGGAGGAGGTCCTTCAGAACCTGACGCTGGGCCAGACCGTGACGGTGGAAAAGAACGGCAGCAGCTACAGTGGTACAGTCACGAAGCTGACGAAGCTCGTGGATCCGCAGTCAGGACTCTTCCCGGTGGAGGCGACCCTTTCCGGTGCCGATGCCCTTTCTGACGGCAGCAGCACGAAGCTTTCGCTGGTGGCCACGAAGGCGGACCATACCCTTCTCGTGCCGGTGGACGCCGTGTACTATTCCGGTGGAAATCCATACGTGTATACCTATGAAAATGGTGTCGTGAAGCGTGTCTTCATCACGATCGGTATCTCGGATGATCAGAATGTTGAAGTGACGAATGGCCTCGATGGCACGGAGCAGATCGTGAACAGCTGGACCGATGACATCTATGATGGTGCCGAGGTCCGCATCGCGGATGCGAATGGACAGACGACCGGGGACACATCCGCAGACGCAGAGACGACCGAGACCAGTGCAGCAAACTGAACCTGAGGAGAGAACAACATGCATAAAATAACCGAATTTGTCCTGAAAAGACCGGTTACCACCTTCCTCGTGGTCGTCAGTCTGATCTTTTTCGGATTCATGTCCATTACGAACCAGAAGATGGAACTTATGTCCGATATCGATATGCCGATGATGATCGTCAGCACGACCTATGCGGGCGCATCACCGGAGGATGTGGATAAGCTGATTACGAAGCCGATCGAGGACGGCGTATCCGTCCTGTCGGATGTCAAGGAGGTTACCTCCCGTTCAGCGGAAAACTATGGCATGACCATCATCCAGTACGAGTATGGTACAGATATGGATGAAGCCTACGACGCGCTGAAGAAAAAAATGGATGCCATCAAGTCGAAGCTTCCGGATGGCGCGAACGATCCGACCTTTATCGAGATGAGCATGAACGGGCAGCCGTCCATGTACCTCACGGTACAGAATCCGACGCAGGAAAACATGTACAACTACGTCGAGAATGACATCGCGCCGGAGTTCAGTAAGCTGAGCACGGTGGCGTCGGTGGATACGACCGGCGGACAGAAGCAGTACGTTCAGATCCAGCTGATCCCGGAGAAGCTGCAGCAGTATCACCTTTCCATGTCGACGGTGGCGCAGCTCGTCAGTGCCGCGGATTTCAGCTATCCGGCCGGTACGACCAGCGTCGGCAGTCAGGATCTTTCCGTCACCACCTCGGTCAGCTACCCGGATGTACAGTCGCTTCAGAATATCTCGATCGTCACCGGAAACGGCAGTACGATCTACCTGAAGGACATCGCCCTCGTGCAGCTCGCACTGGAGGATAAGTCGGCCATCGGTCGTTACGATGGGAACGATACGATGATGCTGAGCATCACGAAGACCCAGGACTCCTCGGCGGTATCCATGTCGAAGGAGGTCATGGAAGAAGTAAACGAGCTCAAGGCGAAGGATGAGAACCTCGATATCATCGTCGTACAGGACGAAGCCGATATGATCAAGAGCTCGCTCTCCTCGGTATTCCAGACCATGATCGCCGCGGTCATCATCTCGATGATCATCATCTTCATCTTCTTCGGTGACTGGAAGGCATCCCTCATCGTCGGTACCTCCATCCCGATTTCGATTCTGACGGCCCTCATCGCGATGTGGTCGATGGGCTACTCCCTCAATATGATTACGATGTCTGCGCTGGTACTCGGCGTCGGTATGATGGTCGATAACTCCATCGTCGTCCTGGAGGCCTGCTTCCGTGCGATGGATAAGTATGTGGCGATCGGCACGAAGACACGCCGCAGTGCCGCCGTTGAGTCCGTGAAGACCGTCGGTGAGTCCGTGCTCGGCTCCACCGTCACGACCTGCGTCGTATTCCTGCCGCTCGGCTTCATGAAGGGCCTGTCCGGACAGTTCTTCGCACCACTTGGCTTCACCATCGTCTTCTGTATGATTGCCTCGCTGATTTCGGCGGTCTCCATCGTGCCGCTCTGCTTCGTCTTCTATAAGCCGAAGGAGAACACGAAGGCCCCGGCCTATAAGGCCGTTCGTTCCATGCAGTCTGCGTACCGCCGCATCATGGAGAAGCTGCTCCGTCATAAGAAGATGGTGCTTCTCTCGACCGTCGGCCTTCTGATCCTGTCCTTCGTTCTGGCATCACAGATCCGTATGGAGATGATGCCGCAGACCGATCAGGGTCAGGTTAATATCACGGTTTCCACGAAGCCGGGTCTCAAGATCGAGGAAGTGGATAAGATCCTTCAGAACATCGAGGCCATGGTGGCCGCGGATCCGGACACCGAGGACTATATGGTAAGTGCCGGCAGCTCAGGCATGATGTCCATGATGAGCAGTGGCGGCAACAGCGTGACGGCGTACCTGAAGAAGGACCGCAGCATGTCGACGAAGGAAAAGGCGAACGAGTGGCGAAAGGCCCTCGATGGCACGAAGGATGCCGTCATCACCGTCGAGTCCTACAGTATGATGTCGACGATGTCCGTCGATAACGATACCTATTCGACGATCATCACCTCGACGAACTATGATAAGCTGAAGGCGGCGTCCGATCAGATCGTGGACGAGCTTCGTCAGCGGAAGGATGTCACGGCGGTCCACTCCTCCCTCGAAAATGCGGCACCGCTCATCAAGTTCCATGTTGACCCGATCAAGGCGGCGGCCGAGGGTCTCACCCCGGTACAGGTCGGTCAGCAGCTCTACAGCATGCTGTCCGGTACGAAGGCGATGACCATGCAGGTCGACGATGAGGATGTGGATGTCAAGGTCGAGTACCCGAAGGATGAGTATGATAATCTTCAGAAGGTAGAGGATATCTTCCTCAGCACGCCGACCGGCGCACAGGTGCAGCTGAAGGATCTCTGCGATATCCGATTCGAGGATTCGCCGGCGACCATAGTACGGGATGATCGTAAGTATCAGCTGACCATCACGGCGGATTACACGGAGCTCGCAGACAAGAATACCTCGAAGACCATCGATCAGGAGGTCATCGCGAAGTACCTGACAAACGGTATCGGCTACCAGGAGAGTTCCAGCACAAAAATGATGATGGAGGAGTTCAGCTCGCTGGGCACGGCCATCGTCATCGCGATCTTCCTCATCTGGGTTGTCATGGCGGCACAGTTTGAGTCCATGCGCTTCTCGTTCATGGTCATGACGACCCTGCCGTTTGCGCTGATCGGTTCCTTCTTCCTGCTGTGGATCGTGGATGCGACGATCTCCATGCCGTCGCTCCTCGGCTTCCTGATGCTCATCGGTACCGTCGTAAATAACGGTATCCTCTATGTCGATACCGTGAACCAGTATCGTATGGCGATGCCACTCCAGCGTGCCCTGATCGAAGCCGGTGCGACCCGACTTCGTCCGATCCTGATGACGACCCTCACGACCGTCATCTCCATGGTGCCGCTGGCGATGGGTATCGGCGACAACGGACAGATGATGCAGGGCCTCGCCCTCGTCGACGTCGGTGGCCTCACCGCATCGACCATCCTCGCCCTTCTGATGCTGCCGACCTACTATGCGATCATGGATAAGCGGAAGAAGAACGTCGAGCAGGACGTTCCGGAGGCCGGCTATATGGATGGCCGCAATCCGGCAGAGTATTATCAGCAGAAGGCGGCCTCCGAGTGGGAGCGTTTCGGTACCCCGGATGACGACCCGACGCCGGTGGACGATTCGGATATGACGGATGGATTTCCGGATTAAAGACTGTTAGCGCAAGCTAACTTGTGATAAAATAGCCACGGAGGCACGGCATGAATGGTGCCTGCATTGGCAGAGACAGACGGCGGACTACGATGATGTGGCGGCTCGTCGAAAAGGAGAGTTCAATGAAGAAAAGCAGAAAGCAGATGACCGCCCTGACGCTGGCGCTCTGCATGGCGATGACCGGACAGGTGTTCGCCGCAACGGTGGACTATGCACCGGCCCAGACCTCCTATGAACGGGAGCGGACGGCGGAGCAGTGGGCGACGCTGCGCGATAACGTGATCACCTGGGAGGAGCTGCAGGATCTCGTGCATGAGTATAATCCGACGGTGTCGGCGATGTGGCTGAACTATCGGAATAATGAAAACAGCGGCACCTATGACCTCGACTACGACGATGTGCTCGATGCCATCGAAGATACCTATTCGAATTCGATCGGAAATGGAGATATCTCGGATGCCTCGGCAGAGATGACCCGGAGTACCTCACTCGCGGGCATCGAAACGACGATTACGAATTCGGATCGTCAGATCGTGGAGCTCACGAACCAGAAGAGTGAGCGCAACATGACGGAGGCCATCAAGCAGCAGATCATCGCAATCTATACCTCAGAGCTTACAAAGGAGCTTGATCAGCTGACCGCGGAGTATAATGAGACGAAGATCGGCGCCGCCCAGCGGAAGCTGCAGGCGGGCACCGGTACGGAGCTCGATGTGCTGACGGCACAGAAGACGGCGAAGGATGCCGAGGCGGCGCTGCAGTCCGCGACCGCAGCGGCTACGAAGGCACGGCAGACCGTGCTCGTGAACCTCGGCTGGAACTATGACGCGACACCGCAGATCTGTGCGGTGCCGGAGGTGACGGACGAGATGATCGCGGCGATCAACCTCGCGCAGGATACGCAGACGGCGCTTCAGAATAACTACCAGCTGCAGATCGATCAGCGGAAGCTCGCGCTTGCGGAGAGCGACGGCACGAAGAACACGACGCAGATCACCGTGACGAATGACGAGAATCAGGTGCAGTCGAACATGACGGCACGTTACAACGCCGTCCTGAGTGCACAGAATGAGCTTCGAAAGGCGGAGCTGAATCTGCAGAATATGCAGACGACGCTCGGACGTGTGACCCGTAGCTACGCGGCGGGTGCAGCGAGTGCGCGTGATCTCGAGGATGCACAGTACAGTGCGTCGGCGGCGGAGTATACCGTGAAGCTCGACCGCTATGCGCTTCAGAGTGCGTACTTCACGTATCTTGCGGGACGCGACGGCCTCGCGGGCAGCAGCGCATCCTGACGCAAGGTATAAGCATGTAGCTGGTTGGATTGGGGTAATACAGGCGCAGTGTCGATGCGCGTGTCCATGCAGTACGCAATGCATGCTGGACATGGTCCTGATTCGATCAGTTGAACAGGAGAGTGAAGATGAAGAAAAGAAAATACATGACCGCGCTGCTGATCCTGACGCTTGGTGCCTACGGCTGCGGATCGCCTGCATTGGCCGCGACGACCATCAGCCATCCGCTCTACGGCGAGAGCCACACGTTGACGGGGCAGGACGCCTCAGGACGACCGGACGGGATGGATGACGCCAGCTGGGCGGCGCTCATGGATGATACCATCGAGTACAGCGAAATCCCGGATCTCGTGGAGTACCGGAGTATCATCGGGCGGACGCAGACGGCGATGATCGATGGTCGTGCCGGCGGACTGGTGCAGATGACGGATGCGCTTTCAGGCACGATCAGTGATCTGAGAGATACCATCTCGGATCTCCGGGAGAAGGCGAAGGGCAGCACGAGCGCGGAAGAAAAACAGGCACTGCTTCAGCAGGTGAAGATCCTGGAAGGAACGATCGGGTCCACAGGAGGTGCCGGTCTGGCCGGAAACCAGAACAGGACAGAAAGCGGTATTTCAACCCTCGTGACGAAGATGAAGCAGGGGCTGCATCCGACGAAGGTGGCCCTGATATCCGGTATGAACAGTGCTTTCGTGGGCTACCAGAGTCTCGTGGAGCTGCGGGAGATGTATCAGGATCAGGTGGAGATGTACGAGGGGATGTATGAGCGTACGGTGCGGCAGCAGGCCCTCGGCTCGGCGACGGCGCTCGAGGTGCAGCAGGCGAAGGTGAATCTCGATGGCGCGAAGCTGAGTCTTGCCGACACCGAGGAGAAGCTTCGTTCCGTGAAGGACGCGATCGCGCTGACGCTCGGATGGAATGCGGCGGATACCGCGAAGGTGACGATCGGAAAGCTTCCGGCCTATGATGCGAGCTACATGGCCGGACGGAATCTCGAGGCCGACATCGCGGAGGCACGGCTTCATAATGTGGCCTATGGCAGTGCGATGGGTACGGTCGATAAGAACATCACCGGCTATACCGCGACGGATATCCAGCGGAGATCAGCGGAGCAGGACCTGAATATCACGATGACGGAGCTCTATAACGCGGCTGTGCAGGCGGGCACCGACGTTGAATCGGCGCAGCTCGGCTTCCGGATCGCGGACCGGCAGAAGGCCTCGGCGGAGCGTATGCTGGCCGCCGGCATGATGAGCGCCACGGATTATAAGGCCGCATCGATGCAGTATATCGCATCGAAGATGCAGGCGGACATGTCCGCCATCAACGCCTCCGCGGCGGTGCTGAGCTACCAGAACGCACTGCAGGGCATCCTGTGATGATTTCGCGCTTCGCAGTGCGCTGCCGGGAGCCCGGTACGCCTCCGCAGGAAGCGCCGGGGCCCCGGCTGGACGGAAATAAGCTGTGAATAAAAATTTTTAAATGAACGATGTGCAAAATTATGCGCACCCCGTGTGCTAGGATACGGGATGTCGGAAAGCTTGAAAAAGCGTCTCCTGTGCGTGTTTTGTGCATCGTTTTTTCTGGTCTGTTCGCAGACTAGAACTATGGTCCGCAGACAGACTATGGTCTGCATAACGACTATATTCAAAGAAAAAACACTATGCTATACTTCGTGCAAAGGAAAAGGAAAGAGTATACTCCTTGACAGCGACGTGATTTAAGCTTAAAATGGTGAATTAAAAGAACATACGTTTTTACGGAGGATAGACATGGCAGCGAAGACCAGTAAGGCACCGGTTGACTACAATCAGGATCATGACCAGAAGCTGAAGGCCCTGGATGTGGCACTCACACAGATCGAAAAGAATTTTGGTAAGGGCTCGATCATGAAGCTCGGCGAGTCGGCCGCAAATCTAAATATCGAAACCGTACCGACCGGATCCCTTTCCCTGGATATCGCGCTTGGTGCCGGCGGCTACCCGAAGGGAAGAATCATCGAGATCTATGGACCGGAGTCCTCCGGTAAGACGACCCTCGCGCTGCATGCCGTAGCCGAGGTGCAGAAGCGTGGCGGGATCGCCGGCTTCATCGATGCGGAGCATGCACTGGATCCGAAGTACGCGCAGAACATCGGCGTCGATATCGATAATCTCTATATTTCCCAGCCGGATTCCGGTGAGCAGGCACTGGAGATCGCCGAGACGATGGTGCGCTCCGGTGCGATCGACATCCTGGTCATCGACTCGGTCGCAGCCCTCGTTCCGAAGGCGGAAATCGATGGTGAGATGGGCGACAGCCACGTCGGTCTGCAGGCACGACTCATGTCGCAGGCACTTCGTAAGCTGACGGCGGTCATCGCGAAGTCGGACTGTATCCTGATTTTTATCAACCAGCTGCGTGAGAAGGTCGGCGTGATGTTCGGAAACCCGGAGACGACGACCGGTGGACGGGCACTGAAGTTCTACGCCTCCGTACGACTGGATATCCGTCGGGTGGAGACTCTGAAGCAGAACGGGGATGCCGCCGGTAACCGTGTACGTGTAAAGGTCGTAAAGAACAAGATCGCTCCACCGTTTAAGCAGGCGGAGTTCGATGTTATGTTCGGTGAGGGCATCTCGAAGGCCGGTGACGTCCTGGATCTTGCGGTCAATGAGAACATCGTCGAGAAGTCCGGTGCGTGGTTCGCCTATAACGGCGAGAAGATCGGACAGGGACGCGAGAACGCGAAGGAGTACCTCCGCCAGAATCCGGCGATCATGGCCGAGATCGAGGGTCTCGTACGCGAGAAGTACGGACTGCCGAAGGACGAGTTCGCCGAGGCCGAGGCGGCGGCTGCGCAGCAGCTGCCGTCGGATGATGCGGATGAAGAGGATCAGATGTAATACTGCATTTTCTGATCAGCCGGATGATTCCGAAGGGAATGATCCGGCTTTTTTGCTTTATAGGAAAGTGCATCGATTATGATTTTGACTTAACGTGTGTTTG
>CALAOB010000010.1 GCA_937927445.1 uncultured Oribacterium sp. | reverse complement strand
AAACCAAACACACGTTAAGTCAAAATCATAATCGATGCACTTTCCTATAAAGTAATAAAAGGGCAGCCCAAATAAGGCTACCCCTGATTCATAAAATATCAGTCCTCGTCGGCGTCGCCGTTGGCGAAGTCGATGAACTTGCCGGTGCCGATGGCGACCGCGGTGAGCGGGTCCTCGGCGAGGACGCAGTTGATGCCGGTCTTCTCCTGGATGAGCTTATCGAGGCCATAGAGGAGGGATCCGCCACCGGTCATGACGATGCCGCGCTCATAGATGTCGGCGGCGAGCTCTGGTGGCGTGCGCTCGAGTACGTTGTGCACAGCATTAACGATCATCATCGCCGGCTCAAGGAGCGCGTCCATGATTTCGTCGGAGCTTACGATGACGGTCTTCGGAAGGGCGGTCACGAGGTTGCGTCCGCGGACCTCCATGGTGACGTTCTCCGGGCGCTTGCTGGCGCAGCCGATGTTGACCTTGATGTCCTCGGCGGTGCGCTCTCCGATGAGGAGGTTGTGCTTCTTCCGCATGTAACGGAGGATCGCCTCGTCGAAGTCGTCGCCGGCGACCTTGATGGACTCGGAAACGACCGGGCCGTCCAGTGCGATCACGGCGATATCCGCGGTACCACCACCGATGTCGATGATCATATTGCCCTGTGGCTTACTGATGTCAATGCCGGCACCGATCGCAGCCGCCACCGGCTCCTCGATGATCGTGACCTCGCGGGCACCTGCGTGGTAAGCGGCATCCTCGACGGCCTTCTTCTCGACCTCGGTCGCTCCGCTTGGGATGCAGACAGAGATGCGTGGCTTCCGGAGGGTACGCTTGCCGACAGCCTTGTTAATGAAGTACTTCAGCATCTTCTCCGTCAGGGTGTAGTCCGAGATGACGCCCTGGCGCAGCGGACGAACCGCCGAGATGTTCTCCGGGGTGCGACCCAGCATGAGGCGCGCGTCCTCGCCGTACGCAAGCACGGTGTTCGTATCACGGTTGACGGCCACCACGGACGGCTCCTTCAGAACGACGCCGCGGCCTTTTATATATACAAGGATGCTGGAGGTACCCAGATCGATGCCGATATCATTTGAAATCAGTGAAAACATGAAAAACTCCTACTATATAACGATGTATAAAACGAAGCCCTGATGGGATACGCCATATGGGCGCGCAGGGCGAATTTAGTAATTCAACATAGAATCTTCTATAGTATAATCGATGGTCCTCTGTTTTTAAAGTCAGAATTGCAGAGTTCGGACGCTAAAGAATCTCGTAATCGATCCTTTCGCTTCTGTTTAGATTTTGTTTAGATTCTTTAGAGTTCTTTTAGTCGGGCGACATACTTCAGTCACAAGTGCCCTGTATCATATATCATAGTTACAGAGATGTAACGAAGAAACGCTTTTCATACTCATACTCCGGAGTTGAAATACACTCCGGAGCCCCCTTCTAAAAAAACGGTCGCTAATGTTTACGATCCTTCACGAAAGACGGGGCGATGCACAAACGCTCCAGCAGATTCCTGAAGCTCCATCGAGCATGACCGTTTTCCATATACTTCATAGGAGTTCGGCTCCCCCCTTGGCTGATCTCTTGACATAAAGCACAAACATGAAAATCCCGTCGAAGCGAAGAAGCTCCGGCGGGATTTTTCGGTTTGAAATTATGTAGCGGCGAGACCGTTTTGCCACGAAGTCGGCAAAAGCAAACGACGATGCCTGCGCCGAAGGCGCATTTCAATGGCATCGTCTCCTTGTGTTTCTTACAGGGTCTCCTTCGCGAGCTGTTCCCAGGCCGGGATGGAGCGTTCGATCATCGCATAGTCGACGCAGTAGGCGATGCGGACATAGCCCGGGAGGCCGAAGCCGTCGCACGGTACGATGATGATGTTGAGCTTCTCTGCGGCGGCGGCGAAGTCCGCGGCGCTGCCGTTCGGTGCCTTCACGAGCATGTAGAAGGCGCCCTCCGGTCGTACGCACTCGAAGCCGAGGCCGGAAATGGTGGTATACAGCAGCTTCCGGTTCCGGTCATAAAACGGAACATTGGCCTCGACCGCGAGACAGTCCTTCACGACGAGCTGCAGGAGGGACGGTGCGTTCACGAAGCCGAGGCAACGGTTCGCGATCGTCAGGGCCTGGATCATCGTGTCGTGATCGTCTACGCGCTTCGCCATCGCCATGTAGCCGATACGCTCACCCGGCAGCGACAGGGTCTTGCTGAAGCTGTAGAGGAAGATCGCGTTTTTGATGATGTTCGGGATATACGGAACGCGGAGGCCGTCGTAGACGAGCTCACGGTACGGCTCGTCGCAGATCACGTAGATCGGATGGCCGATTTCCTGCTCCTTGCGCTCCAGCATCGCGCCGAGCTTCCGAATGGTTTCTTCGGTGTAGACGGCACCCGACGGATTGTTCGGGTTGTTCACGATGATAGCCTTCGTCTTTTCGCCAATGCGGGCTTCCGCTGCGTCGATGTCGAGCTGGAAGTGCGCGGTGTCCGGTGGGACGATGGTGAGCTTTCCGCCGAAGTTGGAGGCGTAGCTGCGGTACTCGGTGAAGAACGGGGCGAAGGTCAGGACTTCGTCACCCGGATCGAGGAGTGCGCGGAGGACGTCGTTCAGGCCGCCGGCAGCGCCTACGGTCATGATGATGTCCTGGGCGTCATAGTCGGTGCCGTGGAGGCGATTCAGGTGTTCCGCGACCGCGGCACGCACCTCAGGGTAGCCTGCATTGGCCATATAACCGTGGACGTAGTTCGGCGCTTCCTCTGTCGCGATGCGCACGATGGAGTCGCGCACCTCCTCTGGGACCGGCGAGGCCGGGTTGCCAAGGCTGAAGTCGTAGACGTTTTCACGGCCGACGCGCGCGGCGAGCTCCTGTCCGAGCTCGAACATCTTGCGGATCGCGGAGTTGCCGGCGACCAGCTGCTGCATGCTTTTCGAAAGTGCCATATCTTCCTCCTTCGCCCGCGAATGGCGGGCGGTTTCATCATTTCTTTTCATTGTACCCCAACGCTTCGTGCGCTTGAAGTAGTATTTGGGAATATGTTCGATAGCGTACGCGGGAGTGACTGGGGGTCAGACTTCTTCAGCGGCGTGGTCCTTCGCTTTTTCGGCGTCGATGCGGGCTTCCATCTTCTCGAAGCTTTCATGGCAGCGGTGCGAGGAGGCACGGAGACGCTCGTAGAATTCGAAGTTTTCGCTGTGATGGGCGTGGTGGATGGTCGGGTTGTTCCGAAGGGTGTTGCCGACCCACCAGTTCATGCGACCGCTGCGGGCATCGCCGCCATCCTCGAGGATGGCGAGGCGCTCTTCGAGGCGACGACGGCGCTCCTCGGCGAGCCGCCGGCGAAGCTCGAGGCTGCGCTGGACAGCGGACTTTCCGAGGTCACCGGCGCTGCGGCCGGTTTCTGCAACCGTGCGCACGGCCTGCGCACCGGTGTCGGCGACGCTCTGCGCTGCGCTGCGCGCGGTCTGCACGGCCTGTGCGCCGGTGTCAGCGACGCTCTGCGCTGTGCTACGCGCAGTCTGCACGCCGCTGTCAACGGCAGCACGCGCCGCCTGGACGCCGTTCTCCGCGAGGCTGAGCGCCGCGAGGGTGCCCGTCTCACGGGCATCCTGCAGGGCGCGGGCCGCTTCTTCGGACACGTACTTCGCGGCCGCCAGACGTCCTTCCGACTCCGCGACGATCTTCACTTCAGAGGCATTGGCACGCGCAGCCTCCTGCAGCTCCTCGAGATGCTCGCGGGCTTCCGTGATGCTGAGCTTCAGCTGCTGGATCTCCTCCGAGTTTGCGGCGAGGGTCTCGAGACGCTTCCGGATATCGAGGGCGCCGAGTACCGAGAAGATCAGGTCCTCGACGAAGAGGGTGTAGAGCATGGTCACGACGACGATATAGCCGATCGGGGTCCAGTTCACGGTGAGCTCCGCTACGCGCGGGTGCACGAAATGCACGAAAAAGAGCGCCATCGCGCCCCAGCCGAGGGACGCGCCGAGGCAGATGTAGCCGCGGAAGTTCAGCGGATTCTGGCTGTAATCCCACCACTTCATGTGGAAAATGTGGTACATGAGCGGGCCGGTGATGAGCTCGAGACTGGTGCCGACCAGCATGCCCATCAGGAAGGTCACGATGAGATTCGCGCGGTAGGGCCAGGCGAAGATGAGGAAAAGCGTGCCGCCGGCGCCGTAGATCGGGAGCCACGGGCCGTGACAGAAGCCGCGGTTCATGAGGCGCATCGATTTCAGCGAGCAGTAGGTCGACTCGAAGCACCAGCCGAAGATGCAGTAGAACATGAAAAACCATGCCCACTGCAGCAGGGTGTAATTCTGAAAGACCTTTAAACCATTAACGAAAACCCACATATTTTCTCCTTTGATGCATGATGTCTGGGTGTATACGAAGCCAATGCTGGCACCATTAAAGCACATTTCCTCCCGGATGCCAACATTTCCGTTTCACAGGAGCAGCCGCTCCGGGAGTTTCTGGATGGCGTCGAAGAGGCGCTGGAGGATGCCGGCGGAGAGCACGATGGTCAGCAGAATCGACAGGGCGATGAGCAGGAGGACGTGTGCGCTGTTTTCCGGGCCGGCGGCGGTGATGAAGCCACTCGCGAGGAGGAGGTCACGGATCGGGCGGTGCAGGATGTAGATCTGCAGGGTGCGCTGGCCGATGGTGGTGAGGAGCGGGAGCCGCCGGTTCGGCATCAGGGCGAGGAGAGCGAAGCTCATGAGGCCGGATACGAGGAACCAGGCAAGGCGAATCAGCCAGAGGCACGAGGCGAGGTCCCCCGGGAAGGCCGCTGGGTTCTGCTCCGGATGGAAGCGGTAGTACCAGGCACCGTAGACGACGTTTTTATACGGAAGCAGGCGGTCGAAGGTCTGCGTGCCGACCAGCACGAAGCAGAGAAGGCCGAGCGCCGCCAGGAGCAGGACAATGCTTCGGCCGGCACGCTTCGAAGCCTCTTCCGGA
>CALAOB010000009.1 GCA_937927445.1 uncultured Oribacterium sp. | reverse complement strand
GTAAGCGCTCAGTGTTAGCTGAGCGCGCTAACTGACTACCGCGAGATCTTTGGATTTCCATCCTTGTCTTCGATAGTTGCCTTCGTGTCTATTGCACAGAGTTTCTTCATCTTATCTGACCATGGCATCAGCTCTTCAATGCCCTCGGGCTCATGAACGTAGTCCGGCATGTAAAGGAGTACCGCCTGCAGATACTTGAAGACACTCAGGTTGTTAAGTTTTGCTGTCTGCGCCAGGCTGTAGATGATCGCGCTGGCTTCGGCACCGGCCGGTGTATCGTGGAAGTAGAAGTTTTTCCGTCCCACGGCATACGGTCTTGCACCACAGCTCTCGGTGAAGTTGTTTGAAATCGGGATGTTACCGTCCAGGAAATAGTTCTCCATGTACGGTTTCTGATTCTGGGCATACGTCACCGCTTTCCCCAGCAGGCTGGTTTTGCTTGCTGAGATCTGATCCAGGGATTCCCAGATCTGATTCCAGATCTCGTGTTCCTTGGATGCTTCTCGTTTGATTTTGCGTTCCTCTGCGCTTAGATCGATGAAGCCTCGCTCGATTTCAAACAGCTTCGAGCAGAGATTTACGATCTTTGCGGCAGGTGACTTGGACTTACCACTCTTGCGGTCCTCTGACGGTATCGCGTCATAGAACTTACGCCGAAAATGCGCCAGGCAGCCACATCGAAGGACGCCTTTCGGCAGATGATTGTATCCCTGATACCCATCTGCCAGGAAGTATTTGCCGCTGAACGACTGGTAGAAGTTCTCCGGTACCGCCGCTGCTCGCGAAGGATTGTACTCATAGAGCATGATCGGAGGCAGACCATCGAGATTCGCTGAGCAGTGGATCCACATGTAGGATTTCTGCTGAGCCTTACGACCGTCTTCCTTAAGCACCTGGCATGGCGTCTCATCTGCGCAGGTGACCTCTCGCTCGAGGAGGTGCTTCACCAGAGCATCGTACAGTGGCTTCATGTAATTCCTGCCACAGTAGATGCACCAGTTCGCCAGGGTTGCTCGCTGAATCGATACGCCCATCTGCTTCCATTCCTTTTCCTGACGATACAGAGGCATGGAGTTGATGTACTTCTGATACATCACATACGCGACGGTCGTCGGAGATGCCGGGCTGTGCGGAATCAGCGGCGATGGAACCTTGGCGCGAGCAAATCTCGCGTATCCGGTCTCATCGTAGCATTTCTGACAGCGGACCGTCTCCTGATAGATGTTCACGAGGCGGATCTGCGCCGGAATGACCTCCAGTTCGGTACGGACTTTCTCCCAACCAACACGCTCCATGGTGCTGCCGCATTGCGGGCAGATCTTCGCATCCGAATCAAGGTGGCACAGAAGGTCTCTTGATGGAAGCTTGTCATAAAGCTCCTTATAAGACGCCTTCTTCTTTTTCTCGCCTTCCTGCTTACGGATGTAGCCCTTGACGATGGTCTCCGCTGTAGGCTCTTCGGCGTTCGGATCCGCTGCCAGTTCCGCTTCGTTGAAAAGGTCCATCAGTGTCAGCTGTTCCGGGTTCTCGTAACCGACGTGCTTCTTTTCGGATCTCGAAGCAAAGATCATCCTCTTGAACTCTTCGATGGTCTCTCTGGCTTCTGCAAGCTCCTGGCGGAGCTGAGCTGTCTCGCGTTCGTTAGCATTGTGCTCATCTATGAGGTATTCGATTATTTCGTCTTTGCTTTTATCGCCGAAATCGGTAATGCCCATGGTGTTGTACGTCCTTTCAAAACTGCTCTGATTATACCGCTGAAAGCACGTATTTCCTAGGCTGCGCGGGCCTTCCCAGAGGACAGCTTTATGCAATTTTTGAAAGTTTGTGCAACATCACCAAGGCTCAGAAGTCGTACTTTCCACGACTCTGCTGAATGGCATTCGGCTGGTCGATGGAAAGGCCTTCAAGCAACCAGCGAAACTCCCGCTTCGTAAGGTTACGAACTTCGGATGCATGGCGCGGCCACTGAAACCGGAAGTGATCGTTCGCCCCTTTCTCAAGGCGCTTGTACAGGAGGCAGAACCCGTCCTTTTCGTAGTGGAGAGCCTTGATGCGATCGGCACGTCTTCCGCAGAAGAGGAATACAGAGTTGCTGTACGGATCCAGCTCATAGGTGTCGCGTACGATCGCCATCAGTCCATCAATGCTCTTTCGCATGTCGGTATAGCCCGTCACCAGGTAGATGTGGTTTGCACTGGAGATATCGCCTAGCATCGGCTGTTCAGCATGTTCAGGATACTGGCAACCAGTGCAGTATCTGCATGGTTGGTCAGCTCCAGCGTGCTGCCTCCAAGTGTGATGCGCATCGTCGCTTCAAATGAAGCCGGCAATGGTTCATCGACCACATGTGAGACCGGATGCATCCGATCCTCTCTGCTGATCGGGAGCTCCGATATATTTATCGGAACAACCTCCTGCCTGCACTCGGGCCTTTCGGATCTGGCCGGGAGATCACAGGCTTGCTGCCGTAATCGGATCAGTGCCCTGTAAAAGGTACTGCGAGGTATGCCGTTATCTCTACAGTATTCAAAATCGCTTAAGCCGGATGCTCTGGCTGCGAGTATGATCTGATGCCACTCTTCATCAGAGCGGCGAGGTGCGCGTTTATTCATCATGGGACTTACTCTCTCCTTAAGTAGAGTAAAATAGTCCCATAGTGGGAAGCGGCAGTGTAGTGAAATGATCCACTACTGTGAATGCCTGTGGGAAGACTGAGACTAAAATACTCTCGTTTCCCATGATTATGGCACTTTCAAAAGTATCAAACTAGCCGCACTGACACTGAGCGCTTAC
>CALAOB010000008.1 GCA_937927445.1 uncultured Oribacterium sp. | reverse complement strand
AAACCAAACACACGTTAAGTCAAAATCATAATCGATGCACTTTCCTATAAAGTAAAAAACAAGCCACATGCTTTCACATGTGGCTCTTCATCGTGCACCTTCAGGGACTTGAACCCTGGACAAACGGATTAAGAGTCCGCTGCTCTACCAACTGAGCTAAAGGTGCATAAAACAGATATGAACTTTTCGAGTGCACCTTCAGGGACTTGAACCCTGGACAAACGGATTAAGAGTCCGCTGCTCTACCAACTGAGCTAAAGGTGCGTTTGTCTTTCGTGTCGTGTCTTCCGCTCGACGCCTATGTAATATACAAAATCTGTTTTTGATTGTCAACAGGTTTTCAAAACTTTTTCAAAAAAATTTTGACCATATGTAACCGTTCAAGCAGGCAGGGGACCCGGCTTGATTTCACACGGTCTCTACGTATGGCCTCCGTTGCCGCCCCTCCGGGTCCCCTGCCTGCAGAATTCTGTTTATGCTTCGTGCACCGGTGGTGTCGCAATCAGCTTGAAGATCGGATTTCCCTTTGCGGAGAACTTCTCTTCATATTCGGTCATGATATTGCCCTGGTTCATACGCTCGTCATGGTGAAGATCGCGGGTAACGGCGGTCAGGGTCCAGCCGGCTTCCGGGATGGACAGGAGGGAGTAATCGAAGAGGCCTTCGTTGTCGGTCTTAAACTCGAGGTCGCCGTCCTGTTTCAGAAACTGCTGATAGATCTTCATGAAGACCGGGCTGGTGAGGCGGCGGTTCGCCTGGCGGTCCTTCGGCCATGGGTCGGAGAAGTTCAGGTAGATGCGGTCGATCTCGCCGGCCTCGAAGACATCCGCGAGGAGGCGGGCGTCGATAGAGATGAAGGTGAGGTTCTGGAGTGCTGCGCCTTCCGCCATCAGGGCTTCTCGCTTCTTCAGTGCCTTCAGCATCACGGTATCGTAACGCTCGATGCCGATGTAGTTGATCTCCGGGTGCGTCAGTGCCATCTGCTCGATGAACTGGCCTTTACCCATGCCGATCTCCACGTGAATCGGGTGCCCGTTACCGAAAAACTGCTTCCACTGTCCCTTGTTCTTCTCTGGCTCGTGTACGACGTACTCGGACTGAGCGACGTAGTCCTCTGAGCCGGTGATATGTCTTAATCTCATAATCTTTCACTTTCTGTTTCTATGTATAGGATGCCGATTCTGCACTCGCCTTCGAGACGTGCACAAAAACAACGGTTTTTCGCAGTGTAACATACATTCCGCACAGTCGCAAGCAGGGGACCCGGAGGGGCGGCAACGGAGGCCATACATAGAGACCGTGTGAAATCAAGCCGGGTCCCCTGCCTGAACGGCTACACTTCTGGTGCTTCAGGAAGGAGTAGCTGCGTGACTGAAAAAATGCTTTTTCCTTGAAGTGATTTTGGAAATTGGTTATACTTAGACTGTATATTTAAAGAAGGTTTTTCCGAAAAAAGACATTCTTTTTTCTCAAAAAAATATCTTTCCGTGCCGTTTTCCGGCGCTGGGACATGTTCCCGTCAAGGAGGTTTCTGATGCCAACACCAAGAGAAGCTAGTATCTGGGGCAAAATTCGCACCGACTTAAATGAGGCTCAGCAGAATATTCTGAACGGTCGCTATGCTGAAGCCATGGTTCTGGACCGTGAGATTCTGAAGCGGATCGTCCGTATGCAGGTGGATAAGGCGGTTCTCGTTTCGAACAATCTCGAGAGTGATATCGAGCAGCTGTTTGAAAACCGGCTGATTTCAAAGGAGACGCGGGATCAGTATCACGCCATCCGTTTATATGCGGAGCAGACCGAGAACGGTGTCCAGGCGACGGCGCAGGCGGCGAATGATTCCTTCTCTCTTCTGAAGGATGCACTCGAGCATTATGTAGACTCGAACGCGCAGCGTTCATCCGGAGGCGGCTATGAAACACGCAGCTTCCAGGGTTCCAGCCGCTTCTCCAGCGGTTACAGCGGGCCGGCGGCAGGTGAGCGAAGTTTCGCTGCGGCAGGTTCAGATTCGTATGCTTCTACAGATGCAGCAGACAGCGTGAGCAGCAGCTATGAGGCAGACGGTTCAGACGATGCAGATACCGTGCGCCGTTATACTGCGACAGAAAACGAGGGCGGATACGATACGGCTGCCGGTTCGGAAGATTTCGGCGCAGGAGCTGCTACAGCACCACGTTCATCCTTCGATGCGAGTGGTGTCGATCTTCCACTAGGAAATGCACCACGTCGTTCCGGCAGTACTGTGCATCACCGCTCCAGTCGGAATACAAACCAGCGTCCGACCCGGCCGCTTCGTGATTCCGAGCGCGTATCCCGGAATGGAAATCGTCGTCCGGCCGCAGCCAGTACAGCGAAGCGGGCAGCCGCTTCTGGTCGTCGCAACGCTAACCGTCCACGTGGCGGTCAGAAGGGCAGAAAGCAGGAGCTGGATCTGTACGGTATCCTGAAGTATGTGATTCCGATTCTCTGTCTCATCCTCGCGGTCATTCTGATCCGCGTTCTGATGGGCAACTCCGGCAGTTCGACGATCGAGACGACACCAGCTGCCACCGTAGCCGCCACCGAGCCGGTGATGGAGACCGAACCGATCGTTCCAGAGACAACGGCCGCACCGGAGCCGACGACCGCGATCTATATGACCACGACCGGCGTCAAGGTTCGTACCGAGCCGAATACCGACTGCCGTGTACTCGCCGTTCTCGATGCCGGCACGCAGGTCACCTATAAGGGTGAAGCCGATGGCTGGGTCAATATCGACTACAACGGCGAGGATGCCTACATCAAGAGCGATTTCGTTCAGCCGGTAGCCGCAGAAACACCAGCTGCAGAAACCCCTGCCGCCTGAATCCGCATAACATCACCCGAAGAGCTGTGCCCGCTGCACAGCTCTTCTTTTATATTAATAAAACCGTCACATATTTCGATGCTTTCTTTTTTTGCATTGCTCCTCATAGTACGGTATACTAATGTAGTTAATTTATATTTTTTCATGGAGGTTTTCTATGCAGACAATTCTGGTATGCGATGACGATAAGCAGATCGTCGAGGCGATTTCCATCTACCTGACCGGTGAGGGCTTTCATGTTTTAAAAGCCTACGATGGCTATGATGTACTGGACATCATGGAAAAGAATAAAGTTGATCTTCTGATCGTCGATGTGATGATGCCGGGGCTCGATGGTGTACACACTGTACTGAAGGTACGTGAAACAAGCTCGATTCCGATCATCATGCTCTCCGCAAAGGGGGAGGATAACGATAAGATCCTCGGTCTCAATGTCGGCGCCGATGACTATCTCACGAAACCGTACAATCCGCTCGAGCTGGTGGCCCGCGTAAAGTCTCAGCTGCGCCGCTACACACAGCTCGGCAACATGGGTGAAACAGAGAGCGAAAATGTCTATGCCTGTGGCGGTCTCGTCATGAACGATGACACGAAGGAGGTCACCGTCGATGGCAATCCGATCAAGCTGACCCCGATCGAGTACAACATCCTGCTGCTGCTCGTAAAGAACGCAGGCAAGGTGTTCTCTATCGACGACATCTACACCTCGATCTGGAACGAGCAGGCGATCGGCGCGGATAACACCGTCGCGGTGCACATCCGCCATATCCGTGAAAAGATCGAGATCAATCCGCGTGAGCCGCGCTACCTCAAGGTCGTCTGGGGTGTCGGCTATAAGATCGAGAAGCAGGACGGCGACAAGTAATGATCAAAAAAGTAATCAGTGCGATCGTAAACGCCATCGCCATCCTGATGGTGCTCGTGAGCATCGGCATCCTCACCTTCGGCGCGGCGGGCGGGAATGCGCTCGAGTATGTGTCGCAGCCGGACTACATCGAGAGTAACGCCTTCGAGAACCAGGCCCACCAGACCATGACCGACGTCTTTGACTATATCAAGCTCACGGATATCTTCGAGGAGGACGGCAAGCTGAATCTGAATCAGATCATCGCACAGGCCGACGTCAATGGTCAGAACGTTTCCTATTCCCTGGATTATCTCATCCAGTACGGGCGTTCCATGGGCTACTACTTCGATACGAAAAACCAGCTTCGGGAGGGCGGTTCTGCGACCGTCACGAAGGAGATGGATGAGCTGAAGCATCAGATCGTCGTGCAGTACCGGGCGTATATGCCGAACTATAAGCAGCAGAGCCCGACCGATGGGCAGATGTCGCTCGGTACACTGACGAAGGAAGCGCTCAGCTATCTGGCGCGCTACTATGCCGTCAAGAGCGAATTTGATCCTGCACGTACGAACTTCTATTTTAATGTCAGCTACCAGAAGGATCAGGAAAGCCGCGTCTATACCAACGCTCCGTCACTGAGCGAGGACGAGATCCGCAGCCTTCCGAAGTATGCCTATACCGATTCGAGTTCACTGGAGGTCAGCTCAGACTATCACGATCTCCCGCAGGATCTCATCATGCTGCTGCAGGCGAGAAGCCCGTTCGGCAGCAACAGCCAGTATCGTTTTTCCACGGGTATCGACACCAGCTTTCCGGTGCGGGATGCCTTTGCAGACGCTTCGCAGGAGTATAACGAGCGACGTGAAAACAGCATCATCGGTCTGACGCTTCTGATCATCTCGAGCCTCAGCTTCATTGTAAGCCTCGTGCTTCTCATCACCTGGACCGGACGCAGCGGGGAGAAAAGTGACCAGAAGGCCCATCTTCTTCCGTTTGATCATCTGCCGGTCGAGCTTCGGATGCTGATCGGTGCCCTCTGGGGACTGATCGCCTTCCTCGTCACGCCGGTGTTCCTGAGCTCGCTCGAAAACATCCTCGGCGTCATCGACAGCTGGAGCTTCTGGGAGAACTGCATCCGCTTCCTCGCGGATTACTTCGTGGCACTGCCACTCACGCTCTCGATCGTGCGCAGCTTTAAAGCCGGTCGTCTCTGGACGGATTCGCTTCTGAACGGCATCGCCGGTCTCATCGGGCACTATATCCATGCGGCGGAAAAGACCTCCCCGAAGATATTTACCTATGTGCTCTTCGTACTGCCGAATCTGCTGGCTGCCGGTATGGTCGTAACGCTCTTCGTCCATTTCTTCCAGGCACAGAGCCTGCGGGCCTTCCTGTCGGCACTCGGCATCGTGATCATCATACTCGCGATCGACTGCTACGCCTGGCGTATCGCCACCGGACTCAGTCAGGCTGTGGATGAACAGGTCAAGGCAGAGCGTCTGAAGGCAGACCTCATCACGAACGTCTCCCATGACCTGAAGACGCCGCTGACCTCCATCATCAGCTATGTCGATCTCCTGAAGCGCGAGAACATCGATAATCCGAACGTGCAGGCGTATCTGAAGGTGCTCGATCAGAAGTCCACACGTCTGAAGACACTGACGGAGGATCTAGTCGAAGCCAGCAAGGCAAGCTCCGGCAACGTGAAGATCGACTTCGCCGATATCAACTACACGGAGATCGTCGAGCAGGCGCTCGGTGAGTTCGAGGATAAGACCTCGGCTGCGAAGCTCGAGATGGTTCTCAGCTATCCAGAGCATCCGGTCATGATCCGTGCCGATGGCCGCCACCTCTGGCGTGTCATCGAGAACCTGCTGAACAACTGCTACAAGTATGCGCTTCGTGGCTCCCGCGTCTACGTGGATGTCACTGAAGACCCGGAGACGGGCACCGCTGCCTGCACGATCAAAAACATCTCCTCCCGTCCGCTGAATATCTCCCCGGAGGAGCTCACCGAGCGTTTCGTGCGCGGTGATGTCAGCCGGACCACAGAGGGCTCGGGCCTCGGTCTCTCGATCGCGAAGAGCCTCACGAAATTAATGGATGGCGAGCTCGTCATCTCCATCGATGGCGACCTGTATAAGGCCGCGATCGTGCTGAAGACCGCTGCCAAGGATACAAATGAAGCATAAGAAACAAATGAAAACTTTACAGCGCTTCGTCCGACGAAGCCTCCTGACACTGAGTGCGCTCTCACTGCTGTCCGTCACCGCCGTTCCGGATCCGTCCGGGGCGACGCGGTCCGGGGCAATGTCGTCGTCCGCGAACATCCTCACGGATGCCGGACGTTCGATGACATCGGCACTCGGTGCCACCCTGTCTGCGAGCGGATTCGCACCTCTCACCGCCTATGCGGCGACCTGGCCGACACCGGACTTCGCGGTCGAATCCGAGGGTGCGATTCTCATCGATGCCGATTCCGGCGCTGTGCTGTATGAAAAGAACGCGACGAACTCCTACTACCCGGCTTCGATCACGAAGGTGCTGACCGCCATCATCGTCCTCGAGAACTGTACGAATCTCGAAGACAAGGTCACCTTCTCCTATGCCGCGGTCAATGGGAATCTCGAGCAGAATTCGACGATCATCGGCGCGGTTCCGGGCGATAAACTCTCCGTACGGGACTGTCTCTATGGTCTTCTGCTCCAGTCGGCCAACGACTGTGCAAACGCCCTCGCCGAGTACATCGCAGGCTCCAATGAAAAGTTTGCGGAGCTCATGAACCAGAAGGCGGCGGAGCTTGGCTGTGTGAATTCGCATTTCGCGAACCCGTCAGGTCTGAATAATCCGGAGCACTATACCTGT
This sequence comes from uncultured Oribacterium sp., assembly GCA_937927445.1. Classification (GTDB taxonomy): domain Bacteria; phylum Bacillota; class Clostridia; order Lachnospirales; family Lachnospiraceae; genus Oribacterium. The sequence goes on along the minus strand of CALAOB010000008.1, from coordinate 834 downwards.
GCGGCGGATTTCGCGAAGATCATGCAGTACGCGATAAAAAACGATACCTTCCGCTCCATCGACGCGACGCAGGTCTATACTCATGCGCCGATCAGCAAGTATCCGGACGCGGATGCACCGGAAAACACGATCTACGCCCATCACCACATGATGCGACGTTCCTTCTCGGATTACTATCCGGGTGTGTTCGCCGGCAAGACCGGTTACACGACCCTCGCCGGCAACACGCTGGTGACGGCCTGTGAACGTGACGGTATGACGCTGATCTGTGTCATCCTGAACGGACACAACTCGCAGTACCGGGATACACGGAACCTCTTTAATTTCGGCTATGACCGCTTCCAGTCCCTCGAGGTCGGCAGCGCCGATGAGAGCTACAATCAGCTCGCTTCGAATCTGAAGGTGGACGGCATCCAGCTTGTGAATACACTGGATTTCACCATCGATGCATCCAACCATGTGACACTCCCGAAGAGCGAAAGCTTCGACAGTGTCCAGCGTTCGATGCGCTATGATCTTTCCGATCAGGAAAAGGCCGACGGCTCCTTCGCCCGGGTGGACTACAGCATGGACGACCGAAGCATTGGCCAGGCCTATATCCGGCTCACCGACGACAGTGCGGCGAAGGCCGCGGCATCCCAGGATGCCGCCGTGATGGAGGCGAAGGTGCAGGAAACCGTACCGGAGACGATTCATCTCTCGGAGAAGACCGAGGAGGATACGAAGCCGAAGGTCGCCGGACAGCTGCCGCAGGAAAGCACGACGAGCCACGCGCCGATCGTCCTGAACCGGGAGAAGGGCCGGATCGAGCTGCCGAAGCCGATCGTCCGGGTG
>CALAOB010000007.1 GCA_937927445.1 uncultured Oribacterium sp. | reverse complement strand
GGTCGTGCCGGCACGTCTCGCCACAGCGACCGCGTCCGTCGACGTGCTCGGGAAGTACTTCGGCATCAACAACATGCCGACCGTGCCATCCACCTACTGGAATGTCGCGCATGGCTGGGTGCCGGGTGAAGCCGCGCAGGATCTCGAGGGCATGCAGACGATGCGGAACCTCGCTCGCAACATGGCGTGGATGCTGAAGTGCATCGAAGCCGGCCGGAAGGCGGGCATCGACCACCCGGAGGTGGAGAAGGGGATCCGCACGAACTTTATTAGATAATAAAAACCACTTGCATAGAACCTGTACTTATGATAGTGTTACCACATTGTTTCACCCGTTGAAGTGTTAGGAATCGCGAGAAACCGAACATGGAGGGCGCTTTGGAGAATTCCATTCAGTTGGATGCCGAAGGTGTAAGGTGCGTATGCGCCGAATCTCTCAGGCAAAAGAACGAAGCTGCAAGTGAAATCATCGTGTGTACACCGTCGTACACGTAGTTGTATTTGCGTAGAAGTTCTTGAGCCTGCCGGAAACGGAAGGCTCTTATTTTTTTCGCGAGCAACGAGCCAAAGCCCATGCTTGCATGTGGCCTTGGCGACTGCCGCGAAACCCGTACGAACGAGCGAAGCGAAGTTCTTACGGGCCTGGGCGAGCAACGAGCCAAAGCCCATGCCTGCATGAGGCCTTGACCACCTGACCGCGACACCATCTTTCAATTCTCCGAAGTGACAGCACATCATGATTTTTTAGGGGGTTCTACATTATGCTGCTATCACTTGTCCAGACGATCAATTCCTATCTGTCCGACTACGTGCTCGTGATCCTGCTTCTCGGCGTGGGTCTCTGGTACTCCATCCGGACCGGCTTCGCGCAGATCCGCTACTTCGGCTACGGCATGAAGAAGACCTTCGGTGAGCTCAGCCTCTCCGGTAAGAAGCACGCCGCCGGCATGTCTTCCTTCCAGGCGCTCGCAACCGCCATCGCCGCGCAGGTCGGCACCGGCAATATCGTCGGCGCGAGTGGTGCGATCCTCACCGGCGGCCCGGGCGCGATCTTCTGGATGTGGGTCATCGCCTTCTTCGGCATGGCCACCATCTACGCCGAGGCGATCCTCGCGCAGGAGACGAGAGTAGTCCGTGAGGACGGCAGTATTCACGGCGGCCCGGTTTACTACATCACGACCGCATTCCGCGGTCCCTTCGGCCAGTTCCTCGCCCGCTTCTTTGCGGTGGCGATCATCCTCGCGCTCGGCTTTTTCGGCTGCATGGTGCAGTCCAACTCCATCGGCTCGACGATTAGTACCGCCTTCGGTGTGCCGTCGTGGATCGTCGGCATTGCCCTCGTGATCTTCTGCGGTGCCATCTTCATCGGTGACGTCAAGCGCCTCGCGTCCGTGACCGAAAAGGTCGTGCCGGTGATGGCGCTCGTGTTCCTGATCGGTGGCCTCGCGGTGCTCGTGCTGCGCATCCAGTATCTGCCGGCGACCTTCGCGATGATTTTCCGCTACGCCTTCCAGCCGCAGGCCATCATCGGCGGCGGTTTCGGCTACGCCCTGAAGACGGCGATCAGCCAGGGTGCGAAGCGCGGTCTCTTTTCGAACGAGGCCGGTATGGGTTCGACCCCGCATGCGCACGCGCTGGCCAATGTCTCCAGCCCGCATGAGCAGGGTGTGGTCGCGATGGTCGGTGTTTTTATCGACACCTATGTGGTGCTGACCCTGAACGCACTGGTCATCATCTCGACGCTGTATACCAGTGACGGTATCC
>CALAOB010000006.1 GCA_937927445.1 uncultured Oribacterium sp. | reverse complement strand
GAGCGCATCCCGCGGGATGGGAAAGCTGCTGGAGGACGCGGATTTTGAGGCGGATGTGACGAGCTGGGTGGCGGCGGACGGCGGGCAGCTCCTCGTGAATCTGCCGGAGGGGAGCTACAGCTACCGGACCTGGTACGGGCGCGTCGGCACGGGCAGTCTCGAGCATGACGACGAGGATCTCGTGCTGATCTACGGGGACCTCGACGGCGAAAACGATTATTACCTCCTCGAGGATGAGGGCGGCCTGATGCCGTACCACGTGAACGGGGAGTCCGGCGGCGAGTGGGGCGAGCTGAACGAGCGGCACTTCGACCCGGCGGCGGAGGAGATGACGGCGTTCGACCGGAGCGTCCTCGATGGCGAGTGGCAGAACGCACGCGGCTACTCGTATGTCTTCGATACGGCGGCGATGAAGGTCGCGGAGAGTGACCCGATCGGCGTCATGAGCAGCGGCGACATGTACGACAAGGAGGATGGGCGCGGGCTCTTCCTCGGTGGTGCCGAGATCCTCTACCCGTGCCTCAGCGCGGACGGCAACAGCTTCGTGCTCTTCCCGGATGGCGGCGCGGCGCGCGATACGGATGCGCGGAGCACCGGCGTGTTCTACCGGAACGGGGCGATGGCGCAGTACGCGGATCCGGCCAATGCAGTTTTCCGGGAGGCGGATGGCCGTCTCTGGTACAGCGATGGCGTCCACGAGTTTGCGGTGCCGGCCGGGTATACCCTGGCAGACGATGGCATGGCCTATGACGAAGCCGGGCAGGCGTTTGCGCCGGAGTGGCCGGAGACGCCATATGACCCGGCGGCGGTCTGGGGCACGGACTGGCCGGGCGATGGCTGCGGGGACCTGATTTCAGAAGATCAGGCAGCGGATGGCGGCGAGGATTCGGCGGACGGAGCAGATACTGGCCTGGAGAATCGAAACCTGGCGGACCGGACTGCAGAAGATTGGGATGATGGCCGCGGGGACCTGATTCCGGCGGACCAGGCAGCGGACAGCGCGACGATCCCGGTGCTGATGGGCGGGGCGCTGCCGTTCACCGGGATGGAGACGGTACGCGAGGATAATTATGCGGACGGAACCTACTGCTACGCGGACATCACGGCCGATGGACTGACGATGCTCGTGAACACGGTTCTGGCGAAGGACGCTGATGCGGAGACCGATGATCTCGAGCAGTACCTCGTCGACTGCGCGCGGAAGCTCGATGAAACGGACATCTACGAGCTGCGCTCGATCACGCAGGACACGACGCTGACAGAGAAATTCTCGTACCCGGTCTATCTCGTGGAGTTCACGACCGGCGCGAATGAAGATACCGTGAAGTGGACCGTCTTCGCGATGGACACCGACCAGTACACCTACCTCTACGGCGTCTGCACGGACATGGACGCCGCAGAAGACATGGACGGCATCGCGCAGGACATCTTCGAGGGACTGTATCTCACGGATGAGGCGGCATGAGTGGCCGGCGGCATTGGCCTGAAAACGTGATGGTTGAAAGAAGAGGCGTGCGTAGGCATGTTGACGCAGAAAAATAATCATCATGCCTATGAATACGCTCGATTTTATAGGCATGGTGTCCTGAAATCGGGGCTAACGTGCCTACGGTGTACCCCGAAATATGGACATTTCCGTAGGCATATGATCGTTTTAAAGCGCTTACCATGCCTACGATTGAAATTTTCAGGTGTTCGCGCTGTAGGCATGAAGATGAAATTTGGGGATGAACATGCCTATCGAGGATGAAAAATCGGAAAAAGGAACTGTTGGATAAGCGCGTACTTCATGTGGGAGTAGAAAGTGAGGGGACGATGAAGAAGTGGAAGAGAAAATACGGACTGATCGGCGTGGCGGCGCTGTGCCTCATGCTTGCGGCGTGCGGCGGCGCGGAGGAAGCGGTGGAGACGGAGACGCAGGCGGAGGAATCGGTGTTCACGCAGGCGGAGACGACGCTTTCGCCGGTGGATGATCCGAACGAGGGGCTCGGCGGGGATCTGCTCACCGAGGACACGGTCAATGATTTCAGCGGCTTCGCGGGGATCTGGCTCGGGGAGGCGAATAACGAATACGATTCCATGGAGATCGATGCGGAGGGCAACTGGTGGCTGTACCTCGCGGGCGAGATCGTGGACGATGGCTATCTCCGCTATGAGCCGGAGTGGGAGGCGACATATGCCTACAGCAACCGCGATGATTCCGGCAGCCGCATCATGATGGAGGATGGCCAGCTCTACAGTGCCGCGCACGGCTATTTCAACCCGGGCGAGGGCATGGAGTACCTCTGGTATCAGGACGGCGGGCAGCTCACGGAGGATGACGAGCCGGCGCAGGACGAGGTGCCGGCGTGGAACGGTCGCCTGGAAGGCAACACGGACCGGCATTCCGACGGCTACTGGAGCTGGGATTCCGACCTCTGTCAGCGCAATGTCTCTGAATTCAAGGGTATATGGTACTACGAGGGGGATCTCGCGGCCGAGACCTATATCGTGATCGACGGCAAGGGCAACTGGAGCTACTACCAGCGCGCACCGGGCACCGAAGCGGCAGAGATGGACCACGGCTTCCTCGGCTACTCGACGAGCGAAACCAGCACCTATTACGCGGACTCCACGCAGTACGAAGGCGTGTCCTACCGCGTCTTCGAGTTCGACGAGGATGCACTGGTCTGGGGCGACGAAGGCGTGTATTACCTGATGGAGAAGTGAAGCAGCAGTCATGATGAGGCAGAAAAATGAGTGCCATGCCTACTATTACGATTCATTTTTTAGGCATGATGTCTGAAAACCGGAGTCAGCGTGCCTACGGTGCACCCCGAAATATGGACATTTTCGTAGGCATATGATCGTTTTAAAGCGCTTACCATGCCTATAAGGATGAGAAATTGAGGTCTGGATCAGGAACTGTTGAATGAGCGAGTACTTCATGAGGGAGTGGAAAGTGAGGGGACAATGAAGAAGTGGAAGTGGAAGAAAACATATGGTCTGATCGGTGTGGCGGTGCTGTGCCTCATGCTTGCGGGCTGTGGCGGCAGTGCGGACAGCACCGACGACACAAAGAGCGAGGATGTCGCGGGGGAGGACTGGCGGACGACCGGGGTGGTGGTCGGCAAGGGCACGATCGTGCGGGACGGGGAGAGCATCACGGTGCTGGCGACGGTGGACCCGATGAGCGCCGCGTTTTTCCGGGACCAGTTCGAGCCGGAGGTAGTCGACAGCGTGAACTTTCCGGAGGAATTTCCGGAGATCGGCGACTGCGGTGTCGACTTCACCTTCGATGATTTCGACGGCGACGGGCAGACGGATGTGGAGCTTTTCCTGCAGCACCCGGACATGACGCACAGCAATCTCGTGTGGTACTGGGACGCGGCGGATGGCTACGTTTATCAGCCGGCGTTGTCCAATGTCTATGTTTCGGACGTCGTCACCGAGCCGGAAAATGACGATCTGCTGGCCGATTACATTGGCCTCTGGGAATATGTGGGCGCGAACAGGTGGCTGCGTGTCCACGACGACGGGACCTGGGAATTCGTGAACGATCAGGACGAGGTCATCGAGTACGGCACACTGCTCGCGGATGAGGACGGGCTGACGCTGGAGTATGCCGGCAGTGATGAGGTGATGTACCTTGACCGGAGCGAGAGCGGTGAACTTATGGACATCCTCACCGGCGGGGCGCTGCTTCCGGTGGAGAAGATCCGGTCGCAGGCAGCGTACTTCGAGCGGAATGGCCTCGATATCGAGGGGCGCGTCGACCAGGGCACCTACCTGCTGGAGGGCGGCGTGTCGAGCTATGTGGGGCTCGGCGAGGGCTACAACCGCGGCGACTGCTACTGGGAGGTGACGAAGAAGTACGATCAGACGCACGACGGCATCCGGGAGCTGCAGTTTGACGCGATCTGCTACATCCCGCAGGGGGCGATCACGGTGTTCCCGCAGGATTACATCACCGTCACGAGCAGCGAGCTGTACGACTACTACACCGGCATGTGGCTGACGGCCGCGACGGCCTACGGCGCCACGGAGCGTGGGGAGAACTACTACCTGCACACGATCAACCGGGATGGCGTGAGCGAGCAGATCGAATTTGCGTACTCCACCGACTGGCAGTACAACGTCGGCGACTGGGCGCAGGTGCTCACGAAGAGCTACGTCGCGTATGTACCGGAGGACTACGACGGCCTCGTGTTCGCCGCACAGGCGGAGCCGTGGGACTATAAGGACGACGCGAAGCGCATGCAGCTCGACAGCATCGCACCGGAAGCGGATGTGATGAACCTGCCGACCCTGGCACCGTACAGCAGCCTGTATTTCAGGATCTGCGAGTAAATAGAAGGAGAAAAATATGGGAGATGAGAACAGGAAGATGACGGATGCGGAGCTGTCGCGGGCGCTGGGGAAGAGCAGCGGCGGGCGGATGGCCGGGAAGCTGCTGGCGGCGGTCGGCTTCGTGGTTGCGGTGGCGGGCGTCCTGCTCGGCAACTTCGTGGTGATGATTTTCGGCGGCGTGGTGCTCGCGCTCGGGCAGATGCTGCAGGGGAAAGCGCGCGACCAGGTGAACAGGCAGACCTTCGAGGGGGTTGCACCGGACATTCTGGGGGCAATGTTTCAGGATATCGATCAGAACCCGCCCGACCCGAAGCTGCTGTACCCGGGGGATACGAATATTCCGGTGCCGACGCACGACTATAGCCATAACAGTGGCTATATCCGCGGAACGTACCAGGGAAAGACCATCGAGTTCTGCACGGTGAAGCTGGTGGATTCCGAGGAGATCCAGCGGGAGGAGACCGGGCTGTGGGAGAAGAATGAGCGCGAGGTCTACCGCGGGCAGTGGATGCTTTGCGAACTCGGGCAGAGCTTCCCGACCTGGCTCACGATCTGGCCGCGCGGGGCCCTCGATAAGGTGTTCAGCGGTCGCGGCATCAAGACGGGGAACGCCGCCTTTGATAAGCGCTTCAATCTGACGAGCGGGGAGGAGACGCCGGCGCTGCTTCTTCTCACGCCGGCGCGCATGGAGCGGATCCTTGCAGTGTCGGAGGCGGCGGGCGGAAAGCTCGCGCTGAACCTGAACACCGACGGGAAGCTCTACATCGCGGTGCACAGCGGGCACGGATTCTTCGACACCGTGAAGGGGAAGGAAGCCCCGGCAGAGCTCCGGGCGCGTTTCGCGCGGGAAATCAAGTGGTTCACCGACACGATTGACGCGTTTTTGCTGAATTAAGAATTTCGTAATGGGGTCAGACCCCATCAACTGTTTTGGGCAAACCGGGGATATGTGTTCGAAATCTGAACATATATCCCCGGTTTGTCTATTGTCTGTCAAGGCGGATTTTCTTAGGATACAGGCATGAGAAGCAGAGTACTGCTCGGATAGGAGGTGAAGATGCAGTGAAAAAACTGAAAGTCGCGCGCTATGGGTATGGGATCATTTCCCAGCTGTTCTGCCTCGCAGCCATCGCGTACTGGCTGTTTCCGGCGGTGGCGCCTTCCGTGGTCTGTGGCGTAAGCGGAGGCATCCTGTTCACCTATGGCATCATCCGGGTGCTGAGCTTCTTTTCGGAGGATCTCTACTGCCTGGCGTTTCGCTATGATCTCGCCTGCGGCCTGCTGCTGATGGTGCTGGGCGTGGTGGTCTGGGTCAATGCTTCGAGCTGTTACCCATATCTCGCGCCGGGACTGGGCTGGGTGGCGCTGCTGGACAGCTTCCTGAAGGTACAGATGGCGAAGGAAGCGAAGGATTTCGGTCTGAAGCAGTGGTACATCCTGCTGATCTTCGCGATCCTGACGGCGTTCTGCAGCTTTCTTCTGGTGATCAAGGGCTCGCCGGGACCGAGGATGGCGACGGTCATGACGGGCTGCACCCTGCTGCTGGAAGGCGTCATGAATCTGGTGACCGTGAAGCTGACCGTAAAAGAGCGGAAGAGGAGTACCTACATCGATGAAGAAAACATGTAGGCAACGAAAGAATGTTTTCGGATGACGAAAGCATCCTGAAGTGATGCAGGCGTTCCCGGATGACGAAAGCATCCTGGAGTGATGCAGGCGTTCCCGGATGACGAAAGCATCCTAAAGTGATGCAGGTGTTCCCGGATGAAGAAACCATCCTGGAGTGAAAATAAAGTGCGTTCATGGATATCGAAATCCGAAACGAAAAAGGAGAAGACGATGAGTGTTGCAAATACGATTAAGAAATTAGGTCTCGAGCAAGCGTTTGATTATCTGTATAAGGACCCGGAGCATAACATGCTGAAGCTGATGGACTGGGCAGACAAGTTTGCGGCTGGAGAATTCAAGCCACAGCGGAAGGCGATTCGCGAGGCGATGGAAAATCCGGAGCATCCGTATCATGACTACATCCTGCATATCGTCCGAGACATTGACCCAGAGGTGATGAAGACGCTGGCCGTGAATTTCTTCATCCATGCGAGTCTCGAAGGCTGGCCGAAGCAGGAGGAGAACCGGAAGAAGTACAACTGCAATATCCCGTGGACGATCCTGCTGGACCCGACCTCGGCGTGCAACCTGCACTGTACCGGCTGCTGGGCGGCCGAGTATGGCAACAAGCTGAACCTGAGCTTCGATGAGATCGACAGCATCATCCGTCAGGGCAAGGAGCTCGGCGTCTACATGTACATCTACACCGGCGGCGAACCACTGGTACGGAAGAAGGACCTGATCCGTCTCTGTGAGAAGCACGATGACTGTGTCTTCCTCTGCTTTACGAATGCGACGCTGATCGATGAGGATTTCGCGAACGACATGCTTCGCGTGAAGAACTTCATCCCGGCGATTTCCCTCGAGGGGGATGAGCTGTCGACCGATGGTCGTCGTGGACAGGGCACCTACCAGAAGGTCGTGCATGCGATGGAGCTGTTGCATGCGAAGAAGCTGCCGTATGGCATTTCCTCCTGCTACACCAGCGCGAACTACGAGGCCATCACCTCGGAAGCGTACTATGACAGCCTGATCCGGATGGGCGCATACTTCATCTGGTATTTCCACTATATGCCGGTGGGCAATGATGCTGCCCCAGAGTTACTGCCGAACCCGGAGCAGAGAGAAGCCGTTTACCATCGGATCCGCCATCTCCGTGCGACGAAGCCGCTGTTCGCGATGGACTTCCAGAACGACGCGGAGTATGTCGGCGGTTGTATCGCCGGTGGCAAGCGCTACCTGCACATCAACGCAAACGGCGATGCGGATCCATGCGTCTTCATCCATTATTCCAATGCGAATCTCCGCGAGTGCACGCTGCTCGAGGCACTGCAGAGCCCGATCTTCATGGCATATCATGACAACATGCCGTTCAATGACAACATGCTGCAGCCATGCCCGATGCTGGAGAACCCGGAGCGCCTGCAGAAGATGGTAAAGGAGAGTGGCGCGCACTCCACCGATCCGCAGTCCCCGGAGACCGCAGAGCATCTGTGCGGCAAGTGCGGATCCTATGCAAAGTGCTGGGCACCGGAGGCAGATCGTCTCTGGAAGGAGCGCCAGGAAGAGAAGCGCGCGAAGAAGGCTCAGGAAAATGCATAACGATACGAAAGCCCCGGCGTGTGCCGGGGCTTTCATCAGTTTGTGGGAAAAATTATAAAAGACCTTTTTCTGCGAGTTCGTCTGCGTAGCGGACGGTGGTCATGGCGTCGCGGCCGTAGCAGTCGGCGCCGATTTTGTCGGCGTAGTCCTGGGT
>CALAOB010000005.1 GCA_937927445.1 uncultured Oribacterium sp. | reverse complement strand
TAACACCAAGTGCCGCTAAGGGGACCCGGCTTGATTTCACACGGTCTCTCCGTATGGCCTCCGTTGCCGCCCCCTCCGGGCACCCTGGCTTACAGCTCTCCTGCTACGTCCTGAATGATGTCTTTTACGTGTTCCATCTTTGTGAGGCGTTCGACGTTGGCGCCGGCAAAGAAGAGGCCGTGCTCTACGTCGCCGAGTACGGCGTCTGTGAGGGCCTGTGTGATGCAGTATTTCGTTTCTGCCGGATTGCATACAGAGATGCAGCGGTAGCAGTGGGTCGGGGCGACGCGGCCTTCCTCCTCCATCCGCTGGAGGAGCGGGGTGTATACAGCGCGGCCAGGCATACCGACGGGGCTCTGGATGATGCGGAGATCTTCCGTCTTCGCATGCAGAAGGACATCCTTATAGGCCTGGGAGGCGTCGCACTCATAGCTTCCGATGAAACGGGTGGCGAGCTGTACGCCAGCCGCGCCGGCCGCCTGCATTGTCCGAAAATCGTCGTGGTCCCAGATACCGCCCGCAGCGAACACAGGGATCGGATGGCCTGCGGCTTCTTCGAATGGCTTCAGTGCCAAAATCACCTCCGGGATGATGTCTTCATTTCTGCGGCATCTGCCTTCCTGCAGATCCGCACGGTCGAAGCCGAGATGTCCGCCGGCTTTATATCCTTCCATGACCACAAAATCCGGGAAGCGCTTATACTTTCGCTGCCACATACGTATGATGACGGTCGCTGCCTTCGCGCTTGAAACGATCGGGGCGATCAGTGCGGTGCCCTCCGGCACAAATTCCGGCAGGTTGAGTGGCAGCCCGGCGCCACAGATGACGGCGTCGATGCCTGCCTTTACAGCTGTCCGGATGGCATCCCCGAACTGGCGCGTCACGACCATCGCGTTGATAGCGATGAGGCCGTGCCCGCCGGCGATGTCCTTCGCCTTCCGGATTTCTTTCTCCAGCGCACGCAGGTTCGCCTCCTCCGGATGCTGTCTGAAATCCGGCTCACGGAAGCCGACATCTGCCGTGCTGATGCAGCCCATGGCTCCTTCGCGGGCTACTGCGCCTGCGAGTCCGCCCAGCGACACGCCGACGCCCATTCCGCCCTGTAAAAGCGGCACCAACAGTTCTTTCGTTCCCAGTTTCATCTCTTCTCCTATGAATATTTTAAACATTTTAGTTAAATTTATTTAACTTTATCATCATAATGAAGCTTCCATCGATTGTCAAGACATCGCAGATGATGCGATGCGTTCTTTCATCCCTCCGTCATTCCTGACTAGACTGTCCTATCGCTTCTATTTTCTGTCTTTCTAATATGCAAAAAGGCAGCGGAGTATCCTCCACTGCCTTCAGAACATATTCTGTTTTATCTCGCATTCGGCTTCAGCCAGAAGATAAAGTCATAGCTTTCGACGATTTCAAAGAACTTCAGCAGGCGCTCATAGAGAGGCTCCGCCTTTTCTCCGAAGTGTGCACGGACCGCCTGGGCGATGCCGGCCACGTTCGTTTTTCCATCCAGCTGCTGCCAGATATAGCTTCCCGTCTCGTCCAGATGGACGTAGGAGATGCGCGGTTTCCGGAAGAGCTTCTGCATGATGGTATTCATCGCGCCCTTATTTTCGATACTGAGGGTCACGAGCCCATCCTCGCCCACCTTCCACTCTTTGATTTTCTGAGAGATCACCGGTACATAAGTGTTATACAGTGCGATGGTCTCGTCTTTACTAAGCTTCGGCTTTTTACTCATAGAGAAATCCTTATGCGTTCTTCCTGCCGCCAAGTGTGAACTTGAACACAAGGAGAATCATCACTGCAAATACGACCGTTGAAGCGATGTTGCCAGCGCCTGCGCTGAGGTTCAGTACACCGGCCATGTTGATCTTATCGGATACACCGATGACCGCAAGGATCGCGAGAACGATGCCGACGAGACCCTCACCAGCGATCATACCGGAGCAGTAAAGCACGCCACGGTTGGTCACTCTGGTCTGCTCCTGCTCGGAAGCATACTTCTTACGGTCGAAATAAAGGCGAACGAGTCCACCGATCATGATGCAGGCATTGAGCTGAACCGGAAGGTAAACACCGATTGCAAACGGAAGAACCGGGATGCCGAGAATCTCGACAACGCAGGCCAGAACGACACCCACGATAACGAGTCCCCAAGGAAGCTTGCCGCCCATAACACCCTCGACGATCATCTTCATCAGGGTCGCCTGCGGTGCACCGAGCTGCTCAGAGCCGAAGCCCCAGGCTGCATCGAGAAGATAGAGAACACCACCGATGGCGATCGCCGATACGACGGTACCGATGATCTCACCATACTGCTGCTTGATCGGCGTCGCACCTACAAGGTAACCGGTCTTCAGATCCTGTGAGGTATCGCCGGCGATCGCTGCGACGATACAGATCACCGTACCGATGGCAATCGCTGCCTTCATACCAGCTGCGCCCTCTGCGCCCGTTGCCTTCAGAATGATCGTGGAGAACAGAAGGGTCGCAATCGCCATGCCGGATACCGGGTTGTTGGAAGAACCGACGATACCCACCATGCGGGATGAAACGGCTGCAAAGAAGAAGCCGAAGATGGCGATCAGCAGCGCACCACCGACGCCAACTGGAATCTGCGGGAGAACGCCGGTCAGGACGATGAGAACTGCAAGGCAGATTACAACGACCTTCATACTGATATTCTTGTCTGTACGAAGCTCACTTTCACCCTGACCACCCGCGAGTGCCTTCATGGAATCGCGGAAGGTGGTCACGATCATCGGAAGGGACTTGATGAGGGAAATGATACCACCGGTCGCCAGTGCACCGGCACCGATGTAACGGATGTAGCTGCCCCAGATGGCACTTACACCACCATTGGCAAACATCTCACCGATCGGTGCTGTGCCAGGGTAGAGTACGGCCTCTGAGCCGAACATAACAATCAGCGGAATCAGCATCATCCAGGAGATGATACCACCGCAGAACATATACGAAGAAATCTTCGGTCCGCAGATATAACCTACGGAGAAGACCGCCGGGTAGATCTGGGTACCTATCTGGCCCTTGAAGCTGCCGAGACCGGTACTCGGTGTGTTGATCTCGCTCGGAACGAGGCCGAGACCATCGATGATGAACTTGAAAGCAGCAGAAATTCCGAGACCTGCAAATACGACGGAAGCGGAATCACCGCCCTCCTCGCCGGCAAGCAGTACCTCTGCACAGGCCTGACCCTCCGGATACGGAAGTGTGCCATGCTCCTTTACGATCAGTGCATTACGAAGCGGTACCATGAAGAATACGCCGAGAAGACCACCGACAAGGCAGATGATCATGATCTCTACGAGATTCGGTTTCTCCATGAGACCGTCCTTCGCCCACAGGAACATCGCCGGAAGCGTGAAGATCGCGCCGGCAGCCAGTGACTCACCGGCGGAACCTACGGTCTGAACGAAGTTGTTCTCAAGAATAGAATCACGATGCAGAATCACACGGATGACACCCATCGAGATAACGGCTGCCGGGATCGAAGCGGATACGGTCATACCAACTCGTAATCCCAGGTAAGCATTGGCTGCACCAAAGATCACGGCGAGAATGGCGCCCATAATGATCGAGAAAGCGGTCATTTCAGGAACGATCTTCTCCGCCGGGATAAATGGCTTGAACTGTTCTTTGTTATCCATTTGATAACCCCCTAATAAAAAATATCACGCACAATTATAGCACATATAACTGTTATTACAATCGATTTAATGATGCTGATCTACGCCCTTCATCGTGAGGGAGATCTTTTTCCGTGCCTTATCCACCGACAGCACCCGGACACGGACGATGTCGCCGACCTTTACGACGTCGAGCGGATGCTTCACAAATCGGTCCGCGAGCTGTGAGATATGCACGAGTCCATCCTGATGTACACCGATATCGACGAACGCGCCGAAATCGACGATATTTCGAACGGTGCCCTGGAGCTCCATCTCCGGCTTCAGATCATCGAAATCAAGCACATCCGAGCGAAGCACCGGTGCCGGTACATCCTCCCGAGGGTCACGTCCCGGGCGAATCAGCTCCTGCACGATATCCTCGAGCGTAAAGGCACCGACCTGCAGCTGCTCTGCCAGTGTCGGAATCGAGGCCTTCGCAGACTGCAGCTTCGCCACCAGCTGCGCATTCTTCCCGCCCTGCAGATCCTTCTCCGCATAGCCCATGGATGTGAGAAGCGCCTTCGCGACAGCATAGCTTTCCGGATGCACAGCGGTGTTATCCAGCGCCTCCTTTCCATCTCGTATCCGCAGGAAGCCGGCGCACTGCTCGTATGCCTTCGGGCCGAGCTTCGCCACCTTGAGAAGTTCCTTCCGGGAGGTAAAGGCCCCCTTCTCCTCACGATACGCGACGATGTTCCGTGCGATGGTCTTATTGATGCCGGACACATAGGACAGAAGCGCGAAACTTGCAGTGTTCACATCGACACCGACGCTGTTGACACTGTCCTCGACAACACTCGACAGCTGCTCGCTCAGCTTCGTCTGGTTCATATCATGCTGATACTGTCCGACCCCGATCGACTTCGGATCGATCTTCACAAGCTCCGCCATCGGATCCTGCAGGCGTCGCGCCATCGAGGTCGCCGAGCGCTGCCCCACATCGAAGTTCGGGAACTCCTCCGTCGCAAGTGCGGACGCAGAATAGACCGACGCCCCCGCCTCGTTCACGATGACATACTGCACCGGCAGATGATCCTTCTTTATATAGTCTGCGATGATCTGCTCTGACTCACGGGAGGCTGTACCGTTGCCGAGTGAAATCACATCCACATGATGCTTCCGGATCAGGGCTTCGATGGTCCGCATCGCCTCCTCCACACGGTTCTGCGGTGCCGTCGGGAAAACCACCGTCGTATCCAGCACCTTTCCGGTCGGATCCACCACTGCGATCTTGCAGCCGGTACGGAAAGCCGGGTCCCAGCCCAGTACCGTCTTTCCCGTGAGCGGTGCCTGCATCAGAAGCTGCCGCAGATTCTCACGAAAGACCTGAATCGCCCCATCCTCCGCCTTATCCGTCAGATCATTCCGGATTTCGGTTTCGATGGACGGTGCGATCAGACGCTTATAGGCATCCGCACAGGCCGCGCGAATATACGCCGCAGTCGATGGATGCTGGTCTGCGCCCATCTTCTGTGCCATGAAGCGGAGGATCTCCTCCTCCGGCACTTCCAGTCCTATACTGAGGATTTTCTCCTTCTCGCCCCGATTCATCGCCAGCACCCGGTGCCCCGGGATCTTCCGAACCGGCTCCGAATAGGCATAGTAGTTATCATATACGCTGTTCTCCGCCGCCTGCTGCTTCGTCCGCGCCGCAGATACGATGCAGCCCTCCTGCACACTCTTCCGGCGGATCCACGCACGAAGCGCCGCGCTGTCGGACATCGTCTCTGCGATGATATCCTCTGCGCCCTGGATCGCCGTCTTCACATCCGGCACTTCATGCGCTTCATCGACATACTTCTCCGCCTCCACCGGAACAGCTGCCTTCCCCTGTCCCGAGAGAATATACAGCGCCAGCGGCTCCAGCCCGCGCTCACGGGCGATCATCGCACGGGTGCGGCGCTTCGGCTTATACGGACGGTAGATATCCTCGAGCTTCACCGCCGTCTCCGCTTCCTCGATCTCCTTCCTGAGGGCAACCGTCAGCTTTCCCTGCTCCTCAATCGATGCGAGAATCGTCTCCTTCCGCTCCTCCAGGTTTCGAAGATAACGCAGGCGCTCATCGAAGGCACGAAGCACGTCATCGTGCATCGCACCCGTCGCCTCCTTACGGTAACGTGCGATAAATGGAATCGTATTCCCCTCATCGATCAGCCGGATCACCGCCTCGGTCTGCCAGCTCTTCAGTCCAAGCTCCTGCGTGATTTTTTCAACTATATTCATATATAAAAACCTCTCCTGCATCTTCGAAGGCAGCTTCCGGCAGCATCGGTCTCAGCTTCTGCCACTGTGATTCTCCCCTCTTTTTCTGTTATAATGACGCGTTTTTTACTCCGGACATTATAACATAATTCGCATCTGCTCTTAAACCATCTTCTCCAGTCGGTGGCGTCGGCATCTCGGGCGCGACATCAGCATCCTGCAGTTTCTGCCTTCCGCAGCAAAAATAAAAAGCGCCCGCCGCTGCACTTTTTCATGCAGCGACAGGCGTGTATATGTTCTATAGGGTACTGCTCGACAGAACTTCTCCGGGCACCATCTGTCGATGTCTTCTCAGACGGTATCCGCCAGCCGGGACTCCACGATCCGTCCCATGCGTCTGTAAAACGCTGCGCGATGACGCTGACGCGCACGCTCCCGGTCGATCTCGTACAGCAGATACACGCTGCCCGCGCTCAGGACATAACCGATCCAGCGTACCTGATGGAACTCACACAGGGAGGCCATCACGCCCATCCCTAAAATAATCATCGCTACCAGCTCGAAAGTTTTCAGATTAATTCTCATGTGCTCTGCCTCCTTCATCAACTGTCCACATCATAACACGGTACATCTGTTTTGTAAACAGTAGTTTGCAAATATTTGTTCTAAAAATGTATGTTTGTCTTACAAATATAAAGATAGCATGCAGGTATGCAAAAAAATGCACATCCGCATGCTTTTCTCCAGGATACTGAAAAACCGGTGGCATCGCCACCGGTTTCCAGCCTGTTTTTATATTCCCCCTACAGCCAGCAGGAGCGCTTCATCCCTGCACGAGACAGGCGATGCTTCCATCTACATCTTCCGAACGAGAGTAGCGAAGTTCATCATATCGCTTCTCTGCCTGCTGCAGGTAGCGGACCATCGCCTCTGTGATACGTTCCCCCGGTACCAGGAGCGGAATCCCGGGTGGGTAGCTGTACACATACTCTCCAGAAACACGCCCCTTGAGCGCCGCGACAGGTACCATCTCCACGGCAACTTCCACCGCCTCGCATGGCGTCAGTGCCATCTCCTCCGGTGCCGCCTCCCGCAGGCTCGGGCTGTCCACCGTCGTCCGTCGTGCTGATGCACCGCCATTTCGCACTTCCACCATCGGATCGCTCGTACATTTCCTCCGTACTGCTTCCTTCAAGGCAGACATATCCACATCCACCCCTGCGGCATCCACACCGGTGCACGCCAGATCAGCACTCTCCTCCGCATCCTCGTCCAGTGCCCGGTCGATCATCCGAAGCGCCTCTGCGAAGCGATGGAGCGCTGCGAAATCGTCCCCGGGCCCGGTCATCGCGAGCGCATAGCCCGGCTGCGCCATCTCGAGCTCATAGTGGAAGTACGTCCGCAGGAGATCCATCAGCGCATAGCCGCTGAGCGCTGTCGCAGTGCAGTCGATCACGAGCTTACTCTGATCAAATGCATAAAACGCATGTGTATTCACTGGATCCGCGCCATGGCAGAGCACGCGCAGGTGTCGAAGCGAGCGGATCGTTCCATCGAAGTCACGAAGTGCGGCTGCCCAGTCCATAAAGATCTTTTGTCCCTCACGCTCTACCCACTCGGTACAGCCCGCCAGCGACAGCATCAGCGGATACGACGGCGACGACGTTTCAAAGATCGACAGCTTTTCCTCGATGATGCTTTCCGATACCCGGTCTCCACGCAGATGCAGATACGCCGTCTGCGTCATGCCCAGCAGGGTTTTATGTGCCGACTGCACACTGATGTCCGCGCCCTGGTGGATCGCACTCTCCGGGAAGCCCGCCTCCGGCACGAGGCCGAGGTGTGCACCATGCGCTTCATCCACCATCAGCGGGATCCCATGCCGGTGACAGATTTCCGCGATACGGCGAATATCCGAAACCACGCCCTCATAGCTCGGACTCGTCAGCACCACCGCGCTACTCTTCGGATACTCGTCAAGCAGTGCCTCCACCGCCTCCGGCCGGATGCTGTCGAAAATGCCGGTCGCCGGATCCATCGACGGCCAGAGCCAGTGCGGGTGCGCATGGCGGAGCTCGACGGCATGGAAGACCGAACGATGACAGTTCCGCGCGACGATGAGCTCTCCGTCATAGGGCACGATAGCAGAAACACCTGCGAGATTCCCGCAGGTGCTTCCATTGACCAGATACCAGCTCCGGTCCGCGCCGGTCAGCGCACTCGTCCGCTCCATCGCTTCCCTGAGCATCCCCTCTGCATGATGGAGGTCATCCGTTCCGGAGACCTCCGTCAGATCATAACGCAGCGCGCATTCCGGTGCGACCGCCACGCGACGCTTATGCCCCGGCATATGCATCGGATAATACTGTCGATTTAAATACTGATCCAGCTGATCTTTCAGATTATGCTTCTTCATCTGCTTCCTGTGCCATCTCGGCCTCGGCCACCTTCATCATGAGTGCGCACTCCATCCGCTTACGGAAGAGCTTGCAGCCGTACTCATAGACGCCGTGGATATCGCCGGTTGCATGCAGCGCATTGGCCGCGCAGCCGCCGGCACAGTACATACGCGCCCAGCACTCCTTACACTCCGGACGGGAGTAGACATTGCACTCCTTAAACTCGTCACGGATGTTCTCGTGCTGTACGCCATCCCAGATGTTGCCGAGCTTATACTCCGGATCGTTGACGAACTGATGGCAAGGATAGAGATCACCCCAGGCAGTCACGGCCATATACTCCGTTCCCGAACCACAGCCGGACACACGCTTGTATACGCATGGGCCATGCTCGAGATCGATCATGTAGTGATAGAAGGTGATCGGCTTGCCGTCCTTCTCACGACGCAACATGTCCTTCGCGAGGATTTCATACTGTTCGTACAGAACCGGAAGATCCTCCTCGGTCAGTGCACTCGGGCTGGACGGATCGGTGACCACCGGCTCCATGGAAAGCTCGGAGAAGCCGAGGTCATCCGCCATATGGAAGATATCGTTTGTAAAATCAGTGTTGTAGTGAGAGAAGGTACCACGCATGTAGTAGCTCTTATCGCCACGGGACTCGACGAACTTCTGGAAGTTCGGCACGATACGGTCATAGGAGCCGCGCCCCGCACGGTCAACACGGAAGCGGTCATGAACCTCCTTCCGTCCATCCAGTGAAAGGACGACATTGTAACACTCCTTATTCGCCCACTCGATGACCTCGTCCGTCAGCTTGACACCGTTCGTCGTCAGCGTGAAGCGGAAGTTCTTATTGTGCGCCTTCTCGATGGAACGCGCATACGCTACAGTCTCCTTACAGAGCTCGAAGTTCAGCAGCGGCTCACCACCGAAGAAATCGACCTCGAGGTTCCGGCGGTTTCCAGAATTCTCCACCAGGAAGTCGATCGCGCGTTTCGCAGTCTCGATGGTCATGATGCCTTCCTTGCCATGGAACTTACCCTGGGATGCGAAGCAGTAGCTACAGTTCAGATCGCAGGTGTGTGCCACGAGGAGGCAGAGAGCCTTCACCACCGTGGACTGCTGCTTAAGATAGCCGGCCGCCTTCTCATAAACGTCCTTCGTAAAGAGCTTTCCCTGCTCCGTCAGCTCATGGATATCCGCGAAGGTATCCGCGAGCTCCTCCGCCGATGCTTCTGGATGCATCTTGCGAAGCTCTTCCGTCGCTGCCTCCTCGCTCATGCCGCTATCGATCAGATGGATCGCGTCATAAGCCAGGTCGTCGGTCACATGAACGCTTGCGCTGTATACATCGAGAACGATGTTATAACCATTGAGTTTATACTGATGAATCATGAAATCTCCTACTCTAATGATCGAAAAACGATCAGAAAATCGATACAAAAAACTAAAATCGATAAGCAATAAAAAACCGGGGCTGTTCATGCCCCGGTCGATACACGAACCTGATATTAAGCGTTCTTGTTCTCACACTGCTGGTTAGCGATACCACAGCTGGTCTTGCATGCAGACTGGCAGGATGTCTGGCACTCGCCACAGCCGCCCTTCTCCTCGGATCTCTTCATATCTCTTGTGTTTAATGTCATAATATGCTTCATAGAAATACCTCTTTCCTAACAGTAACTGTTATGTAATATGCCCATAATACATTTCCTTACATAAGTAAGTCAAGAATTATTTGCGATGATTTGCTGATATTCGCTCACCAGACGCTCAAATGATACGGCACAGTTCGCCGGTGAGGTCGACGAAAGCTTCACTGCATGGATGCCGGTCCGCGGGTACTGATACTTTTCATAGTACTTGTACGAGCTCGCGCCGGTGCAGAAGATGCGTGTGATCTTCGTCTTTTTCAGGAGTCCCTCGATGTCCGTCGGAACCGGGTTCCGGATGCTGGCATCCGAGGCGCCGACGATGTCGCACTCACTCAGTGCATCCCAGAGTGCGATGTGGTGACGCCGCATCATCGCGGACTTCTCCTCGGTGCTTTCGGGCAATGTCTCCGCCAGCACCGTAGCCATGACCCGCCAGAAGCGATTCTGCGGATGTCCGTAGTAGAACTTCATCTCCCGCGACTTCGGTGAAGGAATCGAGCCCAGGACCAGCACCTCCGAATCCGCATCATACAGCGGTCCGAATGCGCTGTGATCCACATGTGTTAATTCCGCCATCGCCCCTCCTTTGCGTGATCCGTCCTGCAGCCTGTGTCGTTCATGATCCGTCATTTCACATGCACTGCTCACACCCGACAGAAGAGAACGATCCCCCTGCTGCTTCCGGCTTACTGCTCGACGATCTTAAACGCTCTCTGATAGAACGGCTGCTGACCCTCGATGGCCTTTGCAGCGATCGGTGCACGTGCAGACAGCAGTGCCACGGAGCGTCCACGGCTCGCACGACGTGCGGCCGCCATCAGTCTCGGGAAGGTCTCATCCATCGAACCGATGTGGCGCACGATGACGCAGTAATCGGTGTGTCCATTGCGGACCATGTCACGGATGTACCCCGCAGCGACATTACGGTCACTCCGCATCGCACCGGTCAGTGCATTCAGCAGATCCGCCGTGGTCTGGTCCTCACGTACATTCTTGAAAATGATGTCTTCATCTGCACTGGACTTCTCCCCCTCGAGACCGAGCTCTGCGCCCTTGATCTTCGTGCGAAGATCGATGATCATCTCACGGGCAACGATGAAATCATCCGTGCCTGGATTCAGTACGAAGCCGTAGATCTGCCGATCGTTCATCGCGATATCGGCTGCCTCCTCGAAGCTGTGCTTTACGCTCTGTACCGGCTCATTCTTAAACCACGCCTTCAGATTCGCGCGGCTCGTGAAGACCATGTAGAAGTGTGCGCCGTCCTTGTTCGCGGTGACACCATACAGAAGCTTCCGCTCACGTGCCTTCTCACCGACGATACGTACCGGCATGATGAACTCGGCACCCGCCATCTCCTCCATCACGATCTGCTCCGCACCAGTGTTCTCACCATTTGATGCCTTTAGTGCATGGATCGCGTCAACCAGCTTCTGGTTGGCTCTCTCAGTATAATCTGCCATATATAAACCTCCTGGTCTGTCTGCTTTCTCCCATGCAGTGTAGCATATTTTAGCATAGCTGTCGAACAGAAACACGTATCCGGAAAGCAGTGAATCCTCGCAGAACCACGGTACACGAAACGGGTGTCGTCATCCGGTGTCTAATGATCGGCCCAATCGAGTAGGAGGCGGTGACTAACCGCCGTCCTCTCACACCACCGTGCGTAC
>CALAOB010000004.1 GCA_937927445.1 uncultured Oribacterium sp. | reverse complement strand
GACAGGGCCAGCGCACGGGGGCTGGGGCTCCTGCCGCTTCGCACGGAATTTGAGGCGGAGAAGACCCGGACGCAGACGAGCCTCGTGCTCGAGGACCTCACGGGCGAGTTCGCGGCGCTGAACGGCCAGCGCGTCGACGGCTACGAGATCCACATGGGGCGCACGACGCCGGACCGCCGCACGAGCGATGCAGGGGGCGCGTTGCATCTGCAGATGGTCGGGTACGACGGTGCTATGGTGTCGGCTGGTTCGGCATCCGGTTCGGCCACGACCGGCCGTCCGTCGGAGAGCTGCATCTACGCACAGGAGGGCAATGTCTTCGGCACCTACCTGCATGGCTTCTTCGACTGTGACGGGCTCCGGAACGCCTTCGTGGAGCGACTGTGTCGACGAAAAGGCATTGACCCGGAAGGCCGCGAGGTCGTAAACTATGAAGCATTCAAGGAAGCGCAGTTTGCGAAGCTGAGCGCGGCGCTCAGGGAGTCGCTCGACATGGCGCGGATCTACGAAATTCTGCAGGGTGAGCAGGCCTGAGCAGTGCCGCGACGGAAACCCGGCAGCTGACAGAAGGGCCGGGGCCGCGGCGATCAGCTGTGCATGCAGGAAACCGCAGATGGAGAGCACGAAGGGGGCTCGACGGAATCATGATCGAAATCTACCACGGTGATGGAAAAGGGAAGACGACGGCGGCGATTGGGGCCGCGGTGCGGGCTGCGGGCCACAGTGTGCCCGTGGTGTTCTGCCAGTTCCTGAAGGACGGGCTGTCCGGCGAGATCAGTACACTGGAGAAGATCCCGGGCGTGTTCGTGTTGCTCCCGGAGCATTGCTATGGCTTCACCTTCCGGATGACAGAGGAGGAGAAGCAGGCGACCCGCGCGGACTCGGATACCCTGTTCCGACGCGCGGTGCACACGATGGAGATCCTGCAGAAAACGGAGCCGCGGCGCGCCGAGGCCGCCCGTGCCCGGAAGGAAAAGATCGGTGTCGTGAAGCATGAGCCGGAGAAACCGGAAATCGCGGGCCTCTTCGTCTTCGACGAGATCCTGGACGTCCTGAATAAGGGACTCCTCGACCGCGACCAGCTCATTCACTTCCTGTTCCGCCTCCCGCAGAACATGGAGGTCATCCTGACCGGCCGGAACCCGGACATCACCCTCCTCTCGATGGCGGATTACGTCACGAATATGGAGAAGGAAAAGCACCCGTACGACGACGGCATCACGGCGCGCGTCGGCGTGGAGAAGTGAAGACGCCGGACTCCGAACGGAATCGGAGCGGGCGTTCAGCATCAAGGCGAGAATCAGCGGAAAAGCGCGGGGCACGCTCCGGCGGCAGGAGGATAGCGTGGAAATCAAACTGGAACATATCGAACCGAAGGATATCGAGCGTCATTCGATGGCGCTGATTCAGCAGGAGCTGGACCGACGCCACATCCGCCTCGATGCGGTGGAGGCGTCGATTGTGAAGCGCTGCATTCATACCTCCGCGGACTTCGACTACGCCGAGAACCTCGTGTTTTCGGCCAATGCCGTCGACCGCATGCGCACGTCGCTCCGCACGGGGGCGATCGTCGTCACCGACACGGAGATGGCGCGCGCGGGCATCAGCAAGAAGGCGCTGGCCGCACTGGGTGCGGAGACGCGTTGCTTCATGAGTGATCCGGATGTGGCGGCGGAGGCGCGGGCGCGTGGCGTGACGCGGGCCGTCGTGAGTATGGAGTACGCGGCGCGAATCAAGGACCGCCCGCTGATCTTCGCGATCGGAAACGCACCGACCGCACTGATCGAGCTCTATCGCCTGATTCATGATCGCGGGCTGCGCCCCGCCGGCATCATCGGCGTGCCCGTCGGCTTCGTCAATGTCGTCGAGGCGAAGGAGCTGATCCAGAGCCTCGCGGAGGAGACCGCACCGATCGGCGACATCCCGTGGATCGTCGCCCGCGGACGGAAGGGCGGCTCGAACATCGCCGCCTGCATCGTGAACGCGTTACTGTACGGCATCGACGATGTGAAGCGATGAGACATGATCGTCCATCTGCATGACGCAGGCTCGATGATGGACCGGCACAGAGTGATATAGAAGATGATTTCATTGGCTGGGTGGAGGATAGCTGAGCCCGGTAGAGTATTTATTGAAGAGACTGAAGAACCTACTTGTAAAGGAGAGACAGCATGGCAGATCGGATGTTTGATTTTAATCAGTTGGAAGATGAGGCGAAGGCGCAGGCGGAAGCCGCGGCGGGCGTGAAGACGACAGCGAGCTGGACAGTGCGTCGCTGCACGAACGACCGGGCGAGCGTGGCACACCCGATTCTGACGCTCGCGGACCCGGAGGGGAAGCTTCCGCACCACGCGCTCGGCGTCTTCCTGAATCCGGTGCGCGGTACCGCCTTTGCCTGGACCGACGGGAAGACCGATGCCAATGTCAGCGGCCGGGACAAGGATGGCCGCGACCTGAGCGTGCCGATCGTCAGCATTGACCAGCGATTCGTGGCGCTCGAGCACTGGCTCGGGGAGAACCATGTGTCACTCCGGCTGTCGGGTGAGCACACGAGCGAGGGCCACGCAGTGTACCGTATCCGGGCGATGACGGCGGATGGCGAGCGGATCCAGACCGAGCGGGATGATTTCCTGCAGCTTGTGATCCGGCGACTCCTCGAGAGCCGTGCGCCGGAGGAGAAGAGTGACGCGGAGGCCGCGTTCGATGCGGAGGAGCGCGAGGGCAAGAATCCGGGGACGACACCGATTTCGGACCTCAATTCCATGCTGAATTATCTCGCCTGTGCGGGGCAGACCCTGCCGGAGAATATGCGGGCGTGGGCCGAGCGAAACGTTGCGACGATTCGTTCGAGCACGATCAGTCCGGAGGAGCGGCGGCATGCGGAGCGTGCGCTCCAGATGGTGCTGAACATCCAGTGGAAGGGCGACTACTTCGAGTCCATCGATCCGGTGAAGGCGCGGGCGATCCTCGACGAGGAGCTGTATGGGCTCGAGCGCGTGAAGCAGCGCATCATGGAGACCATCATCCAGATCAATCGTACACACACGCTGCCGGCGTACGGCCTGCTGCTGGCGGGGCCTGCGGGCATCGGCAAGTCGCAGCTCGCCTATGCGGTGGCGCGCATCCTCCGGCTCCCGTGGACGAGCCTCGACATGAGTGCGATCCATGACTCGGAGGCGCTGACGGGCAGCCCGCGCGTCTACGCAAACGCGAAGCCGGGGCGCATCATGGAGGCATTCGCCCAGAGCGGCGCAAGCAACACCGTCTTCATCATCAACGAGCTCGACAAGGCCGACCACAACAGCATCAACGGCAATCCGGCGGATGCGCTGCTGACGCTGCTCGACAACATCGGCTATACCGACAACTATATCGAGTGCCGCATCCCGACCGCGGGCGTCTACCCGGTCGCGACGGCGAACGATAAGAACCGCATCAGCGCGCCGCTCATGAGCCGCTTCGCGGTGATCGACATCCCGGACTACACCCCGGAGGAGAAGCGGACGATCTTCAAACGCTTCTCGCTGCCGAAGGTGCTGAAGCGCATGGGCATGCGGGCGGAGGAGTGTGTGGTGGAGGACCGCGCGATCGACGTGATCCTCGAGAAGTACCGGAACGACACGGGCTGCCGCGACCTCGAGCAGGCCGCCGAGCACCTCGCCGCGAACGCCCTCTACCAGATCGAAACGACCGGTGTGAAGACCGTGACCTTCGACGCGCATACGACACGGATGCTGCTGTTCTGATTTATATTCCGGCGCCGGAAACAGGAATATACAGTTTAGACTGGGGTCCGGAGTACCGGCAGCGGATGCACAATACTCCGAGCCCCCTTCACTGAACGATTATAAGGAAAGAGGATTATGGATAATAAGAAACTGAGAACTGCTCTGTTTTTACATATCGTGCTGGTGGTGCTCGAGATGATCGACACGAACCACGCCTACGCGAAGGACGGCCTCGGCATGCTGATTTACTACACCGAGGATTCGAATCTGCTCTGCCTCATCGTGAGCGCGCTGTTTACGCTCGTGATGCTGCCGATCATCTTCAAGGGCCGGACGAACGGCTTCGTCTCGACCTTTCTGATGCGGAATTACCGGAAGGACGGGGAAGAGAAGGTGACGATTCCGACGCTGCTCCTGGTGTTGCGCTACGTGACGAGCTGTTGTCTGCTCGTGACCTTCCTCGTCGTGATCTTCGTGCTCGGCCCGACGGACGGCTACCGCGAGATGCTGCTCGATGGCACGCATCTCATCAACCACGTCGGAGCGCCGCTCCTGTCGCTCTACAGCTTCCTCTGCCTCGAGACCGAGCCACGGCAGAAGCTTCCGAAGTGGGCACCGCTCTGCGCCGTTGCGATGACGATCGCCTACGCGATTCCGGTGCTGATCCTGAACATCGCGAAGCTCTATGTCGGCCCGTACCCGTTCCTGCACGTCTACGAGCAGCCGGTGTACATGTCCGTGTTCTGGATCCTCGCGATCATCGGCGGAAATGTTCTCATCGCACGTCTCGTCCAGATGGTTTATAATAGACGTATCAAGTGAGCGGAGGAGAGCGCATGATTCTATATATGACATCAACGCCTGGTGGAATCAACGGGGCGACGGGGCGGCCGGAGCTGCTCAGTAATAAAAATCATTTCGTGGATCGGCTGAAGGAGGACTGGAAGCCGCACAGCAAGTGTGTGCTGATCGCTTCCGAGCCGGATGATACGAAGTTTAACAGTGCCATGGCGAAGACCTATCTCGAGTGCTTCAACCGCTCTGGGCTGTCCATGGATTCGATCGATGTGCTGGATCGGCGGGAGCCGAAGACGGTGGAGATTCTCGACCGTTTCGATGTCGTGATCCTCGCGGGCGGGCATGTGCCGACGGAGAATGCCTGGTTTCACCAGATCAAGCTTCGCGAGCACCTGCAGCACTTCCGGGGCATCGTCATCGGCATCAGTGCCGGCACGATGAACTGTGCGGAGGTGGTCTATGCGCAGCCGGAGGAGGAAGGTGAGGCGGTGAACCCGCATTATCAGCGCTTCCTCGAGGGACTGGGCCTCACGAAGACGAAGGTCATCCCGCACTATAATCAGACGATCGACGCGGTGCTGGACGGCAAGCGGCTGTACCAGGACATCACCTTCCCGGACAGCATGGGCGAGTCCTTCTACTGCCTGACGGATGGTGCGTATATCCGGAAGGACACGAAGACGAAGAAGGAAATGCTTTATGGCGAGGCGTATCTGATCTCCGACGGCGAGATCGGCATGATCAGTAAGACCGGCGGCGAGTTCGAGATCCCGGTGAAGCGGCGCATCCCGAAGACGCTGCTTCTGGGCGCAGCGATCCTGGCACTCGGCGCGCTGATCGGGGCCGTGGTGACGCGACGGATCATGGAGAGCGATTAGTGCGCGGGCCGGCGGTCCGACCATCTTAAGAATTTCGTAAGGGGGTCTGACCCCATTAAATTTTTATAAACAGAATCTAAAATTGAAGTTTATGGGGTCAGACCCCATAAAGTGGAGGAGCCGAATGGATGTAGAGACGGCGCTGGATGCGCTTCGACAGAAGGCGAAGAGAGATGTGGGGTTCCGGGCGGAGCTGCTCGCAACGGCGGCGGAGAAGAATCCGCTGGCGGCGTTCTGCGCGATCGCGCAGCGGGAGGGTTACCTGCTCTATGAGATGGACATCCTCACCTACGGCGAGGAGTTCTACGCGGCGATCAAGCGCTCCACGAACGGCGGCGGGGAGAATTCACCGAAGCTGGACGGACAGGACGACTACTATGATATGTTTCTCGCGGAGCTTCGGAACATGAACTGACCGGCGGTCATGAGGGCTGCTCCATAAAGTGCCGCGAAGTGACGATGGCTGCGGCCGACGGCATTGGCAAAATAAGAGATAGAGGTGTGAAGATGAGTGTAAAGCTGGAATTTCCGGATGAGTATATCAACATTCTGCGTTCGTACGCGGAGCAGAACAATGTAACGGTCGAGACGGCGCTGGCGGATACGCTGGAGTTTCTCGAGCTGAAGAACGAGGAGTTCGATCACTACCAGGTGACGATCGAGGATCCGCGGCAGTATCTGAATGACGCGGACGATATGAGCGCGAAGGCGATCCGGCAGGCGTTCATGGATCTGTTCGGCGAGGACAGTGTCGGCGATACGATTCACTGCTATTACAACCCGGATAAGATGGATGTGCTGATCATGGACATCTGCTACGACGATATGGTGCCGCTGTGGACGCTGCTCGAGACCTTCCATAATAAGATCCCGGGGATGGAGCTAAGTGAAGACATCCTGTCGCTGTTCTACGTACGTGACCGTTTCGACGGCCGCCACGACGAGATGGCGGAGCTCAAGGACTGTTTCCTCGACGAGCATGAGGACGACGGCTTCGAAACCGCCGGCTACTACGAGTCGATTTTCATGGACCCAGAGGATGAAGACGTGGACGAGTTCGACGACGAGTTCGATGAGTTCGAGGACGAAGATGAGTTCGAAGATGAGGATTTCGATGACTTCGACGACGTGGAAGATGATTTCGAGGATTCTGAAACGGATGGAGATTCGAACGAAGAAGAGGATAAGGATTCTGAAGACTGATCAGGATTCCGAGGCGAAATAGAACGTTTAGAACAATCATGATTCGAAAGATAAAATCATGATCCAGCATTGGATGTATACAGAGGCTGTCTCACGTTGGTGGGACAGCTTTTTGTGTGGTCCGGATTGCATTCTGGATGAGTTGAGTGTAAAATAAAAACAGACAATATATTGTATGCTGATGGCGAATAATGCCTGTATTAGATAATATAGTATCCATAGATGGACCATTGCCATTGGACACAGGGTATAATTTATCTGTTGGCTGGCAGTGATGATCTTCGATCAGTGAGCTTCCTGTAAAATTTGAAGAAGGTGTAGAAAGTGGGTGAGGAGCACATGGAACCGTTTGTATGGGAAACAGCCGAAGAGCTGGATCAGAAACTGGCGCAGAGGATACGGAATATCCGGCGTCGTCGTTCGATTTCACAGGAAAAACTTGCAGAGATGAGTGGCGTGAGCTATGGCTCCATCAAGAGATTTGAAACGTCCGGTCAGATATCCCTGATTTCGCTTACGAAGATTGCAATCGCGCTGGACCTGGCGGACGAACTTCGAAATCTTTTCACACAGGCACCGTATAAGGATATTCAGGAGGTCATAAATGAGAGAAGATAATGCGCTGAGGGTGTACTATGCAGATCGATTCGTCGGGACACTCGCAATGACGGCAGATTATAGGGTGGCCTTTCAATATAGTGATGAATGGCTGGAAAAGGGATTTTCGATCAGTCCGTTCTCACTCCCTCTGAAAAGACAGGTTTTTATTCCATCGAAAGATCATTTCGATGGACTGTTTGGCGTGTTCGCAGATAGCCTTCCGGATAACTGGGGCAGGCTGCTTTTGAATCGCCTGCTCCGCGCACATAAGCAGAACACGGATAAACTGACGGTTTTGGATCGTCTGGCCATCGTCGGAAAGTCCGGAATGGGAGCATTGACCTACTATCCGGAAAAGAGCTATGAACAGAGTTACGAGCATGTTGACCTGGATGAGCTGGCAGAAGAATGTGAGAAAATCCTGAATACGGAATACTCGGATAAACTGGATGAACTCTACTGCTTAGGTGGTACGAGTGGTGGTGCGCGACCGAAAATCCTGACCACGATCGATCAGGAAGAGTGGATGATCAAATTTCCTGCGCATGTAGATGGCAGGGATGCTGGAAAGATGGAATTTGATTATTCCTGCTGTGCCAGAGAATGCGGAATTGAGATGAGCGAAACCCGACTGTTTCCATCCGATAAGTGCAAGGGATACTTCGGCATCCGACGCTTCGATCGAGAGAAAGGCGGGAAACGAGTACATATGCTGACCGCCGCTGCGTTGCTGGAGCTTGATTTCGAGCAGCCGAGCCTGGATTACCATAGCCTGATGAAGCTTACGAAGATTCTGACCAGAGATCATCCATCCGATTTGGAAAATATGTTTCGGCGTATGTGTTTCAATGTCTACGCCCACAACCGGGATGACCACTCGAAAAACTTCACATATCTGTACGATGAAGCAAATGATCGCTGGCATCTTAGCCCAGCCTATGACCTGACCTACAGTAATACATATTATGGTGAGCATACGACAACGGTGGATGGGAATGGGCGAAATCCGGGCAGGAAGGAACTACTCGCGGTAGGCATTCAGGCGGGGATGAAAAAGGAACGCTGTGAAAAAATCATCGACCAGATCGAAGCGTGTGTACAGGAGATGCTCGGAGAGTATCTGAAGTAAGAGACTCCGCCTGAGACGTTTCATGCAGGAACGTCTGAAAGCGGGGGGCATGTTGATTTCCTCCACATAATATAGTGTATGATATATTAACAGGAGAAAATCAACAGAGCGAAGCAACGAGAGGGAGGCGTCTATGCCGAAGCCGAAGTGGAACCTGAATACGATTTACATTTCCGAGCGGCTGCAGGAGAGTCTGCGGCCGATTTCGCGCTGTGCGATGACGACGGTGGTGGCGCCGATGGGCTATGGGAAGACGACGGCGGTGAACTGGTATCTCGCGGAGCGTGTCCGGGCAGAGGGGGCTGTGCGATCGCCGCGTGATGCCCGGGAGAAGCTGGAGGAGCGCGCCGACATAGAGAAGACCAGCCGTCCTTTCTGTGCGTCCCCGACCATCATCCGGATCAGTGTTTATTCCGATAACCTTGCGATTTTATGGAGAAGTGTGCAGGACGCCTTTGCGCGCGCCGGCCTGGATATTCTCCGAGACTACAGCTGCCCGACCGATGCGGCGGGCGCAGGGCTCCTGGTGGATGATCTGTGCCATGCGCTCGCGGGAGAGGCGTCCTGCTTTATTTTTATCGATGATTTCCACCTGCTGACGGATCGGCGGGCCTCGATCTTTCTATGCATGCTGGCGCATCGTCTGCCGGCCAATGTACATCTGATCGTCGCGAGCCGGGATCGTTTCCTGCCGGCGGCGGAAGCGGTGCGGCTTGGAGCGAAGGTGTACCAGATCGGGACGGAGCAGCTGCGACTCAACCACACGGAGCTCGCGATCTATGCGCATCGCTGTGGCACGGATCTCTCGGATGCGGAGGTCGAGAACCTGCTGTACTCGAGTGAAGGCTGGTTCTCGGCGGTGTACCTGAACCTCCGGACGTTTTCCGAGCACGGCGTGCTGCCGAGCCGGCACTCCGACATCTACACGACCTTCTCGGAGGCGATGATCGATCCGCTGCCGGAGAAGCAGCAGGCATTTCTTGCGGTCATGGGCCTCGCGGATGAATTTACGGTCGAGATGGCGCGTTACGTCACGGGCGATGCGGAGGCGGGGCAGATCGTCGCTATGCTGACCGAGCAGAATGCCTTCGTCACGCGTCTGCCGGATGGGGTGAGCTACCGTTTCCACCATATGATGAAGGAGTGTGCGGAGCGCCGCTTCCATAAGATGAGCGAGGCGTCACAGCAGCTCTACTGGACGCGCTACGGTGCCTGGTACGAAAAAGAAAAGCAGTATATCCACGCCATCGCGGCGTATCGAAAGAGTGAGGACTACGACGCCCTGCTCCGTGTGATCCGCAGCGATGCGGGCATCCTCCTCGCCTCCCTGAAGCCGGCGGATGTCCTGGAGGCACTTGACCGATGCCCGGCGGAGACATTGAAATCCTATCCCTTCGCGCTTCTCGTACTGATGCGGCGCATGTTCACCTGGCGGCAGATCCCGAAGATGATGGAGCTGAAGGCACTGCTGCTCAGCGCCATCGAGGAGCATCCGGAGCTGTCGGAGGAGGAGAGAGGAAATCTGCTCGGCGAGTGCGACCTCATCCTGAGCTTCCTCTGCTACAACGACATCCGCGCGATGAGCCGCCTGCACCGGAGCGCCAGCCGGCAGATGTCGCGGCCGGCGATCAGCATCCAGAACAGCGGCGGCTGGACCTTCGGCTCGCCGTCGGTGCTGATGATGTTCTATCGGGCGCCGGGGGAGCTCGCGCAGGAGCTTTCGGAGATGGACGAGTGCATGCCGCACTACTACCGAATCACGGGGAACCACGGCCAGGGCGCGGAGACCATCATGCGGGCGGAAGCCGCGTACATGCAGGGGCGCTTCACCGATGCACACATCGAGCTCGAGCGGGCGTATGCGCAGATCGAGGGGAACGGGCAGGTGAACATGGGGCTCTGCTGCGATTTCCTCGCCTGGCGGCTCTCGCTGTTCGCGGACATGGAGGAACGCTACAGCCTGGAGGCGCGCTATACGGAGCTTCTCCGCTATCATGATGCGTCGTGGATCAATATCTGGACGGCGACAAGCGCCTATTATCACGCGCTGCGGGGCGACGTCAGGCAGATCCCGGAGATTTTCGCGCGGCACCGGCTCTCCGACATCAATATGCTGGCACCGGGGCGGCCGATGATGGAGATGATCGAGAATCAGGTCTACCTCGCGCAGGCGGCGTATGCGAAGATCATCGCCCGGAGCGCGGAACTGCTGGCGCTGTGTGAGGCCATGCACTACGCCCTCGTCGCGCTGCACATCCGGATCCAGACCGCCATCGCCTACGAACAGCTCGGGAAATCCAAGGAGGCGCATACCATCCTTGCGCGGGCGCTCTCGGACGCAGCGCCGGACGGCTTCGCGATGCCGTTTGTGGAGAACTTCCAGCTGCTCAGGCCAATGCTTTCACGGGAGATCGTCACGCCCCTCATCGAGCAGATTCTCGCGCTGGGGGACGCCGCCACCGCGCGGCATGCAGCG
The DNA here is from genome assembly GCA_937927445.1 of uncultured Oribacterium sp. Lineage (GTDB taxonomy): Bacteria > Bacillota > Clostridia > Lachnospirales > Lachnospiraceae > Oribacterium. The sequence continues at coordinate 827 of CALAOB010000004.1, read as the reverse complement.
GGCCGACGACCGGCCGTGTTCGAGGTGCTGACCGAGCGTGAGTTCGAGATCGTGCAGCGGATGGCCGAACGCCTCTCAAACCGTGAAATCGCGGCGCAGCTCTTCCTCTCCGAGGGCAGCGTCAAGCAGTATGTCAACCAGATCTACGCCAAGCTTCATATCGAAGGCGACACCCGCACGAAACGCGCGCAGCTCGCGAAGCTGATGGAACAGAAGACTTAAAAACACCTAACCTTTGGTTAATATTAATTTCTCATGATCCACCGTACAGTAAATGTACGGTGGATTTATTTATGGAAGGAAAGGAGGGCACGCACGTGAACCGAAGGTATCTTACGGCGGTTTCCCCGCTCGATGATTATGTGCTGCAGGTCGATTATGTGTCCGGAAGCCGGCTTCTGCTCGACATGAAGCCCTATCTCGACAAGATCCGCTTCCGGCCGCTGGCTGATCCCGCGGTGTGGCGCAGCGCGGTGACGAACGGCATCTTCGTCCGCTTCGGCGATGTGGAGCTGAGTCACGACGAGATCCTGACGATGGCGGAGCAGGAGCATTGACAGAGAATCGGAGAGAAAAGGGTGTGTATGGATTTGGTGCACCTGCACAAGAGAAAACGAAGCATGCGGCCATGGTGCACCCGATAAGGAGAATACGATGCATACGAGAAAGAAAATGGTGCATGTGGAAAAGGAGAGGATTATGAGGAAGAACGGGAAACGATACACAGTCCTTCTGGGAACACTGCTGACCACCCTCGCCATCTGCGCATGCGGCGGAGACATTGGCCGCGGGACAGGTGGAGACAGCGAGACCGCTACGGAGACGAC
>CALAOB010000003.1 GCA_937927445.1 uncultured Oribacterium sp. | reverse complement strand
GGCTTAGATTGAACCGGTCTCGGAGTACTGTGCCTCCGTTGCCGCCTCTCGGGGGCCCCCTCACTACCCGAACTGTCACTTTTCTTTTGCTGTAAAATCGAGTATTATGACATCGAAGAATCACGAGAAAGAAGGAGCATGCGATGACATCAGGGGAGACGACGATTCGGGAATATCTGGAGCGATTAGGTGCGCGGGAATCCGTGCCGGGCGGTGGTGGCGCAAGTGCGCTGGCCGGTGCCTATGGCGTGAGCCTCGGCATGATGGTCTGTGCATTCACCATCGGAAAGAAAAAGTATGCGGAGTATGAACCGCGCATCCGGGACATCGAAGCGCGCCTCGCGAAGCTGCGGGAAGCCTTCCTGGCGCTCTCTGACGAGGACGAGAAGGTGTTTCTACCGCTCAGTCAGGCCTACGGTCTGCCGGATGAGACGCCGGAGGAGAAAGATTTCAAGGAGACGACCCTGGAAACCTGCCTCAGCAACGCATCCATGACGCCGATCAAGGTAATGGAGCGGGCCTGTGAGGCGCTCGACTACCTCAGCGAGCTGGAGGAGCACGGCTCGAAGCTCATGCAGAGCGACGTCGGTGTGGCCGCCGCGTATCTCGGCACCGCCCTCGAGGGCGCGGTGATGAATGTCTACATCAACACGAAGATGATGAAGAACCAGAACCGTATGATCGAGCTCAATGAATATGCCCGGAAGCTGCTCATGGATGGCCGTGCGAAGAGTCGCCTGATCTACGAGGCGGTCGAGGATAAGGTGAAGCCGCAATACGATCCGGAGCTGGACCGCATCGCCCGGAACAAGGTCGACTTCTCGTAAGAAAGATGCACCCGGAGCCATGCCGGCTGTTTCGTCATAGCAGCTGCATACACTGTGGCCCGGACCGCAGTTCTCATATAGAAGAAATCAAACATATACAGCGAAAGAAAGAGTGAATCTATGCAGGAATTAAGAGGAAAAATCATCGCAGATCAGATCAAGGGCGAGTGCCTGGACTTCGTCGGACAGTATAACGGCATCCTGCCGGCGCTGGCGATTCTGCGCGTCGGCCACAAGGAAGCTGATCTCAGCTATGAGCGCAGCATCAAGAAGCGTTTCATGGATTTCGGACTGGAGGCAAAGGACTATGAGCTTCCAGAGAACGTATCAAACGAAGAGTTTCAGCAGGTCTTCGACTTCATCAACCAGGATCCGGAGATTCACGGCATCCTCGTGATGCGTCCGCTCCCGAAGCAGATCGATGAGGCGGCGATGCTGCGCAAGATGAATCCGCTGAAGGATCTCGACGGCATCACGGATACAAACGTCGCTGGAGTGATGCGGGGCGATGCGGATGCCTTCGCACCATGTACGGCACAGGCTGTCGTGGAGATCCTGAAGGGACATCAGATCGAGATGGCCGGCAAGGAAGTCTGCATCATCGGTCGCTCCATGGTGGTCGGCAAGCCGCTCAGCATGCTGCTGCTCCAGGAGAATGCAACCGTGACCGTCTGCCACAGTAAGACCGAGGATCTGAAGGCCGTGGCAAGCCGTGCGGATATCCTGGTGGCCGCCATCGGAAAGGCGAAGTTCATCAGCAGTGGCTACGTGAAGGAGGATGCGACGGTCATCGACGTCGGAATCAATGTCGACGAGGCCGGTAATCTCTGCGGCGACTGCGACTGGGATCAGATCATCCTGAAGGCCGGAGCGGCTACCCCGGTACCAGGCGGCGTCGGCACCGTCACCACCGCTGTCCTCGCGAAGCACCTCGTCCAGGCCGCAAAGCTCCAGATGGATCTCGCACCGATCGACGACAGCGCCGACGAGTACTTAGCTTAAATGAAACATCAAACCCCGGCGGACTGCTCCACCGGGGTTTTCTATGCCTTAAGTCCGCTCTGCCAGCACGGCTTCCAGTTTTTCCTTCATCGCGTCGATGTGCTCATGCTCGATGACGAGTGGCGGCACAAAACGGATCGTGTTGTGCTCGGCGGCGATCAGGATGACATGCTGCTCGAGCAGCATCTTCCGGACGATGTCTCCCGCCGGGACCGATGGGGCGAACTCAAGGCCCTGGATCAGACCCATGCCACGATGATCCTTCACCATATCCGGGAAGTCTGCCTTCACTTCCTCGAGGGCCTTCCAGAGGTACGCGCCCTGTTCCTTCGCGTGGCCCGGGATATCCGCCTCCTTGAAGACATCCAGCACTGCCGATGCCGCAGCGCAGACAAACGGATTTCCGCCATAGGTGGAGCCGTGATCACCCGGCTGCATCGCACTCGCCGCCTCTCCGCAGGCGAGGAAGGCGCCGATCGGCACGCCGTTTCCGAGGGCCTTTGCCACCGTCAGGACATCCGGCTTCACGCCGTACGCCTGCCATGCAAACATGGCACCGGAACGGCCCATGCCACACTGGATCTCATCGAGGATCAGCAGCAGATCATGTTCATCGCAGAGCTGCCGTACGCCCCGGAGAAATTCCTCCGTCGCCGGATAGATGCCGCCCTCACCCTGGATCGTCTCCATGATGATCGCACCGGTATTTTCATTGACCAGCGCCTTCACGGAATCGAGATCGTTGAAGCTTGCGAAGCGCACGCCCCCGATCAGCGGCTCAAACGGCGCACGGTAGTGATCCTTGCCGGTCACGCTGACCGCGCCCATGGAACGACCGTGGAAGGAGCCCTGCATCGCGATGATCTCGCAGCCGGCCTTCCCCTTATTGTAGTGGTAACGACGCGCGATCTTCAGCGCGCCCTCCACCGCCTCGGTGCCGGAATTCGTGAAGAACACACGGTCCATCCCACTCGCCGCGAGCAGCTTTTCCGCCGCCTCGATGGACGGCTCGTTGTAGAACAGATTCGAGGTGTGCAGCAGTCCCTTGTCGATCTGCTCCTTCATCGCCTGGTCCACCAGCGCATTGCCATAGCCGAGCCCCGCCACCGCGATACCTGCGCCGAAATCAAGGAACGCATGCCCGCCTGCATCATAGAGCTCGACGCCCTTCGCGTGATCAAACGCCACCGGTAAACGATTGTAGGTCTTGTACAGTACCTGCTCGCCCTCCGCCACGAGGCGGTCATTCACGATATTTCCCTTTACGATGGAATCATCCATAAATTTCATTCTATTCACCCTTATCCGATCACCGGCGTCACATCACAGCCGCCGCGTTATTCGGCCAATGCACTCTCACAGCACCCGCCCGGACAGCTCCGTCGGTCAGCACTGCAGTTACGCTTCTGTCAGAACCACGCGTCGATCGACTTCTCGATCATGGTGCCGATGCCCTGGTTCGTGAAGATCTCGAGAAGCAGGCAGTGCGGCACACGTCCATCGAGGATATGCACACGGTTTACGCCCTTCTTCATCGCATCGATGCAGTTCTGGATCTTCGGCAGCATACCGCCGACCAGCTCGCCGGCATCCATCATCTCCTGTGCCTTCTCGATGGAAAGCGTCGTGATGAGGGAGCTCTTGTCATTGAAATCCTTATATACGCCCTCGACGTCTGTGAGGAAGGCGAGCTTCTCGGCGTGCATCGCCGCCGCGATCGCACAGGCCGCGTCATCCGCGTTGATGTTGTAGCTCTGGCCACGCTCATCGAAGCCGATCGGACAGATCACCGGGATGAAGCCGTCACTCAGAAGGTCGTCGATGATGGTGGTATCCACACCGACGATGTCGCCGACGAAACCGATGTCCTCTCCCTTTGAGTACTTCTTCACACACTTCAAGAGGTTTCCGTCCTTACCGGAGATACCGACGGCCTTGCCGCCGAGGTTGTTGATGAGCTGGACCAGGGACTTGTTGACCTTGTTCAGCACCATCTCGGCGATCTCCATGGTATCCTCGTCGGTCACACGGAGTCCGTTCACGAAGTGCGGCTCCATACCGACCTTGCTGATCCACTTCGAGATCTCCTTGCCGCCACCATGGACGATGATCGGCTTCAGGCCGACCAGCTTCAGGATTGCCACATCCTGCATGACATGCTTCTTCAGATTCTCATCCGTCATCGCGGATCCGCCGTACTTTACGACAACGACCTTATCCTGAAATTTCTGGATATACGGCAGCGCCTCGACGAGGGTCGCCGCCTTATCCATGATCTTATTCTCGATTTCCATATCAGCTCCTGTAATCCGCGTTGATGTTCACGTACTCGTGGGTGAGGTCGCAGCCCCAGGCCGTGGCCTCCTCTGTGCCCTCGTGCATCTCGATGAGCGCGGTGACCTCCTGGTAACCGAGGATCTCGGATGCAACATCCTCATCGAAATCCACCGGTACACCCTGGTGGAAGACCTCGATCTTTCCGATGTCGTTCACGAAGTACAGGTTTACCTTATTCGGATCGAAGCTCGCGCCACTGTAGCCCATCGCGCAGAGCACACGGCCCCAGTTCGCGTCACGGCCATAGATCGCGGCCTTCGTGAGCGTCGAGGAAACGACGGAACGTGCGAGTGTACGCGCCTCCTGCTTATCCTTCGCCTGGGTGACATGGACGGTGAAGAGGTGGGATGCACCTTCACCATCGGCGGCCATCTCCCGCGACAGGGTCTTCGTCAGCTGGAGGAGGACGGTCTTAAAGGTCTCGTAGTCCTCTCCCTCCGTATCGATGATCGGATTCCCGGCGGCACCGTTTGCGAGGATCACGCAGGTATCATTCGTCGAGGTATCGCCATCGACGGAGATCATGTTGAAGGTATCGACGACATTCTCGCTGAGGGCCTTCTGCAGCAGCTCCTTCGTGATCGAGAGATCGGTCGTCAGGAAGCAGATCATCGTGCACATCTGCGGATGGATCATGCCGGAGCCCTTCGTCATACCGCCGAGGTGGACCTTCTTCCCGCCGATCGTGAACTCGAGGGCGAACTCCTTATTCGTCGTATCGGTCGTCATGATGGCCTTGCTGGCAGCGGTCGCCGCTGCCTCGCTTGCCTCCAGCTTCGGAACCATCTCAGAAATCGCATTCTTCATCTTCTCGATCGGAAGCTGCAGACCGATGATACCGGTGGATGCCAGCAGCACGGAATCCGCAGAAATCACCTGGCCGAAGGCCTCCGCAGTCGCATCGGCCTCCTCCTTGCAGATATCCAGTCCCATCTGACCGGTGCAGGCATTGGCGATACCGGAGTTGATCACGGCAGCATGGACCGGACGGCCACTGTCAACGAGTGCTCGATCCCAGAGGACCGGCGCCGCCTTCACCACGTTGCTCGTGAAGGTACCAGCGACGACGCATGGCTTCTCGGAAAAAATCATCGCCATATCGTCCCGATGCTTCGACTTGATCTTCGCAGCGGTCGCCGCTGCCATAAATCCCTCGGCAGCACAGATGCCACCCTTGACTGCTATCATTCCCATGACTACTCCCTTTTATTTATTTAAATTACTTGTTATTTGTAAGATTCTGTACCTCGAGCAGCTTCATCGCACGTACCTTCTCCGGGAGACCGAAGAGGGTGATGAAACCAGACGCATCGTGGTGATCATACATGCTGCCCGTCGTGAAGGACGCCAGTGACTCGTTGTAGAGTGAGTACGGTGAGGTCGTGCCGGCCTTGATGATGTTGCCCTTGTACAGCTTCATCTTCGTCGTACCGGTCACATACTTCTGGGTGCTCTGGACGAACGCCTCGAGTGCCTCACGAAGCGGATCGAACCACTTGCCCTCGTACACAACCTGAGAGAACTTCACATCCACCATGTTCTTGAACTCCATGGTCTGACGGTCGAGGATCAGCTCCTCGATCTGCTTGTGTGCCTCCATGAGGATCGTAAGACCCGGGGTCTCATAGACGCCACGGCTCTTCATGCCGACGACACGGTTCTCGACGATATCGATGATACCGATACCGTTCTCACCACCGAGCTTGTTGAGCTCGAGGATGATCTCCTTCACCGTCATCTTCTGTCCGTTCAGCTCGACCGGCACACCGTTCTCCCACTTGATCTCGACATCCGTCTCATGATCCGGTGCCTTCTCCGGAGTCACGGACAGCATCAGCATGTGATCGTAGTTCGGCTCCTGCGACGGATCCTCCAGCTCGAGGCCCTCATGCGAGATATGCACGAGGTTCCGGTCACGGCTGTAGGAATTATCCTCGGAGAAGGTGAGCGGAATGCCCTTGGACTTGATGTAGTTGTACTCATCCTCACGGGACTGGAAGGTCCAGATATCCGTCATACGCCACGGAGCGATGATATCAAGATCCGGTGCCAGTGCCTTGATGGCCAGCTCGAAACGAATCTGATCATTGCCCTTACCGGTCGCACCATGACAGATGGCCTTCGCGCCCTCCTTCCGGGCGATCTCAACCAGCTTCTTCGCAATCGCCGGACGTGCCATCGACGTACCGAGCAGGTACTTGTTCTCGTAGGTCGCATTGGCCTCGAGACACGGAAGCACATAGTTGTCGCAGAAATCATCCGTGATATCCTCGATGTACAGCTTCGACGCACCCGAAATCTTCGCACGCTCCGCCAGACCATCCAGCTCGTTGCCCTGTCCTACATCGACACAGCAGCAGATGACCTCATAACCGAAGGTCTCCTTCAGCCACGGCACGATACAGGTCGTATCAAGACCACCGGAATAAGCCAGAACGACCTTCTCTCCCTGTGTACTGTTCTTTGGTGCAAGATTACTCATAATCATTTCTCCTCTATCAAACGCCCCCGACGCACATCATGCATCCCCCGGAAGCACCCCTCATTTACGATGCCGTTATCATACGCCATCAAAAAACAGATTGCAAGCGCAAATTTGTATATTTATGCATGCAGAATTGCATTAATTTCCGTTTTTATGCACGCGATATGTATATTATACCAGTCATAACTCATTAATATACATCGCCAAAAAAGGATGGCGGAAAATCCGCCATCCTTTCATCAGTTATCTGCATCCTCGAGCAGTGCCCCCGGCGCACCCAGCGTCTTCCGGTTCCGCACACAGGTCTCCAGCGAAATCGCCTCATAAATATCCGGATCGATCTGATCACATACCGTATGGTACTCATCGATCGTCAGATCATCGAGCGCACAGCCCTTCTGCTCGCAGAGCAGCACCAGCTCCCCGACGATCCCATGCGCCGTACGGAACGGCACGCCCTTCCGCACGAGATAATCCGCCACATCCGTCGCATTCGTGAAGCCAAGCTTCGCCGAATCCTCCATCCGTGCCCGGTTCCATGTCATGGTCGCCAGCATATCCTTCATGAGGATCACCGAATTCTGCACAGTATCCATCGCATCGAACGCGAGCTCCTTATCCTCCTGCATATCCTTATTATAGGCAAGCGGCAGCCCCTTCATCACCGTCAGGAGACTCATCAGCGCACCATATACCCGACCGGACTTGCCACGGATCAGCTCCGCGATATCCGGATTCTTCTTCTGCGGCATGATGCTCGAGCCCGTCGAATACTTATCCGAGATCTTCACGAACTTATACTCGTTCGAGTTCCAGATACAGATCTCCTCGCTGAGACGGCTGAGATGCATCTGAATCGTCGCGAGATCGAAGAGATACTCGAGGAGATAATCACGGTCTGACACCGAATCCATCGAGTTCTCCGTCGGCTTCCGGAAACCGAGCTTCCGTGCGGTGAAGTCACGGTCCAGCGGATAGGTCGTGCCGGCGAAGGCACCCGCGCCGAGCGGACACTCATTGAGACGATCCCGGGTATCCCCGAGCCGGCTGATGTCCCGCAGGAACATCTCGCGGTACGCGCCCATGTGGTGTGCCAGTGTCGTCGGTTGCGCCTTCTGCAGATGCGTGAAGCCCGGCATATACGTCGCCCGGTTCTCCGCCATGATGCCCTCGACCGTGTCCAGCAGCGCCTGCATGTGCCCCACCATCTCATCGATGTGGTCACGTGTATACATCTTCATGTCGAGCGCCACCTGGTCGTTCCGGCTCCGTCCGGTATGCAGACACTTGCCCGGCTCCCCGATGCGCTCCGTCAGCTCCGCCTCGACGAAGCTGTGGATATCCTCGGCGTCCCCCTCGATGACGAGCTTCCCGTCCTCGATGTCCTGCAGGATCCCCTCGAGACCCGCGATGATCGCCGCACTGTCCTCCTGCGAGATGATCCCCTGCCGTCCGAGCATCTCCGCATGCGCGATCGAGCCCGTGATATCCTGCCGGTACATCCGCTTGTCGAAGCTCAGGGACTCGTTAAATTCCTCCGTCCGCTGATCCTCTGCCTCTGTAAATCGTCCACCCCAAAGCTTCATCATTTCCCCCTCTTTATTCATCTTCGCGGATCGAGAAGATCTCGAGATCCGCATCGTCTTCGTTTCCTTCTGTGTCCTCTGCCAATGCTTCCGGCGCCACATCGTCATCCGTCGCATCCGCGTCCGCAGGCGCTGCCGTCGTATCCGGGTCTTCCGCCTCCCGAAGGCCCTCCTCGAACGCAGCCGCTGTCCCCTCTGCTTCGTCCTCCTGCGTCAGCTCCTCAAATTCCCGGAGCCCGTCGCTCAGCAGTCCGAAACGCCGTGTCAGGAGCCAGATGGCGAGCAGCATCGCGAGGCTGAGCGCCGTGATGAGACCGCCGAGGACGAGGCCCTGCGGCATGAAGCGCAGCTCGATGGTATGCGTGCCCGGCGTGAGCTCCACCCCGAGGAAGGTATCCTTCACCTCGGTGATGTCCGTCTCCACACCGTCCACGAAGACCTTCCAGCCCGGATCATACGGGATGCTCGTCATCATGACGCCACCCTTCTCCGTCGTGATCGTCCCGGAAAGCTTCGTATCCTTCCAGCTCGTGAGCTCCAGACGCTCATCCTGCAGCACATCCTGCAGCTCGCGCAGCGCGTTGTAGTCGAAACGGTATACATCCGCCGATACGCTCTGGCCCTCGGTCTTACTGTGAAGCGTCACGGTATCGCCCGCCTCGAGGTAGCCGAGCTCCAGCAGGAAGCCTCGATCCACATTATTGAAGCTCTTCTCCGTGTAACCGAAATTCGCAGTCACCTGCTTTACGGCTGCGTTATTCACGTAAGCATAGTACTCGCCTGCCTGGTCCGCCGTGAAGCTGTAATCCGAATCATAGAACTCGCCCAGCACACTGTCCATGACCGGCGCGCAGTCGAGGGCCTCACATAAGCTGTTCTGTGCGAGGGCCGGCGTTCCGGCATGGGTATCCCAGGACTCCAGCGCCGCATCCGACAGCATATAGCCGAGCGGCAGGGCAAACTCCGTCTGATAGATACTGGTCACGCCGGAGCTCGCGATGTAGCTGAGCCCCATCTCACCCGGTGCCTGCGGCTCCTCGGAGTAGATGCCGTATTTCACGGACATCAGCATGTTCATGAGCGGTGTGGAGCCGGTGATCGAGTAGGCATTCGTCGAGGACTCCATACCCATACGCTTGAAGAAATCCGAGCAGTGAGCATACGCCGTCGATGAAAAGAGCGAAACGCTCGGGAAGTTCATCCAGGCACCATCGTCCTTCGTCTTCCGTGTGATCTTTTCGAAGCGGTAGAAACCGTCATCCTCCGCACGCACCGCCTGCACCAGCTTTTCGACATCCTGATTGTCACTGACATAGGCTGTACGCGAGGTCGTCGTCACCGAGGTCACGGCCATGTTGAGGGTCGCCTCCACGGAAACGATCACCAGCATCGCGAGGACCGTCCAGTGATGTGCCCTCTTCGTGCGTGTCCGCTCTGTATACAGGAAGTAGTAGTACAGAAGGACGAACAGTCCGCTCAGATAGAATACACTGAAGTGGATCGCATCATCCGTTACGACCTTCTGCGCGACGAGGAGAAACGCGATGGCCATCCCGAAGGAAGCATTGACCTCCTTCGCAGACGAGGCCGCCCGATGCAGCCAAGCCTCGTAGCAGAGCACGAGGATAAGGAAAATATATATGAAACTCTGGCGACATGGAAGTGAATTCGGGTAATGGAAGCCATGCCAGATAAAATTCAGGATGTTGACGCTGAAGCTCAGATAGAAGAAAACGAGCAGAAGGCCGTTCACGATCTTCTCCCGAAGCTCGATTTTCCGGTTCATGAAGTACAGTGGCAGCAGCAGGAACACGAGTGCGCCGGCGTAGATATTCGGCCAGTGGTCGAGGCCCTGCTCCGTCTCGACGAACGGCATCTGCCGCGCAAACATATCGATGATCGTGAAGTACTGCGTCGCGGTCTGCGGGAAGTTAAAGTCGCTCGACGCCGTCATCTGAAGCGCATAGATCTCCGGCAGCAGCGTCACCGCCGCCAGTCCGCCTGCGATCAGCGAGTAGAGACCGAAGCGCAGGACGCGAAGTCCCACGACACGTGCGTTCCCCATGCCCTCGAGGACATTGAGGCAGATGAAGTAGATGACCATGAAGATGCAGGTCATGATGGAGATATAGTAGTTCGAAAGAATCGAGAGTCCCAGTGCGATCACATAGAGCATCGCGCTCTCACCGCGCACGAGACGCTCGAGGCCCAGCATGATCAGCGGAAACAGGATGATGCAGTCGAGCCACATGAGATTCCAGCTGTACGCGGAGATGTAACCGGACAGCGCATACAGAATCGCGATGACGCTGCAGCCGAGTGTCTGCTCCGGAAAGCGGCGACGCAGATACCAGCACATCGCGACACCCGCGAGCCCGATCTTCACGACGATCATGTAGGTCATGAACTCGAGGATCAGTCCCTTCGGACAGAGAAGGAGCAGCCAGTTCAGCGGACTCGCGAGATAGTAGGCATAGAGCGCGCTGAAATTGATGCCTAGCCCGACATCCCAGCTGTACAGCAGCGAGCCGCCATGGTGGAGTTTATACTGAAACTCCGAGAAAAACGGCGCATACTGATGATACATATCGGTACGCAGAAAGGTTTCCTTTCCGAACGGAAAGATTCCCCGGAAAATAAAAATCAGAATCATCGCCACCACCGGGATGATAAACGATATAAGATAGGCCCTCCGGCCCTGTACTCTATGCTTTTCCATCTTGCTGCTCCTTCGTGCATGCCTTTTCCGGCGGCATGCAGACCTCTATATCCTCATGTATTCAGATGAACGTGCAGGTCCCAGGGATCACGGCGCTTCATCCTTCGCTTTTCCAAACACGAGGAACTTACTGAAAATATAATTTAACACCGTGACGACCACCTGCACCAGCAGCTTCGCCAGCTTGTCATTCATGCCGAGCAGGGTCACCGTCACAAACATGATCAGCATATCGAGCAGCAGTGTACCCACACGTGACATGTAGAAGCGAACCGCCTCCTCACGAATCTTCGTGCTGTGACTCTCGAACACGAATTTCCGGCTCATAAAATACGCGAAGGTCACCGCCGCGACCCAGGACAGAATATTCGCCAGCTGCAGCAGCAGCGGGTTCCCCGGATCCAGCACCGTCAGCACCAGTCCATAGTACACTCCGAGACTCACCACCGTCGTCAGCACCCCGACGATCAGATAGTGCACGATTTCCTTGTAACGCATATATAAAGTCTGAAACAGTTTCATTATAAACTCCTTCATTTTGTTCAATACGGTAGAGTATACAAAAATCCCACTTTCTTCGCAATAACCCGGCATCACGGTTCAGATGGCGTGCCGGAGGACTGTTTCCGGCAACGACCCTCTGGCACGCCTCTCACCATCATGGCAAAATGCAATTAAATTGTGCGAAACTGACTTTCCGAAAAGCTTTTTCTGGTGTAAACTGGTAGTAAGCTATGGTTAACTGTAAACGCGCACGGCCCCGAAGGCGTGCGTCTCATTCGCTGGAAAGGACGAATGGCGAAGAATTTGAAAAGAAGGAGGACCTATGTTTTTTCAGCCAGGTGAATATGTCATTTACGGATGTAAGGGTGTTCACAGAATCATGGATCGTGTGATGCTGGCCATGGATGGCAGTGCCAGCGAGAAGGAGTATTACGTGATGCAGCCGTGCGGGAAGCCGGAAGGCTCCGTCTACGCACCGGTGGATGCAGCGAAAACGAATATGCGTCGCATCATGACGCGTGCGGAAGCCGAACAGTTCATACGCACGGCCCCCGATATACAGCTTCTGGACTTTCACAACCGGAAGCTCCTCGAGGATGCCTGCAAGGAGTGTATCCGAAGCTGTGATCCAGAGGAACTCCTGCGCGTCATCCGCACCCTGTATACGCGGAAGCAGGAACGCCTGCGGCAGGGCAAGAAAATGACACTCACCGATATCCACTACATGGAGCAGGCTGAAAACATCCTCTATATGGAGCTCTCCATCGTCTTCGATGTTCCGAAGGGCGAAGTTCCCGAGCTGATCCACCAGACGCTCGTACAGGCAGACGCCATTTAAAAAGGACCCCTCGGGGTCCTTTTCATCATTTATGGTACGGCTCATGCGCATTGATCTTAAACGCACGGTACACCTGCTCGAGCAGAATCACCCGCATCAGCTGGTGCGGAAAGGTCATTCGGCTGAAGCTGAGCTTCATGTCTGCACGCTTCAGCACTGCCGGGCTGAGCCCCAGTGAGCCGCCGATGATGAAGCTGATGTCCGAGCGTCCGCGCAGCATCAGCTCCTGCACGCGCTCCGCCAGCCCCTCGGAGCTCAGCATATCTCCCTCGATGGCGAGCGCGACCACGTAGCTCCGGTCACTGATCTTCGCGAGGATACGCTCCCCCTCCGTCTCCTTGATCCGGGCCTCCACCGTCTCCGGCGCATGCTCCGGTGTCTTCTCATCCGCGACCTCGATGATCGTTAAATCACAGAAGGCCGACAGTCGCTTCACATACTCCTGGATCGCATCCCGAAAGTATTTCTCCTTCACCTTTCCCACAACAATCAGATTAATCTTCATATATCCTGTTCCATTTCACATTTACACCCGGCTGTCTACGCAACACATCAGTGGCGCTTTACCGCTGCTGTCCCTTCGACACCTGCGAGCTGTATCCTGCCTGTCCTGATAATCGAGTAGGAGGCGGTGACTAACCGCCGTCCTCTCACACCACCGTGCG
>CALAOB010000002.1 GCA_937927445.1 uncultured Oribacterium sp. | reverse complement strand
CGCCGGACTGCCGGTATCCGTTCCTTCGGAACAGGGGTACATTTGAACCGTAATATTCAAAAAACTATTACAAATAGAGAAAATAGATATAAAATTTAAGGCGTTTAGTAGTTCCGAAGTACCAATGTACGAGAAACGTCGATCCGGCAGAGATGCGTATCCATCGATTCTGAAGAGGTGTTGGTCAGCGTTGATACTGTAAATGAATAGATACAGTTTGGGTAGTAGAATGCACAGTGTGTGGTTTGGAGGAGCAATGAGAAGAAAGCCAGGCAGAAGAATGAAAGACATGGCCAAGAGAGGTATGGTTGGCTTACTTACAGTCAGCATGTGCCTGTCTCATGTGCAGGGAATCGCTTTCGCAGACAGCCGCGTCGAAGTAGGCGAAGTTGAGGTTGACGGCAAGAAGATCACGTTAAGTCTCCGTGGCGACAGCATCATGGATGCTGCGAAGGCCGCGTTTGAAGACGCGCATCTTTATGAGAACGAGTACCTCGGTGTCAGCAGGGATGCGAAGACACAGGCGGCGTATCGTGCACTCACCGACGGCACCAATCCGCTCTACGAGATGAACCTTTTCTCTGAGGAAGAGATGCAGGCACTCGAGGACGCAGGTGTGGAGGTGAAGGCGCTGATTCAGATGGATCAGGAGCAGGCCGAATCCGAGGGTAATCTGAAGCCGGCCACCGAAAGCAACGCACTGCGTGCAACCGAAGAAGAGAATACACAGCTTGTCGTATTTGATCCGAAGAAGGAAGGCAAGAAGGATCTGCTTCTTTATAAGCAGGATTCCCTCTTCGCAAACTTCTACGATCAGTTCTCGAATCAGCTGATGAACCAGACCACGACGGAAATCACCGCAGCGGATCCGGCGAGCTATGAAATCAACGGCGATGAAAAGGTAACGTTCATCCTCATCAACCATGCCGATGACAGCAGAGTCCTCAACCTGAAGCTGAACGACGCGACCCTCGAGAAGAGCATCAAGCTCCCGAAGGCAGAGACGGTCATCAAGAGCGTGATGCACACACTGGATGAGAAGGGCATCGACGACACGACCGAGCCGGCCAGCCCGAGCGTTGTGCCGACACAGGAGGCAACGACAGCAGATTCCACGACAGCGGATGCCAATGCTTCTACCGAGGCATCGACGGAAGCAGCCTCTACGACGGATGCTGCCGAGGCCAATGCTGAGACGCAGCTCCCAGCGGAGAGTGAGACCACCGCAGCAGCGGCCGAGACCCTCCCGCAGGAAGGACAGATCGAGTCCGAGAACATAAAGAGCGAGGCCACAGAGGCAGCGCCTGAACATAAGACCCTCGCAGAGACCGTGAAGGAAAACCTCGCACAGGTTGTGGAAAACGTAAAGGAAACCATCACCGCTGTGGAGGAGACTTTCGGCGTCATCCATTCCGAAGCCGCTGAAAACGAGGGATTCGCAACAGAAAGTGAGCTGGAGAAGGAAACCACTGCTGCAGCCGCTGAAGAAAAGAAAGAAAGCACAAAGATCGAGATGGACACCGCACTCGAGAACGAGCGCAAGGACCTTCTGAAGAACACGAAGGCATCCGAGCTGGTAGACAGCTCTGTCGCAAGCGCAAAGGTACTTCAGTACACACTCGATGACCTCAGCAAGGCATACTGGTCTGCAGAGATCGAGGGCGAGTACGAGGTCAATGTCTTCGCCGAGAAGACAGCGTTCGACGCGGACGACCAGGTCAAGCTTCAGTTAAAGAAGCTCGACAAGCCGGAAGAGGCAGAAGACGGCACACTGGCTACCTCTGATGACACCCTCTCGAAGGAGCAGGTAGACGCCCTTCGGGCCGACGGCTCCTATGAGAACTCCCAGTCCATCGACATCCGCTTCGTCGATGAGGACGGCAAGGAAGTTGAGTCGAAGACCCCGGTCAAGGTAAAGATCAAGGTCTACAAGGAAGCACTTCCGGAAGACGCTGACATCAGCACCATGACCATCAAGCACCTCGACGAAAGCACAGGAAGCGTACAGGCAGCCACTGTCGCAAGCTACGGCGAGACCGCCAACGGCGCCATCAAGGCCGTCAACGAGCAGGGCAAGAAGGTAGAACTGAAGAGCGTAGATGCCGACACGACAGAAGCAGCCGATGAAAAAGTAGAAGCTGCATCCGTAGCCGCAACCGTAAGCAAGGAAGTACTTCCGGAAGAAGCCGTAGGCGTGGAAAGTACATTTACGGTGAAGAGTTTCTCGGGCTTTACCATTACCTTTGGTACTATGACGGCAACAGTCAAATTTGTTTGTGATTATGGCAATGGCAGCTTTCAGGAGATTGCAACCAATGCAAGTATAGATGATGTCACGTATTCAGGCTCTGACAGTAAGATTAAGGAATTTGATTTCAGTAAATATGCAGCTGGTTATAAATGGAACACTACCTTTACATTTGAAAATGTGAAATTAGTACACAAAAGAGGTGGGTATAATGCAACTGGTATCACTATTAATAACATCCTTAAAAAGGTAAAGGACGCGAACGATAATGATGCTTGGCAGTATACGTGGACATCGGATGATGGCAGTGAGAATGAGGGATTTGTTCAGAATAACGATATAATTTATGTGGTTTATACTTCCGGAGCTCAGCTCACGGAAGTAGAAACCGTATCGAATAAAGATTTAGGGCTTCATCTGTACATGACCGATTTTAACAACATCGTAGGTGATCCTATGTGTAGATTCCAGGGTGGAGAATATTGGGAGCAGAGCGGCAAACTGAAACAAGGAATTTATTCTTCGATTATCCCGGAGGGCAGTGAATTCCCTACGTTGACTGAGAAGGCACATACAGTAAAGTGGTACAATGGAAATGGAACTGCTGAACCAGGCGATTCATTGAACGGCCAATTCATTAGCAAGTGGTGTGGAAAACAGAATGAAGTTGATCATTTGTTTTTAAGATCACGATACGATGAAGATGGTTACTTCTATTATAATAGCGCAGATAATTTCGCAACGCTGATTGACGATACAGGTAAAACTACCGATAGATTTAGAGTATACAATCAGTTAGGAACACCGGATGGTGGTAACAATTTCTTTTATCAGCGTGGAAATTTCATGCCGTATAATAGACTGAAAACAGATTGGATAAGAAATAGAAATCTGTACGATTATAAAGCAAACCGATTACCGGATAATGATCCGAGAATAAATGAACCTCTTTATGGATTTTATAAGGATAATAATTTTTATTTCGGTATGTATGGGTATGCAAATTTCTATCAGCCAGAAGATGGTAAGGTGAATGGCGAGAATATGGTTTACAAATTCACCGGAGATGATGACCTGGTAGTATATGTCGACGATGTTCTGGTGTTGGATCTTGGCGGTATTCATGAGGCCCAGTCTGGTAGTATTGATTTTACAACAGGAGAGATTCGATATACCAACTATAGTAGGGATGACAATAGTTGTGAAATTAGAACAACGATAAAAGATCAGTTTTTAGCTGCATATCAAAACGCAGATGAAGATACTAAAACAAAAATTAATGATTTATGGCAGCCTGGTACGGTAGGTACTTTTAAGTATGGTACGAAACATACGATTAAGTTCTTCTATATGGAGCGAGGCGCAGGTGCATCGAACCTGAGACTGGAGATGAATATTCAGCCTATTCCGGGCGGAAGTTTAACTGTTCATAAGGAAGTTGACAATTTAAACCCAGAACAGGCAAAGAATGAAACCTTTAAATTTAAACTTTTAGAGATAGATGGTAACAAAGAAACACCACTTAGAGATCAAATCTATATGGTGGGAACGGGCAAAGATGCGGTTCATCATACAAATCCGGATGGAACATTTACGCTTAAAGGCAATGAGAGTGCAGTCTTCACCCAAATTGAGGAAGATACTACGGTAAAGGTTGTAGAACAAGATATTGATTCAAGTAAGTATGAAGGGCCTTTGTATGCTGCGACTGATAAAAACGGTGTGAAAACAGAGAATTCGAAGACTGCGAAGACTGTCACTATTCCGAAGAAGGAAGAAAATAAAGACGTTCGAATCGATGTGACGAATAAGCTGAAGTCCCCGAAGTCTCTTTCTATTAGAAAGAAGTTTTATGTTGATGGAAGCGATGACGAACTGGCAACGGCTGAGATCGATAAAACAGCTTTCGAAAATGCTAAGTTTGCTCTTCAGGAAAAGATCGGCGATGCTTATGTAGGTCTCTATGAAATCACATACCAGGATATCGTTGCTAAAGGCGGAACCTATACATTTGAAAAGCTGGATCCGACGAAGATGTATAAGGTGATTGAGAAGATCACTACGTCCAGTGCGGATAATGGTGGAACTACTGAGATTTCTTATAAGGGAACAGAGTACCGGTTTGGAAATGAAAATTCACAAAATATAGGATCGAATAATCCTGAAATAAGTGATTTTTCATTAACGAATGATATCACAACATTGACATTCATCAATAAATATGAGTCGGCCCCAAAGGATATTACGTTTACCAAGGTGGATTACGATAATAGGGATACGAAGCTTTCGGGTGCATACTTTGTAATTGCAAAGAAGGGAACGGATGGTAAGTACACTACGATTACAGAGAGCATTAAGGATGCATTGGGAAAGGTTGTTGTAAATAGCGGTTCTACTACGGATGGAAAGTTTGAAATTCCAGATAATGGAATTACTTTAAAGCTTTCACCTGGTGACTATCAGCTTACAGAGGTAAAAGCTCCGGATGGATACAACCTTCTTACAAACACGGTTAACTTCACAATTCGTGCCGGTAAACTTAGCGTAGGTACCGATGACATCATGTATAACATGAATTCGAAAGGGGACGGAGTGATCATCAAGAACAAGGCTGGTGTGGCACTTCCGGTTACCGGTGGTACTGGTACGATCCTGTTTAGTCTCGGCGGTATGGCACTCATGCTGATTGCTTTAGGATATCTCATCCTCGTGAAACGCAGGGAGGAAGGAGGTTTGAATTATCTACACTGGAGAACTGAAGCGCCAGGAAGAACGTGAAGTAACATGAATTTATCTTTCCTCCGGCAGATGCCTGAGGAGAGAATTCAGAAGAGATTCTGAAAAATGTATCAGTACATCAATCTTTATAAAAGATAAAGGAGAAAATACGATGAGAAAGATGAATCGACTTGCAGCATTGCTCGCAATCTTAATGATGAGCTCAACCATGGCAGCAACCACCTATGCAGATGAACCGGCAGCGACGACCACCCAAAGTACTACCGGATCCATCACCGTACAGAACGCCGTTAAAGGTGCAACGTATACCGCATATAGGATTTTCGATGCAACGGCAAATGGTGATGCAGTATCTTATACGATTCCAAACGATAAGACGTATGCTGGTATTGAATCATACTTTACACTGAACACCAATGGTGGAAAAACTTATGTACAGCTGACGAACGAGAATGCGGATAAAACTGCATTATTTAACTGGCTGAAGGGACTGACGGGCAGCGCGATTCATGCAGGTGAAATAAAGTGTACAGACGGAAAAGATATCACATTTTCTGGTCTGCCATATGGTTACTACTATATCAAATCTTCTTTGGACAATGGATCTGGCCTGGCTACAGCTATAACATTAAAGGATTCGAATGTGAAGGCGATGGAGAAGAACATTGTTCCTGGCTGGGGAGATGGAACCAAGACAGTTACTAAGACCGTTACTAAAGATGGTGAAGCAATCGTGGACGATACATTCAGTATCGGAGAAACCATTCCTTATGAGGTGACTTTTAAGAAGGCATATAACTACTATATCGAAACTATAACAGCAGAAGGAGCAGACAAAGGAAAATCCATAGCACATAAAATTCATGATTATTATTTAGTTGATGAAATGCCATCTGCAGTTGCGCTTGATGAGAAGTCTTTCGTGGTGAAAGTCAATGGTGTTGATATTAATACGGATGCAAGACCAGATAATGATTCCACTTTAGTTTATGACAAGAAAAATCATAAGTTCACAGTAACCATTCCTTGGGCTGCATCTACTGATGCCGAGAAGGATGACTTCTTCTATAAGGTTGCTCCGGCAGAGATCGTTGTAACATATAATGGCGTTCTTACATCGACCGCGAACCTTGGATCTGTGAAGGACCAGAAGAACAACAATAAGGCTGAATTTAAGTATAATGATGTGACGGTACCTGAAACCATGGAAAAGGAAGTTTATAGTGGTAAGATTACGATCAACAAGGTAGATGGTACGAGCAAGACGCCGCTTGAAGGCGCTAAGTTTGTAGTAATTGATAAGGTAGATAAGGATGGTAAGGCTGATACAAGCGCCAAGTACCTCAAGTATAATGAGAAGGCTAATGATAACAAGGGCGCATTTAGCTGGGAGGATTCTTTAGGTGATGCAACTGTTTATACGACGAACGACAAGGGCGAGGCTGTAATTTCCGGATTAGCAGCAGGTAAATATTATCTCCTTGAGACAGAAGCACCGAAGGGATACAATGTTTTAACAGCTCCTTATGAGGTTACTCTTACGAAGGGTGTAGATGATAAGAAGGTTGATCATCTCCTTGCTACACCGCAGGTAGAGAACGTACAGGGTACGCTTCTTCCTTCCACCGGTGGTATGGGTACAACCGTATTTGCGATCGTTGGTCTTCTTGTAATGGCGGGTGCTGCTGTCACGCTGATCGTGAAGAAGAGAGCCTAATCTTTAAAATTTCATACATTTCCATGTATGATTCTAGATGCTTGACATCCGGGAGTAGCTCAGGAGTCGTGATCCGGCTCTTGGGACTCTCCGGGACGTGAAACACCGAAAATTAAACGAATCCGGAGGATTAAGTGAAGAAACGAATTATAGCGACCGTATTGATGATCCTTGTATTCCTAGCAGGATTAGGTATCTTTCTTTATCCGTACATCAGTGATTACGTAAACTCGAAGCATGCATCTCGAGTGATGGTAAGCTATGATGATACGGTGAAAGATATTGCCCCCGAGGACTTCAGTAAGTATTTCGAAGCTGCGGAGGATTATAATGAAAGACTGAGGCAGAATCCGAATCCGTTTTCAGAAGAGAGCCGGACGGAAGGCTATGAAGAAGCATTGAACGTAGATGAATCGGGCATCATGGGATACATCGAGATTCCGAAAATCAGCGTGAAGCTTCCATTCTATCATGGTACTTCCGGTGCGGTACTGAACGAGGCGGTCGGACACCTGGAGGGATCTACACTTCCGATCGGTGGACCGAGCACACATGCGGTGCTGAGTGCACACCGGGGACTGCCGAACGCCAAGCTGTTTACGGATATTCCGGAGCTGGGTGAGGGCGATATATTTATCATCACCGTACTCGACCGGAAGATGACGTATCAGGTGGATCAGATTCTGACGGTACTGCCGACAGAGCTGGATGCACTGAAAATCGAGGATGGACAGGACTATGTCACCCTGATGACGTGCACACCGTATGGCATTAACTCTCACAGACTTCTGGTCCGTGGCCATCGGATCGAGAACCTGCCGGAAGAGGAGATCAAGAGTATTCCGGTCGTTCAGGTCGAGCGAGAGCTCACAACACAGGAAAAGATTCAGAAGTATATCCCATTTGCCGTTATGGGTGTCGCGGTGCTGTTTTTGATCGCGCTACTCATGCCGTCGAAGAAGGATAAGCAAAGTAATAAGAAATCGGGTGGATCAGATGATGAAAGCAAAACGAATTAAAACATGGCTGATGGGACTTACCGTTGCGGCGGCGATCGCACTGCAGGGGATGACTGCGCTGGCAGAGGAATCCGTTCCGGGTAAAACGGGAAGCATCACGATCGTTCCTAGTTTTACGAATGATAAGAGTGAGGCGACAGCGATTGAAGATTCAGCTTCCTTTGACATCTATAAGGTCGGTAAGGTGAAGCCCGGCACGTCCGTGACGGAATTCGACCTGACAGGCGGTGCTTTCGTTGGTTTTAAAGGAGAAATCACGAAAAAGACCATGGAAGATAAGGCTGCAGAGCTTCCGATCGCACTTTCGCAGTATGCGGCGGATCATAAGATAAGTCCGGTTTGGAAGAAGATCGAATCGAAGCAAGCGGTCACGGGGGTTCCGGAGGGTCTTTATCTCGCTATCCAGACGACTCCGTTCGAGCATTACTATGATGTGTTACCGTTCCTGATCATCATGCCGGAGGGCTCTGAGACAGGTTATGAGTATGAGGTGAAGGCGATGCCGAAGACCACGAAGCGCCCGCCGGTGAAGCTGGATCCGCCGGTGCGCAAGCTCATCACGGATCAGCATGGAAACAGCATCACGAGTGACGACAAGTTCGAGTTCGTGATGACGCCGAGTGCCGGTGCGCCGATGCCGGAGGGCACTGCAGCAGGCACGCCGAAGACCGCAACGGCAGGCGCAGGTGGTGTCGAGTTCGGCGAGATCAGCTATACGACCGTGGGCGGTCCGTATGTTTATACCTTTACCGAGAAGGCCGGCAGCAACGCCCGCTGGACCTATGATAACTCCGTCTACACGATGACCGTCAAGGTCATCCGGAACGCGGACGACGAGCTCGAGGCACAGAAGACCATCACGAAGGACGGTGCGGAAGTGAGCACCGTGGAGTTTAAGAACATCTATCAGAAGAGCAGTAGTGGCGGTGGCGGCGGATCGTCCTCCGGTGGTGGCCCGGGCGGAAACCCGAGCACAGACCCGAACGGCCCGACCGGAAAGCCGACCGTAGAGCCGGAAGGCGAAGTAGGACGAGTTCTCGGTGCTGTACGAGATAAGCTCGCAGATACGCCGATCGGCAGAGTCCTCGGTGCATCCCGCAGAGCGAAGACCGGTGACGAGAGCAACATGCGCACCTATGGCGTGGTATTCTGCGGTGCAGTCGTACTGCTGGGCGCATGGGGCGTTATGAAGAAGAAAAAGAAGGACGCTGACCTTTAAAATGAAACTGTATCATCATCTGCTATAAGGTGAGTAAAAGAGCTTCTACTTCCGTAGAGGCTCTTTTTACATGCGTCAAATCCAGTATCTATAGGATACAGACGCTTTGGCTATGGTACTATGTAAGATACTAAGTCAGAAAAATCTGCGTACTTGATATAAATATGCAATACTGTACGATATAAATACCAGAAGCGAAACAACCATCATGAATGGTCCGCTATCGACCAGAAAATGTACGGAGAAGAGGTAAGAGTTATGTCCGGTGAAATCAGACAGAGAAAGATGCTACCCAGATATATCGAGGTACGCAGTGCAAAGGTTCATAACCTGAAAAATATAGATGTAAATATTCCGCTGCATGAAATCGTAGCGATTGCCGGTGTCTCCGGCTCGGGAAAATCCTCGCTTGCACTTGGTGTGCTGCATGCGGAGGGATCCCGCAGATATCTGGAATCGCTCTCCACTTATACGCGCCGGCGGATGACGCAGGCGGAACGGGCGGATGTGGAGGAGGTTCGGTATGTACCGGCGGCGCTTGCGCTGCGCCAGCGGCCGGGAGTGCCCGGCATCCGCAGCACGTTCGGGACACTTTCGGAGCTGCTGAACAGCCTGCGGCTGATGTTTTCCCGGATTGCGAGCCATCGCTGCCCCAACGGGCATTACTGTCCGCCGTCTCTTTCGGTCGCGGCTATGCAGGAAATCACCTGCCCTGTCTGCGGTGTGAAATTCTGGGGCCCCGGAGCCGAGGAGCTGGCCTTTAACAGTACCGGAGCCTGCAAGACCTGCGGTGGAACAGGCGTCGTCCAGACCGTGAACGAGGCTGCACTGGTGCCGGATGATTCCAGGACCATTGACGAAGGTGCGGTGGTCGTCTGGGGAACACTCATGTGGTCGCTGATGAAGGATATCGTGCGGACGATGGGCGTGCGGACCGACGTGCCGTTCCGCGACCTCACGCCGGAGGAAAAGGAAATTGTTTACCACGGCGAGC
>CALAOB010000001.1 GCA_937927445.1 uncultured Oribacterium sp. | reverse complement strand
ATGGTCGTTCTCTATTTATTATCTAGGTTTTCCTACAAAAACTTTACGCTGGCAGTTGTATCTGATAAAATTGCAGCATCGGCGTAAATACGTCGTGCAGTGATGCGGCACTTGGAAGAGAAAAGTGCGAAAAGTTGCAAAAATCTCTTCCAGAAGGATGGTATCGATCGAAGATGGGGCCGGATTACCTGAACAGCCGCTCGCGGTGCGGGAGCAGAGCGGTGATAAGGATGCTGCCGAAGAGGACGCAGCAGATGAGTTCACCGGCGCCGACGGTCAGCGCCAGGAACCAGAGCGCGCCAGGGACCGCGTAAGCATAGCGGAGAACCAGCGGGATGATGATGCCGTTCGAGATGACCGGGCAGAGTGTGCAGAGGAAGCGATGCTTACGGAGTGCGTAGGTTCCGAGGGCACCGAGCAGGGTAGCGAGGGTGCCGAAGATGATGTCCGGCAGGGCGCTTCCGGTCAGGATGTTCGCGAGGAGACAGCCGATGGTGACGCCTGGAATCGCAGCCGGTGTAAAAAACGGGAGGATGGTCAGTACCTCGGAAAAGCGCACCTGGATAGCCCCGCTTGCGAGATCGAAGCCTGCGGCGAGTGCGGTCAGTACGATGTAGAGGGCGGCGATCATAGCGGCCTGAACGATGGACAGAATGTTGCGTGAAGTAGTGTGATGATTCATGATGTGATCTCCTTTAGTTTTGTGCGAGTGGGAAGGATGTATCGCGCCGGTGGCTGCGACGGCAGCGCATGAAGTTCGGAGCGACATAACACTCGTATTTATTTGTGCATGCGTTACGATAGCATGCGGAGGAAAAAAACGCAATAGGCTGGTTGTTTTCTGTGGCTTTCGTGATCTTGAGTGTTTTGGGAGGGGGCTGAGCTGTGGCGGAGACATTGGCCTCGTAAGAAAATCTTAAGGAGGCTGACCCCTGTTAAATTTTTTAAAGAACGAAAAAGCGCTGATCTGTGTGGTGGCAGGTCAGCGCTTTTGTTGTAATAGTATCTTTGACGTGATATGACGGCTTTGTCTTGTATGTTTAGCTCAGTGAGTAGTCAAGTGAGGTTTCGACTTTAAGAGGAACGCCGTTCACTTCAATTGGTAGAGGATCGCCTTCGAGAAGGCTACAGTGGAAAGTTTGCGCATTGAAACAAACTTCAAGAAGTCTGCCTCTATATACTAAGCGCATCTTCAACTGTTTCCAGTGCTCCGGGCAGCGCGGAGAGAAGGAAAGCACACCACGCTGATAATCCATCCCTGCGAATCCATGAGTAATCGCAATCCATGACCCTGCCATACTAGTGATATGTAGTCCATCTTCGGTGTCGGCGTTGAAGTTGTCTAGATCAAGGCGGGCTGCTCGCTGATATAGGCGGTATGCATCGTCGGTAAAACCGCACATAGAGGCTACGGTGCTGTACATACTAGGTGATAACGATGATTCGTGGACGGTGAAAGGCTCGTAAAAACGGAAGTTCGCTTGCTTTTGCTTAAGTGTGAATCGATGAGGGAGGTAGTAAAATGCCAACACTACATCAGCCTGCTTGATGAAGCAGGAACGTAGTATGCGATCCCACGACCAGTGCTTACACAATGGTAGTTCCTCTTCTGGAATCTGGGAGGCGGGTACTAAATCCTTGTCCATGAAACCGTCTTGCTGGATGAACAGATTTGTTTTTTCGTCGTAGTTTATGTACATCTTTTCAGCTACTTCTCGCCAGAGTTTAGCCTCCTCGTCCGGTAGCGGATAGTCAAACTTCTCCACATATTCCAGTGCATATTCGATACACCATTTTGCCATGAAGTTAGTGAGGAAATTATTGTTTATGTTATTCTCATATTCATTCGGAGCAGTTACGCCTAGCAGCATATAGCAGTCCTTCCGTGGATTGTAGCTAGCGCGACATACCCAGAAGCGTGCAACCTCTACCATTACGTGAATACCGAAATCGCGGATATAACTCTCGTCTCCAGTATAGCAGGTATAGTTATAGATTGCGTGAATCATTGCAGCGTTTCTGTGAAGCTCCTCAAAAGTGATTTCCCACTCATTGTGACATTCCTCACCGTCGAATGTCACCATAGGGTAGAGAGCACCGCGCATTCCGATTCGCCTAGCATTTTCCTTTGCTTTATCCAGGATGTTAAAGCGGAATTTAAGTAGACTGAGGGCGATTTCCGGAGAAGCTGTGGCTAGGTACATCGGGAAGCAATAACCTTCTGTGTCATAGTAGGCTGCGCCGCCGTACTTTTCGCCTGTGAATCCTTTAGGACCGATATTGAGGCGTTCGTCGGAACCATCGTATGTGCTCCATAGCTGGAATAGATTAAATCGAATGCCCTGCTGTGCGGCAACATCACCTTCGATTTCTACGTCACATTTTTCCCAGCGTGCGCGCCATGCCTCACTGTGCCGAGCGCGAAGCAGTTCTGGACCGTCAGCTACTGCACGGCTGAGAATTTTTGCCCCTGTTTCTCGCAGCAGGTCGTGCTCCATATCTCGGGTAGTGACAACACTCACAATTTTATCAAGATGAATAGTGTCGCCAGAGGAAAGATTAGCTTCAAATCGATCAAATACGGAACGATCGCTTCGAACGGTTTCGTGACAGACACCGCCCGATGTGCAAGTGGTTAGGGCGGAAAAACCTACGGCAAAGCGAGGCACGTCGAACGTATTCTCGATTGTTTCACTTTCTAGATACAATGGCGCGCCAGCGTCCACTGTATTTACTTCCCAGAACTGTTCGCCGTAGTTGGCATCAGCGTTTTTAACATTGGCATCCAGGCCTGTTTCAATCACGACGGATATCGTATCGTCCAGTGCCTGCACTTGATAGCTCATGCAGGCAATCTGACGGGTGTCGATGGAAAAGAAACGCGATGAGGTGATTCGAAGTCGCCCTGCCTGAGTGCGAACTACCATTTCACGGTCCATTACACCTGTTTGCATATCTACAGTGCGGCGAAATGTTTCGATGTCTGCGAGAGCAAGATCAACTCGATCTCCGTTGACATACAGGTGGAACATCAGAAAGTCCGGTGCATTAATCACTTTGCCATAGTATCGCGGGTATCCATTTTTCCACCAGCCAACACGAGTCTTATCGGGCATCCATACACCTGCCACGTAGATGCCTTTTAGAGTGTCGCCGGTATAGTCCTCTTCGTAATTGCCTCTTGCACCCATATATCCGTTGCCCAGACTCATGACCGCCTCGGTTGGGCGGTTTTCTCGGTGATTCACCGATGTCTGTATTAAACGAAAAGGGTCAAGTTCTGGTAGAATGCGCTTCATAAAGATATCTCCTCTTCTTACGAATTCTCGATAAAGTATCGATAAAATATAATTACAGTTAATCATGCGCATCGAAAAAAGTCAATATTAAAATATATAGATAGACGTTGCACTTAAATTCGAAAGAAAAACGGGAGCCGGTTTTACCGGCTCCCGTTTTGGAAATTAGTTAGGAATTTGCAGGGGGTGCAGAGGATTCTCTTACCATTAGGCGAGGGGATTCTACCACGCGCGACGCTTTTTTATACTCGATCAGATCTTTTAGACACATAAATGCACTGTACCCCACATCTTTGATGTTGATACGAACGGTGGTCAGGGCTGGTGAGATATAGGTGGCGATGCGAATGTCGTCGAATCCGGTGACACTTACATCTCGTGGAATCTGAAGCCCTAAGGCTTTAAGACGCCGAATGGCTCCGAT
Organism: uncultured Oribacterium sp.; assembly: GCA_937927445.1. GTDB lineage: Bacteria > Bacillota > Clostridia > Lachnospirales > Lachnospiraceae > Oribacterium. The sequence continues at coordinate 41,205 of CALAOB010000001.1, read as the reverse complement.
AGCCATGAGGTCGCTGGCACATACCAATGCGGTGACATTTTTTTCTAATAATTTTTCAGCACAAACACCGCCGGAATGCTCGCTGAAATCGCCATTTGCAACTAGTTGTGGGTCGTATGTTAGTCCGCCAAGAGTGATTGCGTTCAGATATCCCGCAAAGCGTTCACGGCTGGTAAGGCTGAGTGGCTCGCCATTGATGAAGCCGATTCGTTTGTGACCAAGTTTGATCAAATGAGACACGACCATTTCCATACCTGAAAGATTGTCCGAAGTAACGCAAGAAACCATCTTGCTTTCGAAATAGTTGTCTACAAGAACAGTAGGGTAGGAGATTTGGCCAAGTTGCGAGAAAAAAGCACTACTGTCATTAGGACCCAGCACAAGAGATCCTTCGAAATGGCCTTGATCCATAATTCTGTTGTAGGAAAGGGAAGCATCCTCATCAAGACTGTGAATGACCACTTCGTATCCATAGTTTTCTGCCACCTGCTTGAAAGCGATCATAACCTCATATAAATAATAAGTGACATGAGGTGCCTCCATGTGGCCCATGAATACGCACACGCGTTTTGAAAACGCCTGGCGCGGTCGACCGGTATAGCCCATCTCTGCAGAAGTCTCCAGGATGGCTGCACGTGTTTCCTTGTTAATGTCTTCAGCGCCATTGAATGCTTTATAGATAGTGCTGACGCTTATTCCCATGCGGTCGGCTACGTCTTTTGCTTTTACGCTCATGGAATCACCTTCTTTAAAATGAAATATATATACAAATTTATCGTACCATAACTGCCTATAAAATTCAATCGTTCTTTCGCACTAAAAATGCCGTTTATCGATAATAATTATTGACATTATCGATAAACGCTGGTACCATAAAGACATCAGATGGGCACGGAAAAGAAAACTTCTGTGTGCTGCACTTATCGGATGCCGTGTGCTTTGGGTAAAGCCACGGTGAAATAAAGGAGGAGTATCACTATGAGACGTTTTGTGGCATTTTTTACTGCGGCGGCCACTATGGCAACCATGATTTCGGGTTGCTCGCAGGCACCTTCAGCTTCAACAGAAGCATCAACCAAAGTTTCAACCGAAGCTTCAACGGAAGCTTCCGGTGGCGATGGAACCGGTGGCACTATCACTGTTTGGGCCGAGCCTTCGGTTTATGAATGGATGAAGGACATGAGCGCCAAATGGGAAGAGGCGACGGGAAATCATGTGGATCTAACAGAGATGCCGATGGTAGATGGCGACTATAAGCATGCGCTCGATGGTCCTGCTGGCATTGGCCCGGATCTGCTGGCTGGACCTCATAACGATGTGGGAGATAAGAGTACACAAGGAATATGGGCTCCAATCGAGCTGAGTGAAGAAGCGCGGAACTGCCTGGTTCCTTCTGCAGTAGAAGCTTGCACTTTTCAGGATAATCTCTATGTTGTGCCGCTGTACATGGGTACCAATCTTTTGATCTACAACAAGGATTTGGTGCCTACACCTCCTGATACTTGGGATGACCTGATGACGATCATCAAGGATCCGAAGTTTGATAATAACGGTGATGGTTCGCTCGGATTTTTATGTAACTTAGGAGACTTTTACAATTCTGCGGGTTTCCTGTGGGCTGCTGGCGGCTATATGTATGGAAACGGCAATACAGATCCGTCTGAAATTGGTTTAAATAATGAAGGAGCTGTGCAGGGCGCGACTTATGTGAAGGAACTGTTTGAATTAATGCCGAAGGGCATGGGCGATCGTACTTCTGCCAACGATTTGATGTTAGGTCTGTTCACCGAAGGAAAAGTGGGTATGATGGTGCGCGGTACGGATGTTGTCACGTCTCTTAAGGAAGCTGGCATCAACTATGGTCTCGCTCGTATGCCTAAACTGCCTAATGGTAATGTGATTGCTAACTATTCCGGCTTTACTGGTCTTGCAATGAGTGGCTTTGCTCATGAGCCAGAGCTGGCGACCGAGTTCCTGGACTTTATTGTTCAGGATGAATATGCGGATTCTTTCGCTAAGACCACAGGACTGATTCCTTGCAATCAGAAGTTTTTAGATGATAACAGTTCGACTGATGAAACTATCAAGGCGTTCAATGAGCAGATTCAGTACAGTGTTCCTATGGTGAAAATCATTGAAGGCAATCAGACTTGGGATCCGATGCACGCGGCAATGGGTTCTCTTGCCACTGGCGCTGATCCGAAGACCGCTCTTGACACTGCGGTGAAGCAGATTGAAGACAACATTGCTGCACTGCATTCCGGCAATTGAACACAATAAGGTCAAAGCATACCGAAGCGTTGGCTTCGGTATGCTTTTCAAGGATGGTGTGTTATGAAACGTAAAAAAATGAATCACAAGACCATTGCCACTTTACTGGCAATAATTCCAGGCTTTGGTCATTTTTATAATAGACAATACTGGCAGGGGGGATCGATCCTGGCGATTATGGCAGCTTACATGTATTTGACCATGAACACGGTAGTTCATGGCGCACACGGTGGCGGTATTGTAGGCTTATTTACGTTGGGGACAGTACCAGGACGAGATCATTCCCTGTTCTTTCTTGTTGAGGGATTGCTTTCGCTTATCTTAATTGCTGTAGGACTGGGAATCTATGTGTTCAGCATTCTTGATGCGCGAAAAAATGGCCGCAAGCGTGATGAAGGCGAAACGATTTATAGCATGCGCGATCATTATCATGCAGTTATGAATCGAGGCTTCCCGTATCTCATCATGGCACCTGGTATTATAGCAATGGTGCTTTCTGTTGTGTTTCCGATCATTACAACTGTGATGATTTCAATGACCAACTACAACATTAATCATATGCCACCGAAGAAACTGTTCAGCTGGGTGGGATTAAAAAACTACGTAGATATGTTCACGATGAATTCGTGGAAAAATGCGATGTTATACACCCTGTCCTGGACCCTGATTTGGACAGTGTGTGCAACGATGCTTACTATTGTAATGGGCATCCTTGTTGCGGTTACGGTCAATCAAAAGGAAATTCACTTCAAAAAAATTTGGCGCACAATCATCATACTTCCATGGGCGGTACCTGCATTTATTTCGATTCTGATGTTTTCGGTTTTCTTTAACGATTCGTTTGGTGCGATGAACCAGCAGGTGATTCCTTTCTTTAATAAGTTATTGCCATTTCTGAAGCTACAGGCATTGCCGTGGAAAACACAAGCAGTATATACGCGTCTGGCACTGATTCTGATTCAAGGATGGCTTGGATTCCCTTATATTTTTGTCATGGTGACTGGCGTTCTGCAGTCTATTCCGGGTGACCTTTATGAGGCAGCTCAGATGGATGGCGCAAGCCGTTTTCAGCAGTTCAGTAGTATCACATTACCATGGATTCTCTCCGCGACTGCTCCAGTGCTGCTTACACAGTTTACCTTTAACTTTTCGAATTTCAATATCATCTATCTTTTCAACAGCGGTGGCCCTGTCATTGCCGGACAGCTCACGGGAGGTACGGATCTGCTAGTATCGTGGGTTTATAAAATCACCACTGAAAGTGTTACTCGTGAGTATGGTATGGGTGCGGCGATCACTGTGTTTGTCTCACTCGTTGTCATGGCGGTCGCCCTGACCCAGTACGTTCATACTGATGCATTTAAGGGGGGGAACGAAAAGTGAATCCGAAAAAACATGACAATAATATAGCGCGCAAAATGAAGAAAGATATGATGGTGACGGGGATGTACGCGTTTCTTGTGGTAATATGTATCACCATCATATACCCTATTCTTTGGATTGTCTTTGCATCCTTTAATCCATCTCAGTCAATGTTCTCATCCACGCTTGTTCCAAAGGAAATGTCATTGAGTAATTACATCTGGTTGTTTACTAGCCCAGATAGTAAGTATCTGCTTTGGTTTCGCAACTCACTAAAGATTTCTGTGATCGTTATGGTGTTGCAGGTGGTACTAGTGTCCTTTACTGCTTATGCCTATTCTCGGTTTACGTTCAAGGGGAAAAAGTTTGGCCTGCTGATTTTTATGGTGCTGCAAATTTTGCCTCTGACCTCTGCGATGATCGCATTCTATGCATTGGGCATTCTACTTGGTTTAGTACAAAACCATGCGCATGCATACCTTATCGCCATATATGTGGGTAGCGCCATTCCTGGAAATACCTATTTGGTGAAAGGATATTTGGATAACATTCCAAAGGAATTGGATGAGGCTGCATATTTGGATGGTGCTGGCAATTTCACGACTTTTTTTCTTATTGTTATGCCATTAGCTAAGCCTATCCTAGCAGTACAGGCACTGTGGGCGTTTATGACTCCTTTACAGGACTTTGTAATTGCAAAACTGATCATTCGTGATCCGGAACTAAATACGCTGGCTGTTGGCCTTCAGACTTTTGTCTCCGGTAGCATGACTGGAGGCGCTCAAATGCAGTTCACAAAGTTTGCGGCGGGTTCGTTACTCACTGCTTTGCCGATCGCACTGTTGTTTATTTTCCTTCAAAAGTATCTTATCAGTGGACTGACTGCTGGTGGAACCAAAGGTTGAAAGGAGCGGTATGAACATGATGCAGACGATGCCGGACTGGCTACGTACAAGTACCATTTACTGCGTTTATGTACGAAACTATGGTCCAGAGGGAACGCTTCGAGAAGTAGAAGCAGATTTGGATCGTATTCAGGCCTTGGGGGTAGATATCTTGTGGCTGCTTCCGATCTATCCTGTGGGAAAGGTGAATCGAAAGGGATCGATGGGATCTCCATATTCCATCAGCGATTATCGAGCTGTCAATCCAGAGTACGGTACGATAGAAGATTTCAAAAGTCTCTGCGATGCGCTCCACGCTCGGGGAATGCGGTGTATGTTGGATATCGTGTATAACCACACAGCTTGGGATAGCAAGTTGTTTGAAAATCATCCGGAGTGGTTCTATCATACGACGGATGGACATCTTGGAAATCGAGCGGGCGCGTGGACGGATATTATCGACCTGGACTATGATCACGCCGAGTTGTGGGAGTATCAAATAGAGACTCTGTGCCACTGGGCACGATTAGGTGCAGATGGATTTCGCTGTGATGTAGCATCTACGGTACCGGTGGAGTTCTGGCGTGCGGCCAGGACCGCAGTCGAGCAGGTGAAGCCGGGAGTCGTTTGGCTTGCGGAAAGTGTTCATGGTAGCTTTGTTCGGGATTTGCGATCGAAGGGATTTTACTGTGCAAGCGATGGGGAGCTGTACAATGCATTTGATATTACCTATGATTACGATGTCTTTCCTCATTTTGAAGCTGTGTTTGAAGGCACAGGCAGCATAGCTCGTTATCTGGAGGCGCTTATTGCTCAGGAAAGCACTTACCCTGCTGACTATCTTAAACTGCATTTTTTGGAAAATCATGATCAAAGGCGCGCTGCATCCTATCTGACAGATACGCAGGTTCGACGTATGTGGACTGCGTTTATGTGGTGCATCAAGGGTGTGGGGCTCATCTACAACGGTCAGGAGGTTCTGGCGAAGCACACGCCAAGTCTATTTGAACGAGAACCAATTGACTGGAGTAGCTCGCCGGAAGCTCTTGAATACTGTGAATTGCTACACCTTCTTGTTGGACTAAAGAAGCTACCGGTGATACGGAAAGGGCGTTATTCATTACGGGCTGTTGGGCCGGACTGCGCTACAGCGCTGGTGCATTACGAGCTTGGTTCCGAAAAACTTCATGGTATTTTTAATCTTTCTATGGAACAGTGCGAAGTGCAGGTGACAGTGCCGGATGGCATGTATCCGAATCTTCTGGGCGGAGAAGTTCGTGTTGAGAAGGGCGTTATTTCTTGTGGTATAGAGCCTATAATTATTTTGACTACTGATTAATTGCTGGCAATAAAATACTATGTGTACCGTCTGCATTCATGCGGGCGGTATTTTATACTGCAAGTGCATAATTATCCTGAATTAATCATCGTGATACTGAATAATTCAGGATAAATTTTACACAATGGAGGTTACATTTTATGAAAGATTTTTTGAATGACTTGATTTATGATTCGAATCCGGCTCCGATCACAGAGCCGAGATTTCAGATGGAGAGCGTGGAGGATCTTCTGAAGTCGGAGCGCTTCTCACTGACCTGCAACGGAACGGAGCGCCCGGTATACTGGACCGATTCCTTCAATTATGTTCCTGTGGTCATAGATGAGCAAGAGGAGCTGGATATTACGGTTACGATCCATGATGAGTTTCAGGAAGTTGTCATTCGCCCGACCAGCTATGGCATCCATTTTGAGCAGGAAGGCAACAAACTTCATATTCACCTGGATCAGCCGATGAAATTTACGATTGAGACAGATGGCGGACTCCACAATGCGCTTTTTGTACTCTGCTCCAGAAGAATTCCGAAGCCGGAGAACACAACCATTTATTTTGAAAAGGGAAAAGCATACAACGTCGGTGTGCTGACCTTAAAGCCGAATGACACGGTTTATGTGGAAGAGGGGGCTGTTGTTTCGGGCTGTGTGTACGCAGACCACTGCGACAACATTTCCATCGTAGGAAACGGAATAATCAACGGTGCCTGCTGGCATCTTCCGGACAGCAATGCACACCGGTTCTTCATTTATCTGAAGTGGTGCAACAATGTCAGACTGGAAGGCTTCACGGCGGTGGACGGACCGTCCTGGCATGTCGTTCCGGCGGCCTGCGATCACGTTCTGATTGATAACATCAATGTGATGTCGCGTATTGTGACCGGTGATGGAATTGATGTGACGAGCAGCCGCTTTGTGGAGATTAAGAACTGCTTTATCCGTGCGACGGATGATTGCATCTGCATCAAATCTCATGTTCTGATCGGAGATACCTCGACGGTCAGAGAGGTGACGAAGGTGCATGCGCATCATAACGTCATCTGGAATGCAGAGCCCGGAAATGCCATTGAAATCGGTTACGGTCTGCAGGCCGAGGTTCATGATCTTCTGTTTGAAGAAAATGATATCATTCACTGCCAGTATGAAGGGAACATGGGCGGAGCTTCGATTTCCATTCACCAGGCGGACGGCGGTCATATCCACGATATTCACTACAGAAACATTCGCATCGAGCAGGCGGAGCAGAAGCTGTTTGATATCAAGACGCTGCTTTGCAGATATACGATGCAGTGGGAAAAGGGAATGATCGATGACATTCATTTCGAGAATATCACGGTATTGAACGGCGATTTCCCGGTTTCCGCGATCCGTGGTTTCCAGACTCCGGAGCGCGAAGTGAGGCCGCATGATATTTATTTTGACAACATTAACATTCTCGGCCAGCACTGCAAGACGTTCCAGGATCTTCACCTGGTGAACGAGCTGGCGAATGATATCTATATTGATGGCAAGAGAGCGTTTGTTCAGTATAGGTTCTGAGGGATAGCATCTTCGTATATCAATTCTGCTTTAAGATTTTAACTTGCTCTGGTGTAAAAAAGTTCTTCATAATAATAGCCTCCAAGGATAATTGAATTGTATCAAATGATCCTTGGAGGCTGTATCTACTTAATGGGATGTCTCCCCATATACTATTTACTTAACTGGCTATACCCTGGAAACCTGTCTACGCTGCGGGGCAAACTTTGCTTTGCTGAAATGAGGATTCCAGCTGGGCGATATTTAATGCGCTTGTAGAAGGTCAAGACCGGAACTTAGGTAATGTGGAGTATCCTCTTTTGACTGCAGAGATAATCTCATCCTCCCAGGTCTCCAGATTACTGTCTGGGATGCGTCCGGCTTCTTCCATCTCTCTGAACACACGGCTCATTCCCTCCTCTAGAGTGATTTCTGGTCTCCACTCTGGCACGTCATGACGCAGTTTTTCGTTCGACGCGTAGGTGTGCTGACCAAAAATCTCGTAGCATAGCGAGAAACGCTGAGGATCGATCTCCATCAGCTGAGCCAGTGGAAGCCCCACCATTTCCACTTGCTGACCCAGCACGTGCATGGCTGTGCGGTGGTATTCCGCCCAAGTGGTAAAACCTGTCTGAGTTACATTGTAAATCTGACCGATGCAGTGCTGGCGCCCCATGACACCAACAAATCCACGAGCTGTGTCTTCGGTGTGCATATACTGATGCAGAATATCGCCGTCTCCACAGATTAAGATAGGCTTCCCCTTTTTGATGCGATCAATCCAAGTGAGTTCTGTGGTAAGATTACGCAGCATTCCACTCATGACACTATACGATGTGCAAGGCTTCATGATGGTGACAGGGAAACCCTCTCGACGGAATGCTTCCAAAAAGACTAGGTCTGCTGCGTGCTTGTTGATTCCGTATTCGGTCCAAGGCTCGAACCAGTCATCCTCCCGCATAGGAAAGTGACTGAAGTTTTTGCCGTAGGTGCACACGGTAGAGGCAGTGATGAAATGCTTTACTCCGCGGAAGGCCGCTATGCTCACCTTTGCGTCCTGTGCATTGAAGCAAGTGAGCTCGAAGGCTACATCAGGTGCAAGTCGCTGCATGGTATCGATGTATTCTTGCTCATTATGCCGGTCGCCAACTAAACACTGCACCTGAGGTGGAAACTGAGTGCTCTTTGTACGGCCGAAGCAGACAATGTCATCGTAACCGCGACGTAAAAGTTCCCGGATAATATGTGTGCCGATATTTCCGGTTCCGCCACTGACAACAATCTTCATAATTTTACCTCCTGATTCTTGATAAAGATTTGATATTCCATCGGAGCAAGGGAAAATGTCTTCTCCGCATCGTTATCCCATGCCAAACGACATTGTAACGGCTGCTCACTACTGTTCCAAATAAGGGTGAGTTCGTCATCCTGATAAGAACGTCGAAATGCCAGCGCTTTAGGACCTTCTACACACACTGGCTCTAACCAGTGGAAATCTCCTTTTGTCAGCGCGGGATGCTTTTCACGAAGAGCAATCAGTGCTGTGTATAGATGGAGCAGTCGTTTACCGGTATCGGTAAGTGGGGTGAAACACATGCAGCGGCGCGCTTGAATAAAATCGGCACCGGTCATGCCGGTCTCATCTCCGTAATAAATAGCAGGCATTCCTACAAACAGGAACTGAAATACAGCGGATAATGCTGCTGGCTCGAATTCTTCCTTTGCCAGACTCAACCAGCGAGCGGTGTCATGTGACCCCAGCAGGTTATACATGCAGCGGGTCATAGGTGCAGGATAGTGAGTTAAGATGCGGTTGATTTCTTGACGGAAGTTATCGCTGTCCATTGTCTTATCAAGAAAGCAGGCACGGCATAACGATGCGAATGGGTAATTCATTACGGTATCGAACATATCGCCCGCAAGATATGGCTGCGCGTCACCCCAAACTTCTCCCAGGATAAGGGCTTCGGGATTGATTTTTTTGACTTCAGTCCGAAATGCTCGCCAGAAAGAAAGGTCGATTTCGTTGGCTACATCCAACCGCCAGCCATCAATGCCCATTTCTGTCCAGTAGCGAGCCACTCGCAACAGATAATCTCGAACGTTAGGATTTTCGGTATTCAGCTTCGGCATATGGCGTTCAAAGGCGAAGCGCTCGTAACTGTATTCTCCGTCTACTTCAAATGGATAGTTGTTGATGAAGTACCAGTTGTAATACTCTGAGTCTGGGCCTAGAGCCATCACGTCGCGAAACTTTGGAAAAGTGTCGCACGTATGATTGAACACTGCGTCAAGCACCACACGAATGCCCCGATTGTGGCAATCATCCAGTAAGGCGCGGAAGTCTTCTAATGTGCCTAAGCGAGGGTCGATAGAAAAATAGTCGTAGGTGTTGTAGCGGTGGCAAGTATTGGATTGGAAGATAGGACACAGGTACAATGCATTGATCCCTAGTGCGCTAAGATGATCCAAATGTTCGCGTATACCGGCAAAGTTACCGCCTATTGGCTTGATGACGTCAGGCTCACTCCCCCAGGCAGGAAAGACTTCCTCTGTTGGGAGAGGTTCGTGACGCGCGAATGAGTCTGGAAAGATTTGATAAAAAACTGCACTTTTCGCCCATTCTGGAACTCGAATGGCGTCTGATCGGTTTAGATAAGGCATCTGGAAACATGCTTCCGTACACCCCTCTTGAGTTTGATGCACTCCCTGTTCATCTAGGTACCATACCTCTCCACTGGTATCTACTAAGCGGAAATAGTATTGAAGTCGGCGGTAAGGCGGCTTCACTTGTACACGGTAATAGGCGAATAAGTTGTCTGTTAGAATACACTCCATATCTGTATGGGCGTGCGGCTGGTCCTCAATATACTTGTCAAACCAACACAAAGTAGCGTTGCGGAGGCTGTTGCTGGCTGCTCGCAGAAGCAATGTCACGGTTCCATGCTCGTCAAAATAGGCGAATTCGTTGCGTGGACGATGGTAAATCGACTCAGGATTCATGCTCTTCTCCTTTTTATCGAGAATTTATCGAAACTAATATTCCCGTCTGATATATTGATATAATGATAACCTTTACAGAATTGCAAGTCAACTGCTTGATTTATTTAAAAATTTGTTTTTATCGCTATATTATCGATAAAATATTGATAAAAATTCGGACGGATGATATGATGAGACTATAATCATGTAAAGGAGGAACGGTGATGAATCTTCGCCTTGCTGTATTTGACCTGGATGGCGTTATTGTTAGCACCGATATGTTTCACTTTGAAGCGTGGAAACGCTTGTTCGCAAAGCGATGGGGCATTGTTCACACACCTGCAGCGGAAGAACTTACCAAAGGCGTAGCGAGATTTGAATGCATGAAGCTGTTGGCCCATTATTATGACATCCATGCTGATGATGAAGAACTTCGTCTTGTGGCTGAGGAAAAGAACAAGATATATCAGCAGCTGCTGATGGAACAGCTTTCACCATCGAATATACTACCTGGTATTCTACAGACGCTGGCACTCTTAAAGGAGCGAGGTGTGTACACTGCACTAGCTTCATCAAGTCGCAATGCGCCTTTTATCATTAAACGATTGGGGCTGGAGTTTGATTACTGTGTGGATCCGGCGACAATCTCGCACGGGAAACCCGCGCCTGACATCTATCTTGCCGCGATGAATCATTTTGGTGTGTCTGCACAGGAGTGTGTGGGTGTTGAAGATGCTGTTAATGGTGTGGCTTCTATACTTTCGGCTGGAATGCCTGCTATTGGTATCGGACCGGCTACGATATCTGCTCGAGCCGATGTCGTACTGGAAACTACGGCACAGTTGCCTCAGGTTTTTGAAGAACTATTAGATGGCCCACAGCAGTTAGACTGGACTGGCGGTTTTTGCGCATCGTTGGCTCTGCCTGCTCGGCTAAAGGTCGCTACGGAGCAGAGACGACTGAGTCAGTTATCTGGATATTTTGGTGATCAGAGGGAGATTGAAAAAATTCTGGCATCAGGAAGTGATCCACTGGTGTATGAATATCATCAGTTGAATGCTCCTCAGGACTCAGGTGATATTGCTTTCGGAGTGACTACGCTATATCCAGGAGTTGTTGGCACTGAATTTTATATGACCAAGGGGCATTTTCACGGTGTGTTAGAAACCGGCGAGGTATATTACACTTTAAGTGGTAGTGGATTGCTGTTGACAGAAAATCAGAACGGGCATACACGCTGGCTTCCGCTTGCGCCAGGCAGAGCAGCTTATGCTGCAAAAGGGTTTGCGCACCGAATGGTGAACACAGGGAATGAGCCCTTAGTATGTTTTTTTGCCTACCGCGCTGATGCCGGTCACGATTATAAAACAATTGAGCAGTCTGGATTTCAGAAAGTTGTACTGTGCACAGACGGTGGCGGTGTTTCGATCCAAGACAATCCAAAGAAAAATACAGGAGGAAGAATATGATAGATATACAGCATTTAACACCTGAAGCGCTTGCGGCAATCTTTGATCACACGTTACTGAGTGCCGGAGCCAGCCTTTCTGAACTGGAACAGCTTTGCGCGGAGGCACGGCAGTATGGGTTTGGCATGGTGGCGATTAATTCAGCTCCTGTGGCTTTTTGCCACGAGCAGTTAAAAGGAACTCTGGTACACGTTGGCGCTGCAATTAGTTTTCCTCTTGGACAGACTACGTTGGATGTGAAGATGTTTGAAACTGATAAAGCTATTTGTGATGGTGCGGATGAGATTGATTATGTGACCAATCTGACGAATGTCAAAGAGGGAAACTGGAATGCTGTAGAGAACGAGATGACACGCATTACGCAGATGTGCCGAGAGGCGGGAGTGATCTCCAAGGTGATTTTTGAAAACTGCTATTTGACTAAGGAGGAGATCCGGAGGTTGGCTCAGATTGCGCGTGAGGTTGGACCGGATTTTATCAAGACATCCACAGGATTTGGAACCTCTGGTGCGAAGGCAGAAGATGTGCGTCTGATGAAGCAGACTGTGGGTGATCGTGTTCGGGTAAAGGCTGCAGGTGGTATACGCAGTTGGGAGAGTTGTCGCGAGATGCTTGAGGCTGGTGCAGAGCGCATTGGCACTTCAAGTAGTATACGAATTTTAAACGAATTCATCATGTGGAGGGATAAAAATGACCTTTGATTGTTCCATCGAATTGAATAATGGTGTGAAGATTCCACAATTGGGATATGGCACAGCGCTTATCAGCGAAGATAGCGATGAGACTGTACGAGCTGTTTCGTCCGCTATAGAACTGGGGTATCGTCATTTTGATACTGCTTCAATCTATTACAATGAACGAGAAGTTGGAAAAGCTATACGGGAATCCGGCCTGCCGCGAAGCGATTTTTTTGTGACTACAAAGCTGTGGACCACAGATATGCGTGCTGCGCGAGAGTATGATGCTTTTCAAGAAAGTTTAGAGCGATTGGGTCTGGATTATGTAGATCTGTATTTAATACACTGGCCAGTGCGTGGACGCTATCAGCAGAGCTGGGAGGTGCTGGAACGCATCCTGGAGCAAGGTCTAGCCCGTGCCATCGGTGTGAGTAATTTCAACCCCCATCATATCGATGATTTGATTAAGATGGGAGGGACGGTGCCTGCGGTGAACCAGTACCAGTTGCACCCGCAGATGTCTTGCCCAACGTTGCGTAGCTACTGTCGAAATCATGGCGTGCAGTTTGAAGCGTGTCAGCCTCTGGGGCAGGGATTATATGTCAAGGATCCTGCGCTGAGTGAGATCGGTCGCAAATACGGAAAGAGTGCCGTGCAAGTGGTGTTACGCTGGGAACTGCAGCATGGGATTGTTACTCTGCCTAAGTCTTCTCGGCCTGAACGTATGCGTGAAAATAGAAATCTATTTGATTTTGAACTTAGCTCAGAGGATATGGCTGTAATTGACCATATGAATATTAACCGAAGCGTCGTTCCGGATGCGGATCCTGAGACGTTTACCTTCTGAGAAGTGATAAAAATGCTTAAGAGGGGGTCTGACCCCTTTAAATTATTCTAAAGAACCAAAAGCGCTGATCTGCTTGTGTGCAGCTCAGCGCTTTTTGATGATGTATAAAGCGGGCAGACACGGTCAATGTTCTATATGTCCGAAAAAATGCAATAGTATTGAGGATTATCACCGAAAAATGCGATTTTTAGCTTGAATACGTCCGAAAAAATGTTGAATCCGGAACAAATACCACCGAAAAAATGTTAAGATAGAGGCGGATGCTTATGGATGCGATTATTGTGCAGGAGATTCAGGATGGAAAGAGAACTGTTTGCGAAGCTGGAACACTGGAAGAACAAAAAGAACCGAAAGCCACTCATCATACAGGGAGCACGGCAGGTCGGAAAGACCTGGATCATGAAGGAATTCGGCACCAGATTCTATGAAAATACAGTCTATATCAATTTTGATAACAACCAGGCGATGAAGGATGTGTTTGATCTTGACTTCGATCTGAAGCGGATTCTGTCGGCAATCAAAATTGAGTATGGTAAGAGCTTTCAGGCGGAGAATACACTGCTGATTTTTGATGAGATCCAGGAAGCGCCGAAGGCACTGGCGTCCTTGAAATACTTCTATGAGAATGCGCCGGAGTATTCGATTATCGCAGCAGGCTCTCTGCTGGGCGTTGCATTACACGAGGGAACGTCCTTTCCTGTCGGAAAAGTGGATTTTCTGAAGCTGTGCCCGATGAGCTTCGGCGAATTTCTTCTGGCTGTTGGAGAACGGGGCCTGTACGAAACGCTAAAGACTCAGGACTATGAACTGGCCAATGCTTATGCCGGAAAATATGTGGATCTGCTTAAAAAGTATTACTACGTAGGAGGAATGCCGGAGGCGGTGCAGACCTATATTGATTCAGATGATTTGTATGAGGTGCGTGAAATCCAGAATAATCTTCTTCGGTACTATGAAGAGGATTTCAGCAAACATGCACCGAAAGAGGTCGTTCCACGCATTATGATGGTCTGGAATTCGATTCCTGCCCAGCTGGCGAAGGAAAACCGAAAGTTTATGTATGGCGCGTTACGCGAGGGAGCACGGGCAAAAGATTTTGAACTTGCCATCCAGTGGCTTGAAGATGCAGGACTGATCTTGAAGAGCTATAGGGTATCGAAACCGGATATTCCGCTGATTGCATACATGGAAATGAACAGCTTCAAAATGTTCATGTTTGATGTGGGATTATTAACTGCAAAGGCAGGGCTGTCGGCCAGATTACTGCTGGATGGAAGCCGGATCTTTGAAGAGTTTAAAGGGGCGCTCACGGAACAGTACGTTGCGCAGGAGTTACATGCTGCCGGATATCCACTATATTATTTTGCTACGGAGCGATCGACCGGAGAGATCGATTTTTTGCTGCAGGGAGACCTGGACTGCATTCCAGTCGAAGTGAAAGCAGAACAGAATCTCCGGGCGAAAAGCCTGAAAGCCTTCTGCGATAAATATAAGCCGAGTCTGGCAATCCGAAGCAGTATGGCAAATTATAAGGAAGAAGACTGGCTGGTCAATGTTCCCCTGTATATGCTTTCAGAGTATCTGATTCACAGGGGTGTCTGATCTTATTTAAGAAATTCGTACGAAAACCTTAAGCCGGCCAGTTCTTCCGGAGCGCGGCGTACGAGATCAGGAAGTTCGCGAGCCAGCCGGCCGGGACGGCGAGCCAGACGAAGGCGATGCCGTAGCGCGGGGCGAGGATGAGGGCGACGGACATGCGGATGGCGAGGTTCACCATGTTTGCAATGAGGAACGGCTTCATGATGCCGAGGCCGCGGAGCACGCCGTCGGTGGCCATCTTGATGCCCATGAAGATGAAGAAGTAGCCGAGCCACTTCATGTAGCCGGCGGAGACTTCATAGGCGAGGGCGGTGCCGTCCTTTCCTAAGAAGAGGGCGGAGATCTGCGTGTGCAGGGTCTCGATCACGACGAAGGCGAGGACGGCGAAGCAGACATCGAGCAGCAGGGCGGCGCGGTAGCCTTTTCGGATACGATCGGTTTTCTGTGCGCCCAGGTTCTGTGAAACGTACGGGGAGACCGCATTGCCGATCGACACAAACATCAGCGAGAACACGTTCTCCACGCGCATGGTCGCGGAGTAGCCGGCGAGCGCCTGCGTGCCGAACGGATTCACGACGGCCTGGACGATCATCATACCGATCGAGACCGTCGACTGCTGGAGGACCGAAGGCACGGCGATCTCCAGCATTGACCGAAGCGCGCTCAGGTCGAACCAGGCGAAGCGGCCCGGATAACGGCGCATCCGGCGCAGGAAGATCACGAGTGAGAAAACGGCGGAGATGCCCTGCGAGATGAGGGTTGCGAGGGCAGCACCGAAAACGCCCATGCCGAGGCTCGCCACCATCCAGAGATCCATGAAGATATTCAGCACGGACGAGAAGATGAGGAGCGCGAGCGGGATGCGCGATTCGCCGATCGAGGTGAACATGTTCGACAGGATGTTGTACATGAAGAGGAACGGGAAGCCGAGGAAGTAGACGCGGAGGTAGAGCGTCGCGGTGTCGAGGATGTCGGTCGGGGTCTGGAGCAGCTGCATCATCGGGCGGGAGAGTACGAAGCCGAGGCCGCCGAGAGCAATGCTGAGGACCAGAAAGCTGATGAGCGAGGTCGACACGATCGTTTTCATCCGCGCATAGCTGCGCGCGCCGAATGCGCGGCTCACGAGCACGCCGGCACCGACACCACCGCCCAGCGCGATGCAGATAAAGACATTGGTCAGCGCGGCACAGGCACCGACGGCCGCCAGTGCAGCAGAACCGACGTACTGCCCGACGATAATCGAGTCGGCCATGTTGTAGACCTGCTGGAAAAAGCTGCCGAGAATCATCGGCAGTGCGAAAATCGTGAGCGCACGAAGCGGCGCGTCGGTGATGAGGTATTCGTCTTTTGTAGTGATGGACATGATGGATCCTTCTTTATTTTCATTGAGTATGCTGTGATAGGATAGCACCGGAGCGAGGGTCGACGCAAGCCTGTCTTCATCAACCGTCACCGCAGCGATAACTTCCGATATGTAAAAAATGCTTAACTTCTGTCGCGATGGTGTATAATAAAGAACACATGGCGTATAGAAAGAGAGGCATGATATGAATTTTTCTGAGTGTATAGAGCAGGCGAGAACGCGTATCGGGAAGTATTGTAAGGCGTGTCCGGAGTGCAACGGGCGTGCATGCCGGAATCAGATTCCGGGTCCGGGTGCGAAGGGCGTTGGTGACACGGCGATCCGCAACTACGATAAGTGGAAGGAGATCCGTCTTCAGATGGATACGCTGGTAGAGAAGCGTCCGGTGGACACCTCCCTCGAGCTGTTCGGAAAGCGCTTCGCGTATCCGTTTTTCGCAGGTCCGGTCGGCGCGGTGAATCTGCACTACGGCGATGCGCTGAACGACATCTCCTACAACGACATCCTGGTGCCGGCGTGTGCGGCGCATGGCATCGCGGCGTTCACCGGTGACGGCACGAATCCAGAGGTCATGGCGGCGGCGACTGCAGCGGTAAAGAAGGCCGGTGGTCTCGGCATCCCGACCGTGAAGCCGTGGAACATCGAGACGGTGCGCGAGAAGATGGCGCTGGTAAAGGAGGCCAATGCTTTCGCCGTAGCGATGGATGTCGATGCGGCAGGTCTTCCGTTCCTGAAGAATCTGACCCCGCCGGCCGGCAGTAAGTCGGTCGCGGAGCTGCGTGAGATCGTGGAGGCCGCCGGCGTTCCGTTCATCGTGAAGGGCATCATGACCGTGAAGGGTGCGCTGAAGGCGCAGGAGGCCGGCGCGGCCGCGATCGTGGTTTCAAACCACGGCGGACGTGTGCTCGACCAGTGTCCGGCGACCGCAGAGGTGCTCGAGGATATCGTGAAGGCGGTGCGTGCGAGCGGCAGCGACATGAAGATCTTCGTCGACGGCGGCATCCGTTCCGGCGCCGATGTATTTAAGGCCCTGGCACTCGGCGCAGACGCCGTCATCATTGCCCGCCCGTTCGTGACGGCAGTGTACGGTGGCGCGGAGGAAGGCGTCGAGGCGTACATCCAGAAGATCGGCAGTGAACTGAAGGACACCATGGAGATGTGCGGCGTGAGCACACTCGCAGAGATCACGAGAGACTGCGTGCGGGTGTAAAACTTCATAGAACATGTGGATAGCGAGGGGAGCCGGGTGACTGGCTCCCCTTTGTGATGTCACATGGGATTCGTTATGACATGAAATGCTTGATTTGACGCATTCTGTAGCATAGAGTAATTTCAGAACCATACTGAAATACGTTGAGAAGATATTTCTAATATGGAGCTTGAAATATAAGGTAGATGGAGTAGGAAATTATGAAGATGACGACGCTGTGTTATATCGAAAAAGAGGGAAAGTACCTGATGCTTCACCGGGTGAAGAAGTACCATGACATCAATGCCGGAAAGTGGATCGGTGTCGGGGGACATGTGGAAAACGGTGAGACGCCGGAGGAGTGCCTGCTTCGTGAGGTGAAGGAGGAGACCGGGCTCACGCTGACGGCGTATCGTCTCCGTGGTCTTGTGACCTTTCTCAGTGACGTCTGCGAGCCGGAGCTTATGTGTGTCTTCACCGCCGATGCCTTCGACGGCGAGCTGATCGAGTGTGACGAAGGCGAGCTTGCGTGGGTGGAGAAGTCGGACGTTCTTGGCCTCCCGACCTGGGAAGGTGACCGCGTCTTCCTCGAGCGCCTCCTGTCCGGGGATGAGCGCTTCTTCTCCATCAAGCTCCGTTATGAAGGCGATCGACTGGTGGAAAAGAAGGTCACGGATTACTAAATTTCGATATCAACGATTCTGCAGGCATGATGTCCGATTTTTAGGGGCATCATGCCTTTTTTGAAATTTCGTTGACATATTATGAAGCATGATATATAGTGTTAATAGGAATTAATCCTAATAAGAAATGACGGAGGCGACATGGAGAGAAGGAATACCGTGCAGAAGGATCTCATTCGAAATGCTGTGCTGACGATGAAGCGTCATGTGACGGCGGAGGAGGTTTACGAATACGTCCGCCGGGAGCATCCTGGTATCGGAAAGGGTACGGTGTACAGAAATCTCGGCATCCTCTCAGAGGAGGGAAGCATCCGTCGCGTCGAGGTTCCGAATGGGCCGGACCGCTTTGATTTCACATTGCGAAACCACTACCACGGGCGCTGCGTGCACTGCGGAGAGGTGTTTGATGTAGACATTGACGAAATTCCGGGCCTCATGGAGCGGATCCGCGATCCGCAAAGGATGAAGTTCCTGAGCTACGATATTATGTTTAAGGCGATCTGCCCTGCATGTCAGATGCAGGATTCATAAAAAATCAGGAGGTAATAAGATGAAGTACGTATGTGATGTATGTGGATGGGAGTACGACGAGGAGCAGGGATACCCGGAGGGCGGTATCGCACCTGGTACGAAGTGGGAAGATGTTCCGGAGGATTTCGAGTGCCCACTGTGCTCGGTCGGCAAGGACCAGTTCTCCCCGGAGGCTTAAAATCTGAAGAGGCAGTAATGCATGAAACGGACGCCGGTCGGCGTCCGCTTTTTATATTTCGGCGCGCCTGACCGGCGTACATATCCACGATGCCTGATCATGAAATGGCAGAAAAAGTGCCGCTGCGTAACTGGTGTGGAAAACCATTTCCAGTCATGCAGCGACACTTTCTGTTTCAGGTGTCTTGCGTTTGTTTATGATATCTGAATCAAAGAAATCATCTCTCCTTGTAGCTTACCGCCCAGCCGGCGAGGGTGAGGATCGAGAGGATGGAGGCGATGGCGTAGGCGTTCATGTTGCCTGTGTCACCGGTCTGTACTTTACGGCTGACGCCGAGGACGTTCTCAACCGGATTCTTCGGTCTGGACTCGCCGAGTACATGGCCTTCCTCGATGAATGGCATGTACGAGATCGGGATCTCGCGCTCACGGGATACGCCGAGTACGTGCGGATCCTCCGTGAAATACTGGATGTCCCGGCTCGGATCGTCGTGATCATCATCGTCGTGGGACTCGTGATGACTCGGTGTCTCCGGCGTCTCCGGTGTTTCAGGTGTCTTCGGCGTTTCCGGCGTCTTTGGTGTTTCCGGCGTCTCCGGCGTCTCAGGCGTCTTTGGTGTCTCTGGTGTTTCCGGTGTCTTCGGCGTTTCCGGTGTCTCTGGAGTCTCCGGGTATGTCGGGTAGGTGTAGGAAACCCAGGAATTCGTAGTCTTCTTCGTGCTCTCGGTCTTCGACTCTGACTGCTTGCTCACGACGGTGACGTTCTTTACAGTCACTTCGTGAATCTGCCCCTTGATCGAATGGTGCAGCTCGCCACCGGAGGAAGCGGTGTCACTGACGACACGTCCGGACTGCAGCCCGTTTCCGGCATGGAGATATGCGTTCGGGGCGATGACATTGCCCGAAAATGTACTGTCGATGTTGATCCGACCTGCGAAGTTCCCGAAATTCCAGTTGAGGTATGCGGCGCGGGCGTCGTAGGCGTCATAGCCGTTCTGAAGGTGACGCTTCACAGAGAAAACCTGTGTGCCGGTGGTCGATACGCTCACATCCTGGTCGCCGATTACGACATTGAGAACGATGTTGGCACCCGTTTTGTTTGCGCTGATGAGCTTCGACAGTGCCGCCTCGATCGCATTGTTATCGCCCTCGGCCGCCTTATTATTATCACCGAGGACGGCTGCGCCGATCGTGACGGTGATGATGTCCTGATTCGTCAGCGTTCCGGCCTCCAGCAGCTCGCCGATTTTCTGCAGCTTCTGAAGGTTGGTCAGATTGCTGGTACCGGTCTGTGCCGTTATGTCGTCGATGATCTTCTGGCCCTTGTTCGCGATGTCTGCGAGGTTGTTCTTGATATCGGAAACCTCGCGCAGATTCTTGAGGCGGGCCTCCTGCTTCAGCGCTTCCTGGTGCGCCGCCTCCGTCACCTTTCCGTCCACGGTCGCACCCGGGGTTAGCGTCACCGACTTAAAGTGATTGGCCGTGCCATCCGCATCTGTATTCGTCACATCGGAGCCTGTCACAAGCAGGGAATCATTTACATTGCCGGTCTTCTGATTCGAAGATGTGCTGATATAGACGCCATCCGCCACGCTGCCCACGTAGGAGTAGCCGTTCTGCGCATACAGCTTGTCGACCGTTGTGCCAGAGATATTTGTCTCCGAGGTAGTCACTCGGTTTGTACCATACTGATTTTCCTTGTTCATCAGTGTGGTGCTCGCATTCAGTCGGTTGACGGCAATGTTTCCATCGATATGGCCACAGCTGTGGTCCATGGTATTCGCATAGACATCGAAATCGGCCGTGACATTCTGGCTGTTGAGGTAGTCCTTCGTATCCTTCTCCAGGGTCGTATTCGTTTTGACCAGATGACCATCCTTGTCCAGCGCTGTGTCTGCTTTGACCAGATTGCCATCCTTGTCCAGCGTATGAACGTTCTTATTGTCCCAGATTTCGGCGTTCGTCATGGTCGTCGTGGTGGTGGTTTCTGTCTTCGTGGTCGTCGATGTCGTGGTGGTGGAGACGGTGGTCGTCGTGCCCTGCGTAGCTTCCGTCTTGGTGATCGGATGAATCACATCACCATTCGGATCCTTCACTGGATTGCCATCCGCGTCTCTCTGGATGTGGTCATAATCTGCGGTGCCCGGCTGTACATCGGTGGTGGTGAAGACCGGATCCTTCACTTCCGTCGTCGTGGTGGTCGTGGTGACGGTCTCGGTTACGCTGCCGTCCGGATTGGTTGTGGTCGATGACGTGGACTCTGCTTTGACTGTGGTTCCGGTGGATTCCATATTCGCGGAGGTATTCCCCTCGGCAGCGATCGGAGCGGACGTCGTCGTACCATTCGGTGCTACTGTCGTCGCGGTGGAAGTGCTGGTAGACTCAGAGGTGGTTGTGCCGGTCGTCTCGGTAGAAGTTGTACCGGTAGAGGTAGTACTGGTAGACTCCGTGGTCGTAGCACCTTCAGTGGAAGACGCACTGGTAGAAGCGCCGCTTTCCGTCGCGGAAGCTGTCGTACCTTCGGTGGAAGATGATGCAGCGCCCGAAGCATTGGACTCGCTGGAAGTACCCTCAGAAGAGGAAGTGCTGTTGCCGGACTCGCTCGAAGTGCCCTCGGATGAGGAAGCACCGCTGCCGGACTCACTGGAAGTGCCCTCAGAAGAGGATGCGCTGTTGCCGGACTCGCTCGCAACACCAGTGTTCTCGTTTGTGCCCTCTGCGCGTGCCGTCATCGGGGATGCGATGACCGCAGCACTTAAGGTGGCTGCTGCAATACCCATAAGCTTCGAATAATTTCTCTTTCTCATCTTTATCACCTCGAATTGCTTTCGAAATCGTTTTCGCCTTTGATGATTTAATTATAAAACTCAGGGTGTTAAAAAAACGCTTAAAAACGCGGCGACTTTTGTGAATTTGGAAAAACCGCAAAAGTTTTTGCATATTTAAGTGGATTTTTAAGAAAATCATGGGCAGCACAGCGGCGTGTCCCCTGATTGCATGGCTATGATTTTCGAAAACGATTGCCCGTCGATCATTCCCGCTCCCCGGGGGATTCTGAAGCGGCAGACTATGCCAGCCATTCGAAAAAGTGAGTTCCAATACGCATGATTTTCCTTGACATATGGGTTAGCTAGTACTAACATTTAAAAGTTAGCAGAGGCTAACAAATCGGTATGGCTCTGATGCCCAGGCAATTATCCTGAGCACAGGTCTGCATCGGCGGAAATTCATGAATATCAGGAGGATGAAATCATGTTAAAGGTAAACGATCTGAAGAATCTGAAGAAGCTTGGTGTTTTTGCAGGTGGCGTGCTGTTCGGTACCGCTGGTATCGCTGTGCTTGCAAGCAAGGATGCGAAGAAGTTATATACCCAGTGCACAGCAGCCGTTCTGCGCGGCAAGGACAGCGTGATGAAGACCACCGCGACACTGAAGGAGAACTGCGGCGATATCTACGCGGACGCGAAGGACATCAACGACGCGCGTTACGAGGCAGAGGCTGCAGAGCGTCTCGCGGAGGCAGAGGCCCTCGTCGAGGAGTCGAAGAAGGCTGCGGACACGAAGGAAGAGGCGTAAGTAAGCATGAAATGCTTCATTTTACATGAATCCGAGCATCGGCTTCGCCTCCGTGTTCCGAAGGAGCACATGTCCCTGCGCCAGGCCGATCTTCTGGAGTACTATCTGAAGAGCGTCCCGGGCGTGAAGAACGCGGCGGTCGACGAGCGCAGCGGAAACGCGACGGTCGAGTTCACCCGTCCGCTGGCCAATGCCGGCGGCGCGCAGATCGTCACCTCCCGCTCGACGGCGACCCCGTCCGCCTCGTCGGCCAATGCCGGTGCCGTGGGTGCGGTCACGACCCGCACGATCGACGCCACCACCACGGCATCCCGCGCTTCGACGCGTGCCGTCACCTCCCGCGGAACCGCGACACGGTTCACGGCACATCACGACGAACAGCGACGTGCACTGATGGAGGCATTGGCCACGTACGATGAGACATCGGAGCAGGTGGCGGCGCTGGTCCCGGAGGAAACGGGACGAAAGCTGAACCGCGAATACCAGGAGCGGCTGATGCTGCAGGTGCTGACGCACAATGCCGCGAAGCTTCTGCTGCCGGCACCGATCCGCACACTCCGCACGATGGTGAAGGGCGTTCCATATGTATGGAAGGCACTGCACTCGCTCGGCAGCGGATCACTGAAGGTTGAGCTGCTCGACGGTATCGCGGTGACGACCTCGATCCTCCGCGCAGACTACGCGACGGCTTCCTCCATCATGTTCTTCCTCGACATCGGCGAGACCCTTGAGGACTGGACGCGGAAGAAGTCGGTCGGTGATCTGGCACGCGCCATGTCGCTGAACGTCGATCGCGCATGGGTGCGGAAGGGCGAGCAGGAGATCGAGCTGCCGCTCGGAAAGATCCAGGCCGGCGATGTGATCGTGCTCCGGAGCTCCGACATCATCCCGCTCGAGGGCGTGGTCGTCTCCGGTGCGATGACGGTCAACCAGGCGACGATGACAGGCGAGTCGGCCCCGGTCCCGAAGACCGCGGGCAGCTATGTCTATGCCGGCACCGTGGTCGAGGAGGGCGAGTGCCTCGTCGAGGTGAAGAAGGAGTCGGGCAAGGGCAAGTACGACCAGATCGTGCAGATGATCGAGGAGTCCGAGAAGCTGAAGTCCGACGCCGAGGCGAAGGCCTACCGTCTCGCGGATTCGCTCGTACCGTACAGCTTCGCCGGTTTCGCGGCGACCTATCTCCTGACACGGAACCTCACGAAGGCGCTGTCCTTCCTGATGGTGGACTACTCCTGCGCACTGAAGCTCTCGGTACCGCTCGCGGTGCTGTCGGCCATCAAGGAAGCGCGGAATTACGGCATCTCCATCAAGGGCGGCAAGTTCATGGAAGCCGTGTCGGAGGCGGACACCATCGTCTTCGATAAGACCGGCACCCTGACCTACGCGGTCCCACGACTCGTCGACGTCGTCGCTTTCGGGGGCAATGCTCCCGACGAGATGCTTCGCGTGGCAGCCTGTCTCGAGGAGCATTATCCGCACTCCATGGCGAATGCCATCGTCCGTGGGGCGCAGGAAAAGGGCCTCAATCACGAAGAACTGCACACGAAGGTCGAGTACATCGTGGCACACGGCGTGAGCAGTCATGTCGGCGAGAAGAAGGTCGTCATCGGCAGCTATCACTTCGTCATGGAGGATGAGCATTGCACGATTCCGGCCGGCGAGGAAGCGAAGCTTGAGGCGATCGACGGTCGCTACTCGAGAATCTACCTCGCCATCGACGGCGTGCTGGCGGCGGTGCTCTGCATCTTCGACCCGGTTCGTAAGGAAGCCGCTGAGGTGATCCGACGCCTTCGGGCACTGGGCATCCACACCGTCTGCATGATGACGGGTGACAGTGAGCGCACCGCGGCGAGCGTTGCAGCACAGCTCGGCCTCGATCATTACCAGGCGGAGGTCCTGCCGGAGGATAAGGTGAACTATGTGAAGTCGCGTCGTGCGGCCGGTCATAAGGTCATCATGATCGGCGACGGCATCAACGACTCCCCGGCTCTGTCCGAGGCAGATGTCGGTGTCGCCATCGGCTCCGGCGCGGCCATCACACGCGAAATCGCGGACATCACCATCTCCGCGGACGACCTCATGGAGCTCGTCGTGCTCCGTCGTCTGAGCCGCGCGCTGATGAACCGTGTACACGGTGACTACCGCTTCATCGTCGGCTTTAATTCCCTGCTGATTGCCCTCGGCATCGGCGGCCTCATCACCCCGTCGACCTCGGCGCTGCTGCACAACAGCTCCACCATGATGGTCGGCATCGACAGCATGACGAACCTGCTGGAAGAGACGAAATAGAAGCGAGTGCAGGCATGAAAGCCCCTGAAACTGGCCATCATGCCTACGAAATTTGGGTTTTTGAAGGCATTGCTGCAGGCATGATGGTCCATAATCGAGGCTATCGTGCCTACAGTTTTCTGCAGAAGTGTAGGCACGATGCCTGGAAATGGTGGTAAATATGCCTGCAGTGCACTGAAATAGGAGAGCATATGTCAAATCTGATTGTAATCGTCGTACTACTGGTCATCGTAGCCTGGGCCGTGAAGGAATCGGCGAAGCATCTGCATGGCGAGGGCGGCTGCTGTGGTGGTGGCTCCTGCGAGCGCAGCGCGAAGCCGGAAAAGAAGAAGCTGGACGGCCCGGTGCTGCACAGCTACGACTTCGAGGTCGAGGGCATGCACTGTGAGCACTGCGCCGCGAAGGTGAGCAGCGCGATCAACGCCATCGACGGCGCCGCTGCCGACGTCAGCCTCCGGAAGAAGCACGTTCACGTCGACTGCGACCGTGACATCGCCCCGGCGACCATCATCGCCGCGGTTGCCCGCGAAGGCTATGCCGTGAAGGAAATCAACGGCGAAGCAAAATAAATCTGAAACAAAAGCAAACCACGCACACCATTTAACAAACAACGGTGCGCGTGGTTTTTTATAATCCGGGTTTTTCAGCCGTCCGGTATCCTGATGTGATCCCCAGCGAAAAAGATGAAATGTTTCAACAAAAAAGCGTGAAAAAGATGAAATACTTCATGAAAAAAACGCGAAAAAGATGAAATACTTCATGAAAAAAACGTGAAAAAGATGAAAGGATGCTTTGTTTTGTTACAGAAAATAAAATCCGCGCAGATATCTGCAAATTTCACTAAAATTCAGCGGATTTATTTGTACTGTAGCACAATGAAAGCCATCCCCGAAAGTGCAATAATAGAGCCATCAGAACAGATCGTGAATTGACAACTGAAAATGGAGGTGTGGATGTGAAGCTGACCGCAATCATGGATAACCACCGTAGCGAGCAGAAGGCGCTGACAGCCGAGCATGGGCTGTCGTTTCTGCTGGACACCGGGACGACGAAGGTCCTCTTCGATTTCGGCGCCGGTCGGGCTGCGTATGACAATGCCGTAAAGCTGAACGTAGATCTCAAATCGATCGATTACGCCGTCGGAAGTCATGGGCACTATGACCACGGCGGTGGATATCCGGACTTTTACGAGGGCGGGCTGAACTGCCCGCTGATTACGGGGGACGGTTACTTCGAGGAAAAATATGCGTTTGATGGGATGAAGGCGACGTACCTCGGCTGCAGCTTCGATGAGCGCTGGCTGGAGGAACGCCGGATCGATCATCGCATCTGTCGTGAGATGATGAAGCTGGAGGACGACTGCTATGTCGTCGGTGGCTTCCAGCGGACGCATGATTTCGAGACGATTCCGGAGCGCTTCGTGCTCCGGGATCAGGAGGGCTGGAAGCAGGATGATTTTTCAGATGAAGTCTGTCTCGTGCTGACGCGGCCGGAGGGACTCGTCGTCATCGTGGGCTGCAGTCATCCGGGTATTCTGAATATTCTGAAGTCCGTGCAGGCGCGCTTTCATCGACCGGTGTATGCGGTCTTCGGCGGTACGCACCTCGTAGAGGCAGACCAGTCGCGCATCGAAAAGACACTGGATGAGATGAAGGCCATGGGTGTCCGTCTGATCGGTTTCAATCACTGTTCCGGTGAACTGCTCCAGGAGATGCTGGACGCCCGTCCGGACATCCGGCACTGCTATCTCGGCGCAGGGGACTGCATGTTCCTGTGAATTTCGGAGAGTGACATGAAAGGAATAGCCAGAATCGTATCGGGAAGCTGATCGCGGAGATCCGTTCGCATCCTGGCTGGCGGACCGTCATCAGCGGTATATGTAAAACGATGAACGAAATACCGGAAGGTATGCGTGAAGTGATGATAATGAAAGAGATGAAGGGAGGGGAAATTCAGAATCTCGAAGAGCATTCGTGCAGGATGCGTTATCTGCTGGGGCGCTTCATCAGCTATGGCGGCGATCGGGCCGTACGGGAGATGAAGGAACGGCTGCTGCAGGAGTACTGGAACCAGAATTTTTAAAAAATAAAAGGAGGTATGAAAGTGTCTGGTTTATTCATTTTTGGCGTTATATTTTTAGCAGTTGTATGTATGGTCATCGCGATTTCAAAATTCAACATGCACCCGTTCCTGGTGCTGACCGTGATTGCGATTTTAGTTGGTCTTGTATGTGGTATTCCGGCGGGCGAGGTTATCGATACCGTAAAGAGCGGTTTCGGTAATATCCTCGCAAGCATCGGTATCGTCATTCTCTGTGGAACAATCATCGGAACGATTCTGGAGAAGACGGGTGCCGCGCTGACGATGGCAAATTCGATTCTGAAGATCGTCGGCAAGGATCGAAGTGTCCTGACGATGGGTATCACCGGCTACATCACCGGTATCCCGGTATTCTGTGATTCCGGTTTCGTTATTCTGAGCCCGATTTCGAAGGCACTGGCAAACCGCAGTAACATTTCCCTCGCAGTGATGGCGACGGCACTGTCCGGTGGTCTCTATGCGACCCACTGTCTGGTACCGCCGACACCGGGCCCGATTGCGATGGCAGGCACACTGGAGGCCGACCTTGGACTCACGATTCTCGTCGGACTTCTGGTTTCCATTCCGGCCGTGGCTTCTGCACTGGTGTATGCAAACAAGGTTTCCAGTAAGATCGATATCCCGGCGAACCCGGAGTATACCGTCGATGAGCTGATGGAGAAGTACGGTCAGCTGCCAGGTGCACTGCACAGCTTCTCCCCGATTCTTCTTCCAATCATCCTGATCGCCCTGAAGTCCGTCGGCGATTTCCCAAGTGCACCATTCGGTTCCGGTGCCGTGAAGACCTTCGTCTCCTTCATCGGTAACCCGGTCATCGCACTGATCATCGGTGTGTTCCTTTCCATGACCCTGATTCCAAAGAGTGAAAAGGAGAACGCGCTGAAGTGGATCACCGAGGGCGTCACCAACTCGGCAGGTATCCTGGCGATCACCGGCGCCGGCGGATCCTTCGGTGCCATCCTTCAGAAGCTTCCGATCGCGGATGCGCTCAGTGCATCGCTGCTCGGCCTCGGCGTCGGTGTCTTCCTTCCATTTATCATCGCCGCTCTTCTGAAGACGGCGATGGGTGCATCCACCGTTGCGATGATCACGACCTCGGCGATGATTGCGCCAATGATGCCGGCCCTCGGCTTCACATCTCCTCTCGCAAAGGTACTGGTCATCATGGCGATCGGTGCCGGCTCCATGACGGTTTCGCATGCCAATGACTCTTACTTCTGGGTTGTATCGCAGTTCTCCGATATGGATACGAAGGACGCATATAAGTGCCAGACCGGTATGACGGCGGTCATGGGTGTCACGACGATCATCGTCGTCTTCATCCTGTCACTGATCTTCGTACATTAACGAAAGAATCTTCAACAGAATCACAATGCCCCGCGGTGGATGATGGTCCACCGCGGGGCATTGGCTGTTTTCTGTGGATTCTTCTCTAAAGAGATATGGCGTTCGCGCCTCTTAGAAAAAGTACGGGCTCCCCTGGAAGGGCTATACGTTTATTGGTTCATAATGGATTTGCTAAGATCAGTTCATCCACTTTACCTCGCCTTCGAGTTCGATCGGGTAGCGGTGAAGTTCGCTCCCGTCAAGGTCTTCGTGGTGCATGTCAACGGCGTGGATCTGGTGATTGTCGTAGGTCGTGTAGTAGTAGATGCCCTTCGTTGCGTTGCAGCAGGAGGTGTAAATCGTGATCTCATACTTGTCTTCAGCAACCTCACAGCAGCCTCGCTGCTGGTCGACGGAGCCGAGGATATGGAAGAACTGGCTTACGCTGGAGCGCTCGTCATCCGCCGAAAGAGAGCTGAGCTTCGTGAAGGCAACCTTCACGAAACGGGACTGGCTCGACAGATCACCCGGGATACCCAAGCCGCCCATACCACGGCTGTAGGCCTGAAGCGGGAGAACACCGGCGAAGGTCGCCTCCGGCTGCTTCCGGGAAACACCCGGGTAGTTATTGAGCGCGAACATCTGGTTCGGGAACGGCGGATTATTTGTCATGACACCGACCGGGTTATCATATACATGAAGTCCATCCGCCATCGACTCGACGACGATGCACTCGTCCCTGTCTGCGATGATCCAGTGGAGCTGTGCTGCCGGCAGCTGCTCACTGAACGGTGTTTTCAGAAGCCGCAGTGTCGCGAGCTTCGTTCTGGCATCGTCGACCGTCGCACACTGCGCGAGAATCCACGGGATAAATTCGAACTGCGCGACCTGATCGGTCTCCGCTGGCACATCCGGGAGGGCATCCTGATAGACCGCATTGCCCACGAAATTAAGACCTGCCATGCCGAGGCCCTTCTCGTTCACGCCATCATAGTAAAGCGGGTAGCCGCCGGCCACGAAGGCCATGCCGATGATCGCATAGTGAGACTTCAGCTCACCGGCGTGGCGGAACCGGAACGGATAGTTTCGCGGCGTGACCGTCACCTCTTCACCATAGGAAAACTCATAATCGAGCGTTCTGCCGATGTAAAAATCCTTCGTCTTATAGGTTGCTGCTGTACACATCGTCTCTTTAAACTCCTTTCGCCAATGTTTATAAATATACGTTCGATGAAACGTCGCCCGAGGCCTGCACGTATTTACGTACTGTGCGCCACGCGTGCAGGGGGATAAAATCCTTACGTTCGGCCTCGGATAAATGATAAAGCGATTGTAGATCGCAGCGGCAGGAGAATCCATAGCTTCACAGAAATTTAACAGTTGGTTTCATGCCTCCCTCTTTACATCTTCGTAAAATCGTTCTATACTCCGATTGTTCAAAAATGAACTAATCAAAAATGGAGGAATTATGTTCGATATTTCTTTTGCAGATAAGATCAGCCGGGCGTATACGCGGAGCTGTAAGGCGCTCTGCCATGAGCTGGATATCCCGCAGACGGCGTTTGATATCCTGATGTTTCTCGCGAATCATCCGGAGTACAAGAGTGCGCGGGATATCGTGGAGATCCGCCGGATCAAGGCGAACCTCGTGTCGATCAACGTCGACCGTCTGGTTCAGGAAGGGCTGCTCGTGCGCCGCGAGGTCGCGCATGACCGCCGGAAGGTAGAGCTCGAGCTCACGGAGAAGGCGGCACCGATCGTCGAGCGGGGCCGCGCAGTGCAGAAGCAGTTCATCGACACGATGCTGCAGGGCATCGATGAAACGACGCTCGCTGCGTTTCGCACGGCGCTGATGCAGATGGAAAAGAATATAAAAAATACGGAGGCTTAGTTTATGTCACTTCTTTTTGCTATTATCGTTACCTTTTTCGCCGGCATGGGCGCCGGCCTCGGCACGGGCTTCGCGGGGATGAGCGCGGCCGCCGTGATCACACCGATGCTCGTCACCTTCCTCGGCATGGACCCGTATATGGCCGTCGGCATTGCCCTCTCATCGGATGTGCTGGCGAGCGCGGTCTCGGCCTACACCTACGGGAAAAATAAAAATCTCGATATCAAAAACGGCATCATCATGATGATCAGTGTGCTGATGTTCACTGTTATCGGCAGCTATATTTCCTCCCTCGTGCCGTCCGCGACCATGGGCAGCTTCTCTGTCTTCATGACCTTCCTGCTCGGTATCAAGTTCATCGTGCGTCCGGTCATGACGACGAAGGAGTCCATGCAGGGCGTGTCCGCGCAGAAGCGGGCCATCCAGTCCGTCATCTGCGGTGTTCTGATCGGATTTATCTGTGGCTTCATCGGTGCCGGTGGTGGTATGATGATGCTGCTGATTCTCACCTCCGTCCTCGGCTACGAGCTGAAGACCGCCGTGGGTACCAGCGTCTTCATCATGACCTTCACGGCGCTGACCGGCGCGGTTTCGCACTTCGCGATCGGCGGTATGCCGGATGTGACCGTCTGGGTACTGTGCATCGTGTTCACCTTTATCTGGGCGCGAATCGCCGCCGTCTTCGCAAACCGTGCGTCCGCGAAGACCCTGAATCAGGCGACCGGCGTCATCCTGGTGATCCTCGGCATCGTCGTGATGGGCTTTCAGTTCCTCGCCTGATATGGTCAGCCAATGCTGACGTCCACGACACAGATGGCCGGACTGTACGAGAGCATCGGCGGGGAGGATCCCGATCGCTACGTGACGAAGTGGCGGTCGGAAGCATTGAACCAGAATATAGATTAGAGGTAGAAATATGGGAATGGAAATCGAGCGTAAGTGGATGGTGCAGGGCTGGCCGGAGGGCTACCCGCTACGGAAGGAAGAGGAGATGCGGCAGGGCTATGTGTCGGTGCGACCGACCGTGCGGATCCGCGAGGAGAAGCTGCTGATGTTGAGTGATGGCGCGCTGGCGCAGAGCCAGGCAATACCACAGGACGGCGCAGCGCAGAACACAGCCGGCGCGGAAGACTCCGCGGCGCAGTGTCCGACGAAGCCGCTGAAGGACGAATTTATCCTCTGCTTCAAGTCAAAGGGGCGGCTCAGCCGGAAGGAAATCGAGTTCCCGATCGAGGAGGCACGCTTCCGCGAGCTCGAGGATCTCATCGGCCTGCCACTGATCCCGAAGCTCCGCCGGACCTATCAGCTGCCGGACGGACATCAGCTTGAGGTGAATCATGTGGATGAGGGCGCGCCGACCGAATTCTGGTATGCGGAAGTCGAGTTCGGAAGCGAGGACGAGGCGCGGGCCTTCGACCCGACTTCGGTCGGCCTCGGCGAGTATCTCACGGACGACGTTACCGAGCAACCAGGACAGTCAATGGGCGCCTACTGGATGACGACCCGCCTGCAGCAGGCATGAAGCCCTGGAAATCAAAATGGCTGTCGCACCAATTGGTGCGGCAGCCATATATATAAGCGTTACGATTTCATTTTTGTCACGCAGCGAGCGCCACGTCCTTCGCGGCGGCGCGGTCGTTGACGAGCCAGACGCCGGAGACCATCGCGAGCGGCAGAAGCTCGAGGAGGATGGCGTGCGCGCCGAAGCGGTCACTCATGAAGACGGAGATGACGACGGCGACATAGAAGAAGGCGAGGGTCGCGGTGTAGAAGAGACCCTGCCTGAAGCTTTCGTGCTTTCCTGTGAGGATATAGTCGATCCAGCCGAAGAGTGCCTGCTTCGAATTATTCGAGCAGAAGATCGTCGCGCTGTTGAAGCCCTCGGCACCGGTGAAGGTGCCCCACTGGATACCGGTCAGGAAAAAAATCGGATAGAGCGCCAGTGCACCCTGGGTGGATTCCGGGATCGCTGCCGAAATCAGGATGCAGGCAAGCTGTGATACGAGGCAGGTGATTTCCGCGGTGCGACGGTCCTTCATCTGAAGGATATGTGTAAGTGCAAGTGAAAACAGAAAGACAAGCAGCGCACCGGCGCGGAACAACGCGTCCTCTACATTGTCCCCGAGCAGCAGATGCCGGAAGACATTTGCGAGATTCGAGGTGATGGCCTGTCCGAACGAGCCACGGACCAGGATGCCGTACATACCGGCATAACCGCCCATGAAGGCCATGCAAAGATGAATCAACAGGTTTCTTCTTGATTTGATCAGTTTCATTGCGAACTCCTGTGATGAAAAATTTCAAACGTTCCGACTATAACACTCTGCTCTCAGGAATTCCAGCATAATTCTTCTGAAATTCCGAGAAAAACAGGCAGTGATATGATATATATTTATGAGAATTCAGAATCGAGGTAAACATATTGAACCAGAAAACTCAGAAAATCACGTTCGGTGCGATGATCACCGCGCTCTTTACGATACTGCTCCTGATCGACCGCCAGACCGGCTCCATGTTTCAGGGCGCGCTCATCTTCATCCTGCCGATCCCGATGGTCGCGTACGGCGCACGTTACGGTCTCCGCTCGAGCTTCGCGGTCTGGATCGCGTCCACGCTGATGGCCGTGTTCTTCAGTCTGCCGACGACGCTCATCTACTCGTCCTGCATGGCCTTCATCGGCATGATCCTCGGCAGCCGTATCCACGATAAGAAGGATATGACCCGGACCCTCCTCCTCGTGATGCTGCTCTCGATCATCACGGAGCTGGTCAATGTCATCCTCCTCGCGGTCATCTCGGGCACGACGCTCGATCAGGATGTCCTCGAGATGCAGACGATCATGACGCAGGCGCTCGAATCGGCTCAGAAAATCGCCGGTGCCGGCGCGACCGCGCAGGGCGCTGCCCAGATGGACGTCTTCCAGCAGATGCTGACACCGGATTTCCTGAAGCGCATCCTGATCGTTTCCGTTGCCTTCACCGGTGCCGTCCAGGGCTTCATCATCTATGAGCTGAGCCTTCTGATCCTGCGTCGCCTGCACGTGGCGGTACCGCAGCCGAAGCCGATCATCGAGTATTACCCGCCGCGCTGGCTGGGCGCCCTGTCCATCCTCGCCTTCTTCGCCTATAATTACACCTTCGCGAAGCCGCTCGAGAACGCGATCCTCCAGAGCCTGATCCAGATCATCGGCATCGTCGGCTACATCATCCTGATGTGCTTCGGTGCGATCGCCATCTCGCTCCTGATCCGCCTCTTCCTGACCCGTGCGAAGCTCATGAACGGCCTCCTCACGGCCCTCAGCATCTTTGTGATGCCGCAGATCCTGCTGCTCCTCGGCATTTTCTATATCTCCGGCTCGCTCCACGATTACATCGCGCGGCGCTTCGGTCTACCGACCGCCTCTGCCGACGGACGCTCTGTGGATGGACGCGCCACCCGTGCTGCGGATCGTCAGCATTGGGCCAATGCAGGCGACCACAGTCTGTCTGATCGTGCCCACCTCGTACCGACCCCGAAGGATGCTGACGACATCATCGAGCTCGGCCCGGATGACGCCACGGATGTGAAGGAATAACTGCTAACACTGATTGTTATAGCGTCTGGCGTGAATGTGGTAGACGCTTAAATTTTCACAGGTATATAATACCCGTTATTCAGAGCTGTCTGGATGACGGGTATTTTTATGGGAGGAAATCATGAAGACGAAAGTTTATATCGATGGTCAGAGTGGCACGACAGGACTTCAGATCTATGACCGGATCGGTCAACGCGAGGATCTCGAGCTGCTGCGGATTCCGGAGGATCTCCGGCATGATCCGGACGAGCGGAAGAAGTATCTCAACAGCGCAGATATCGTGTTTCTCTGTCTGCCGGATGAAAGTGCCAGAGAAGCGGTTTCCTTCATTGAGAACCCAGATGTGCGCGTGATCGATGCGTCGACGGCACACCGGACGAATCCGGACTGGACCTATGGCTATCCGGAGCTGTCGAAGGCGCAGCGGGAGGCGATTCGCACGAGTAAGCGTGTGGCGAATCCGGGCTGCCATGCGACGGGCTTCATCTCGACGACGGCACCGCTGGTGGCGATGGGCGTGATTCCGAAGGACTACCCGATGAGCTGCTACAGCCTGACCGGCTACTCCGGCGGCGGCAAGAAGATGATCGCGGAGTATGAGGCGGAAGGACGTTCAGAGCTGCTGGACGCGCCGGGCATCTATGGCCTCAACCTGCATCATAAGCATCTTCCGGAGATGCAGGCCGTGACGGGACTCGCGTATCCGCCGGTCTTCATGCCGGTCGTGGACGATTATTATAAGGGGATGGCGACGACGATCATGCTCCAGAACCGGCTCCTGCCGGGGCAGCCGAGCGCGGAGGAGATCTGTGCGAAGCTCGCGGACTACTACCGTGACGAGCACTTCGTATCCGTCGTGCCGTTCGGTGAGAATGACAGCAAGCTCTACGCAAATAAGCTCGCCGGCACGAACCGCCTCGAGATCGTCGTCTGCGGTCATGAGGAGCAGACGACCGTGACCGCGCTTTTCGATAACCTCGGAAAGGGCGCAAGCGGCGCTGCCGTCCAGAACATGAATATCATGCTCGGACTGCCGGAAGAGACGGGACTAGAGTAATCTTTTATTTCGATAGTGAATGGGGACTACGATGGTTACACACGATGAAATGAAACAAGACCAGTTTGATCAAATGATATCGACAGGGCTAGACCAGGCTCGAGCGGGTGATTCCTTTGATGTGGATGAAGTTTTTGATGAACTTGAGCAAAAGAACGAAATGCAGTTATAATAGACATGAAATATTGAACTATGCAGACTTCTTGACACTGCTGTGGAAAAGGCGTAAATTACGGATAAATCAATACAGAGCAAAAAACGTTGACGAGAAAAAGTAGCAGTTGGAGCGAGCCAGAGAGCTGTCGGAGGGTGCGAGACAGTGGAACGAAAGCTGTGAAAATCATCTCTGAGTTGCGCGCTGAACGCACTGGTTAGTAGGTTACGCCGGGCTGGTCTCCGTTAAAGGACTAAGCATTGATAGATGCGACAGAGTGGTCGTTTTATTCGACAATGAGAGTGGTACCGCAGAGGACTTTACAGCCTTTGTCTCTTTGATAAAAAGAGACAAAGGCTTTTTTTATTGTATCTGGTTGCACCGATTGATTTGAGAACCAAATCGACCATGTATGGGCAGATTCGCGATGATGTAAATCCGTAAGCATTGACCTCGTATTGATGAAAGAAGCTTTCAGCCGCTTCGGCGGATGAAATATAAAAACGTTTACATTTGTGTATACAATTTGAGGAGGAGACATTATGAGAAAGAACAGAATGATGGCCATGATGATGGCCGGCGCGATGGCAGCATCCCTGGCAGCATGCGGATTATCCAGCACACCGGAGGCAACTACCGCAGCAGCCGCAGAGACGACAGCCGCAGCCGCAGACACCACCGCAGCCGCAGAGGAGACCACTGCAGCAGGTGCTGAGACCACGGCGACCGCAACTGCTGATGATGTCAAGAACGCATCGAACGTACAGCCGGAGATCCCGGAGGGCGCAACCGTGTTCAAGCTTGGCATGACCACGAACGAGCAGGATTCCTTCATGATCGCAGCGGTCAAGTTCGCACAGGATGTACAGGATAAGACCGATGGCAAGTACGCGATCGAGCTTCACCCGAACGGAGACCTCGGCGGTGAGCGTGATATGCTCGAGTCCATGCAGATGGGCACCCTCGATATGGGTATCGTTACTTCCGGCCCGTTCGTAAACTTCTCCCCGGATATGGGCGTTCTCGATATGCCGTATCTCTTCGAGAACAAGGAGCAGGCATACGCCGTGCTCGATGGTGAGGTAGGTCGTTCCCTTCTCGATACACTCGAGGGCTCCGGTCTCAAGGGTCTCGCATATGCAGAGAGAGGCTTCCGTGATCTTACAAACAACGTTCGTCCGATCAAGACCGCAGAGGATGTAAAGGGCCTCAAGATCCGTGTTATGGAGAATGAGGTTTACCAGAAGGCCTTCGATGCACTCGGTGTAAACGCAACGCCGATGGCATGGGCTGATGCACTGACCGCTTTACAGCAGGGCACCGTCGATGGTGAGGAGAACCCGATCAACGTTATCAACTCCTACAAGCTCTGGGAGTCCCAGAAGTATGCAACCCTCGATGGTCACAGCTACTCCACTGCGATCGTCACCATGTCCCTTGATAAGTTCAACGAGCTCGACGCCGATACCCAGCAGGTATTCCTCGATGCAGCACAGGATGCCGCAGAGTATGAGAGAGAGTGGGTAGCTGCACAGGAGGCAGATCAGCTTCAGGCGATGAAGGACAACGGCATGGAGGTCGAGGAGAACCCGGATATCGCTTCCTTCAAGGCAGCCGTACAGCCGGTATACGATGCATATCCTCAGTATGCAGACTATGTAAAGAAGATCAACGACGTCATCGCGACTGTGAAGTAATCCTCCCCGGGCGACTGGAAAGGGAACTTTCGAAGAAATCGTAGCGATACGCGAAAATTTCTTATATAGAAAGAATATGTAGAAAACTGGAGAGGGAGCCTGCGAGAGCAGGCTCCACTTCAGAATCCGGCATCCGGACGATGTCGGAAGCAGGTAGTGAAAGGGGCAGACAAAGTGGGATTTGTTAAAGCTGTTCATAAGTTATCAGATGCAATCGATAAGGTGATGGGTTACGTCATCTTCGTGATGCTGCTTCTGATGGTCATCATCACCGGTGCACAGATCGTGTGCCGTATCTTCTTTAAGTCACTGCAGTGGTCCGAGGAGGCCACCCGTTATTTACTGATCTGGTGCTCGATGCTCGGCGCCGGCTGCGTGTACAAGCACGGCGGACACATCGCCGTCACGGTACTGCAGGATGTGATGCCGGCACCGGTGAAGAGAGTCATGCAGCTGCTCGTACATGCACTCTGCTTCGCACTCTGTCTGGTGGTCGTATACTACGGTTATAAGTATTTCGGTAAGCAGGGAACACAGCTTTCCGCATCCCTCCGCTGGCCGATGCGCTATGTATACTTAGGTATCGACTTCGGATGTGGCCTCATGGCCGTACATGCACTGGATGCGTTCCTGCAGCAGCTGTTCCACATGGATGAAGTGAAGGAGGTGGAGTCATAATGGCAGCCGTACTGTTTATTTCGTTCGCAGTTTTACTTCTTCTCGGCGTTCCGGTCGGCTTCACCATCGCCATCGCCGCCTTCATCACCCTCGTCGCCGGTGACGTACCTGCCCTTATGATGGTACAGCGTATCTTCACCGCGCAGGACAGCTTCTCGCTGATCGCCGTTCCGTTCTTCATTCTGGCCGGTGACCTCATGTCGAAGGGCGCCGTGTCCAAGGTGCTCGTCGAGTTCGCAGAGTCCCTCCTCGGCTGGATCCGTGGCGGTCTCACCATCGTTTCCGTCCTCGCCGGCATGTTCTTCGCGGCGATTTCCGGATCCGGTGCCGCAACTACGGCTGCGGTCGGTGCGACCCTCATCCCGGAGCTCGAGAAGCGTGGCTATCATGTTGATAAGTCCGCTGCCCTCATCGCCGCCGCCGGTACGATCGGCGTCGTCATCCCGCCATCTGTTCCGATGGTTCTCTACGCCGTCATCGCAGAGCAGTCGGTCAATACGCTTTTCCGTAACGGCTTCATCCCGGGCATCACGATGGGTGCGATCCTGATCGTCATCGCCCTCGTGGAAGCGCGTAAGCTCAACTACCCGAAGGGCACACCGCTCAGTGTGAAGAACGTCCTGAAGACCTTCCTCCATGCGATCTGGGGCATCCTCATGCCGCTGATCATCCTCGGTGGTATCTTCTCCGGCTACTTCACCCCGTCCGAGGCGGCCGACGTCGCGGTTATCTACTCTATCATCATCGGCTTCTTCGTGTACCGTGACCTCACGCCGAAGGGCCTCATGGAGATCATGAAGAACTCCGCGAAGACCTCCTCCGTCATCATGCTGATCATCGGCTTCTCTGGTCCGTTCGGCTGGGTACTTGCGAACTGGAAGATCCCGGAGATGATTTCGAAGGCCGTTCTCTCTGTTTCGAGCAATGCCTACATCATCCTCTTCCTGATCGGTCTCATCATCCTGGTCGCAGGTGTCTTCATGGAGACCTCCTCCGCAATCATCCTGCTCACCCCGGTATTCCTTCCGCTCGTGAAGGCCATGGGAGTGAACCTCGTCCACTTCGGCGTTGTCTTCGCCGTCGGCCTCGCCATCGGTATGATCACCCCGCCGGTAGCCATCAACCTCTTCGTCGCCTCGGGCATCACTGGACTGCCGATGACGAAGATATCGAAGGCCATCATCCCGTACCTGATCGGCCTCATCGTGGTGTTCTTCGTGATCCTCTATGCACCACTGGCTTTCCCGGGCCTGATCCTGGCATAACGCAGATGTCGGGTTCCGGACATTCCGGTGCTTTCGGATGACCGGAGCCGCAGCCATCATGGTGGCCGCCTGCATTGGCCTACGGCCAGAGCTAGGCGACCTGTGATATAATAAGAAGAAATACGTAGCGTGATTTGAAAAATACAGGAGGCATACTATGCGTAGTGATGTAGTAAAGAAGGGTATCGAGCATACCCCGCACCGTTCACTTCTGAAGGCCGACGGCCTGACCGACGAGCAGATCCGCCGTCCGCTGATCGGCGTCGTCAATTCATTCACCGAGGTCGTTCCGGGCCATGAGCACCTGCAGCAGATCTCCCGCGCGGTCAAAGATGGTATCCTGATGGCCGGCGGCACCCCGCTGGAGTTCAACACCATCGCCGTCTGCGACGGTATCGCGATGGGCCACGATGGCATGCACTTCTCACTGTCATCCCGTGAGCTCATCACCGACACCATCGAGTGTATGGCGAGCGGCCACGCCCTCGACGCCCTCGTCTTCATCCCGAACTGCGATAAGATCGTGCCGGGCATGCTCCTCGCAGCCTGCCGTCTGAATCTGCCGTCCGTTTTCGTATCGGGTGGGCCAATGCTGTCTCTTCATCAGCGTGACCTGAACACCGCGTTTGAGGCAGTCGGTGCGTTCAAGGCCGGCCTCATGGACGAGAAGGGTGTCCTCGACATCGAGAATACCTGCTGTCCGACCTGCGGTTCCTGCTCCGGTATGTTCACTGCGAACTCCATGAACTCCCTCTGTGAGGTACTGGGCATGGCGCTTCCGGGCAATGGTACCATCCCGGCAGTCTATTCCGAGCGTATCCGTCTCGCGAAGATGGCCGGCATGCAGGTGATGAAGGTCCTCGAGCAGAACATCCGTCCGCGTGACATCATCACGGCAGACGCGATCGAGAACTGTCTGACCACCGATATGGCCCTCGGCTGCTCCACCAATACCGCGCTTCACCTCATGGCCGTCGCGCATGAGGCAGGCGTTCCGTTTGATCTTCATAAGATTAACGAGATTTCCGACCGTACCCCGAACCTCTGCCATCTGGCACCGGCGGGTCACCACCACATGCAGGATCTCATGGATGCCGGCGGAATCTATGCCGTGATCCACGAGCTTGATGAGCATGGCCTCATTCACAGAGACTGTATGACGGTTCTCGGTGAGACCATCGGCGAGGCGACGAAGGACAGCGTCAATCGTAATCCGGAGGTTATCCGTCCGTTCGATAATCCATACCTCAAGGAGGGCGGTCTCGCCGTTCTCTATGGCAACCTCGCACCACATGGCTCCATCGTCAAGCGTTCAGCCGTTGCACCGGAGATGATGGTCAATGAGTGCACCGCGCGCTGCTTCGACTCCGAGGAAGACGCCATCAAGGCGATCTACGGTGGCGAGATCAAGCCGGGTGACTGTGTCGTGATCCGTTATGAGGGTCCGGCCGGCGGACCTGGTATGCGTGAGATGCTCGGACCGACCTCGGCCATCGCCGGCATGAAGCTCGATACGACCGTATCCCTCATCACCGACGGACGTTTCTCCGGCGCATCCCGTGGCGCAGCCATCGGACATGTTTCCCCGGAGGCCCAGGCCGGCGGTACCATCGCATACGTAAAGGATGGCGATAAGATCAAGATCGACATCCCGAACTACTCCATCAACCTCGAGGTTTCCGACGAGGAGCTTGAGGAGCGGAAGAAGACCATGAAGGTGCGCGAGCAGCGCAACCTCACCGGTTACCTCAAGAAGTACGCGAAGCTCGTACACTCCGCCGACTCCGGCGCGATCGTCGAGTAAATTCTTTTTGACAGCGGATGCATCCTCCCACGATGCATTTTGCCCCATAGAGCTCTGTCGGAAACCGACAGAGCTCATTTTCATCCGGTATTTCACAGAATTATCAGGTAGGATATGAGTAAGAGTAATGTTCAGAGCATGACGTCGGGTTCCCCGCTTCGTCTGATCCTCGTTTTTATGGTCCCGCTTCTGCTCGGGAATCTGTTTCAGCAGTTTTACAACATCGTCGATGCGATGATCGTCGGGCGTCTCCTCGGCGCGGATGCGCTGGCCGCGGTCGGCTCCAGCTCGAGCGTCCAGTTCCTCGTCCTCGGTTTCTGCATGGGCAGCTGCGCCGGCTTCGGCATCCCGGTGTCCCAGCGCTTCGGCGCAGAAGATATGCAGGGCCTCCGGCGCTACGTGTACCACAGCCTTGTGGTGACTGCCATCATCGCCGTGGTGCTGACGACATTGACCGCACTCCTGTGCCCGCTCATCATGCACATCATGCAGACACCGGACGACATCTACCAGGACGCGTATCAGTACCTGCTGATCATCTTCCTCGGCATCCCGTTCACGCTCCTCTATAACCTGCTGTCGAGCCTGCTCCGCGCGGTCGGAAACTCGAAGGCACCCTTCATCTTCCTCGCGATCTCGACCTTCCTGAACGTATTTCTGGATCTCTTCTGCATCGCGGTGCTCCATCTCGGATGTGCCGGCGCCGCGCTTGCGACGATCACCGCGCAGGCCCTGAGCGGTATCGCCTGCCTCGTCTACATCATCCGTGTGATGCCGGTGCTGCATCCGGCGCGCGAGGACTGCCACTGGAACAGCACCGTGGCCCGGAACCTCGTCGTCATGGGCGTGCCGATGGGCCTCCAGTATTCGGTCACCGCGATCGGCTCGATGGTCATGCAGTCCGCGAACA